>JAJPKH010000079.1 GCA_021323795.1 Acidiferrobacteraceae bacterium | reverse complement strand
AGATAGCGCAACCCGCCGTGAATGAGCTTGGTGCTGGCGGAAGATGTGTGAGCGGCCAAGTCGTCCTGTTCGCAAAGTAAGACGGAAAGCCCTCTCCCGGCGGCGTCACGCGCGATACCCGCGCCATTGATGCCGCCGCCGACGACCAGCAGATCGTACAGGCGTTCCACCACCTATCTCCCTTCGCAGCACTCACTCACGCGGTACCGGCGCGCTTTGCGCAATCATCGAACAGCAAATCCTCGCGACGAAGACACGATGGCCGGCGTGCGGGGGCACGCGCGCAAATCGGAAATCTACTCCCGAGGCGTTGCCGCGCCGTTCATTTTATTCGTCCAGCAACCCGTTCGCGGCCAAAACGCGAATTCCGACGATAGTATCCTCGTCCGCTTGCCGATACGCGTCCTTGACGAAACCGGCCAACGGACTGCGCGCATCGTGGTCGAGCGAGCGCACTTGGTAAATAAAGCGTACAAAAAGCTCGCCGGGCAGCGGTTCTTCGATGTGCATCACAAGGCTTCCTTGGGTCGCAACACCACTTTCAAGAATTTCGTAGCGTACGCTTTCCTCCTCTTGGAAATGGACGCGATCACGCACCCGAAAAGCGCCGAAATCGAGCTCTCTTTCCCATGAACCATCGGCGCGCTTGGCGACCGTATTTTTGACGAGCCAGGGCGTGAAATAGCGGGGCCGTTCCGCGCGTTGCACCAAGCCCCGCCACAGCTGTCCACGCGAGAGTGGCTGCAACCGCTCATCGTGCAAGTTATTCACTTGCACCAAGTGCTCAAACACCAAAGGCGTGCCGAAAGGTGGCGGGTCGATCATCAGCGAACCAGAGTGAAGTGAATGGTGGGCCCGCTAGGATTTGAACCTAGGACCAAGGGATTATGAGTCCCCTGCTCTAACCAGCTGAGCTACAGGCCCACAGAGTTACATCGTGCCAATTGCATGACCGGCGATGAGCCGCCAAGCATGCGCCCCGGCTCGCGTTCACGGCTCCTCGATCCTCCACTCGACGAACAGCTACAGGCACAGAAAAACAACGGGCCGGTATTGTACCGGCCCGTCATGTTACACGTGAAGGACGACACCGCTAGTCGAGGAAGCTCCGCAGGTGTTCCGAACGACTCGGATGGCGCAGCTTGCGCAACGCCTTGGCTTCGATTTGCCGGATACGCTCCCGGGTCACGTCGAACTGCTTACCAACCTCCTCGAGAGTATGGTCGGTGTTCATGCCGATACCGAAGCGCATGCGCAGCACTTTGGCCTCGCGCTGCGTCAACGTGCCGAGTATTTCCATCGTGGCATACTTGAGGCCCGTTCCGGTAGCCGCATCCGGCGGCGCGACGGTGTTCACGTCCTCGACGAAATCGCCGAGATGCGAATCCTCGTCGTCGCCGATCGGCGTCTCCATGGAAATCGGCTCCTTCGCGATCTTGAGCACCTTGCGGATCTTGTCTTCGGGCATGTCCATGCGCTCGGCGAGCTCTTCCGGCGTCGCCTCGCGGCCCACCTCCTGCAGCATTTGCCGCGAGATGCGATTGAGCTTGTTGATGGTCTCGATCATATGCACCGGAATGCGAATGGTGCGCGCCTGGTCCGCGATCGACCGCGTAATCGCCTGGCGTATCCACCACGTGGCATACGTCGAAAACTTGTAACCGCGACGATACTCGAACTTGTCCACCGCCTTCATCAGGCCGATGTTGCCTTCTTGGATCAAGTCCAGGAATTGCAGGCCGCGGTTGGTGTACTTCTTGGCGATCGAGATGACCAGGCGCAGGTTCGCTTCGACCATCTCTTTCTTCGCACGCCGCGCTTTGGCTTCGCCGATCGACATCCGGCGATTCACTTCTTTCAACGCGGTAATGGGAAGGCCCGCACGCTCTTCGATCTGATGCAGCTTTTCCTGCGCCGCCAATATTTCTTCAGCGTGACTTTCGAGAACCGCGGCGTTTACTTCGCTCGCTTTGGCGGCCTTCTTGATCCAACGCTTATTGGTCTCGTTGCCCGGGAAAATCTTGATGAAGTTCTTGCGAGGCATGCGCGCTTTGCCCACGCACACGTCCATGATGACCTTTTCCTGCGCGCGCGCTTGATCAACCAGCGAACGCACGTACTCGACCAGCCGGTTGATCTGCTTGGAGACGAACTTAATCTGCATGAATTCGTCGGCGAGCTTCTTCTGAACGCGCCGCACTTCCGGGCTGTCGTGGCCGCTCTTCGCGCTCGCCTTCAGCAAATTAGCATGGAGCTTGCGAATACGAGCGAAGCGGATGAGGGCTTCTTCCCGGTTGGGGCCGCCTTCTTCATCGGTGTCACTGCCGCTCGCGCCGTCGCCTTCATCGCTGTCCGTCTCTTCATTGGCGCTCGCCGTCTTGATTTCCGGCGGCGGGAGATCAGGCGCATTCGGATCGACGAAGTCGACGACCAGATCCGTCAGCCGCATTTGGTCGGCTTCCACCAGATCCATCATCCGCACCACTTCGGCGATCGCCGCGGGACATGCCGCGATGGCTTCCGTCGTCTGGCGCACGCCGTCTTCGATGCGCTTGGCGAGCTCAATCTCGCCCTCACGCGTCAGCAGCTCGACTGTCCCCATTTCGCGCATATACATGCGCACGGGATCCGTGGTACGGCCGAACTCGCTGTCGACCGCCGAGACCAGCACTTGCTCGGCTTCCTCGGCCGCTTCTTCATCCTCTTCCGCGGGGGTAGGCTCGGTCTTCAGCAACAGCGCGTCGGGATCCGGCGCTTCATCGAAGACCTGGATTCCCATGTCGTTGATCATATTTACCACCGCCTCGATTTGGTCCGTGTCATGGACCTCTTCCGGCAGGTGGTCGTTGATCTCCCTGTAGGTCAAAAAGCCCTGCTCTTTGCCTTGGATGATGAGCTTCTTCAGTTGGGAGCGTTGTGTTTCCTGGTCCATTTGTCGGCCTAGTGTCTGAAACTGTGTGCGGCGAGGTAAAGCGTGAAATTATAGCTTAACTCTCGACCTGCCTTGAACTCCGTGCAGCTATTAATGGGGTGTAATTCCAGCCTTTTCCACCGGGAGGCGGGTCAACTTTGCCAATTCCGCCTTTTCCGCCGACGTTAGACCGGAAATTTTCTCTTTTTGCAGCAATGTATCTATTTTTTCCCGGACAGCCGTCCGGTGTATTTGGGTTAGCACTCCCTGGAATTCAGCCACGATGTCGTGCTCGAGTGCGGAATGCCTCCAAGCCGCCAGACGGGAAATCGAATGTTTGTGCTCACTATCGCGAAAATGCTCGATAATGGAAGCTGTATTAATTTTTGGCGACGATTTAATCAAGCCGAGCAGCATTCGAAATAGCGGCATGCCGGGCAAGTCCGACCCCTGCAGGGAAAGGGAGTCATCAATGTGAGCGGCAAGTTCTGGGTGCTGAACCAAAAAAGCAACAGCCAGCCTCATAATGGGGGCGGGACGCTTTGGGCCGAGATTCGCTATTCGCCCGGTGTGGCGATTCTCCTGCGCCGAAAGCTTTTCGTGCATAGCCGGACTTAACTTCAGCCGGTCTAACATGGCGTCGCGGAGCAACCCAGCCGGCACTTTCGACAGATAAGGCTGAGCAAGTTCAGCAAGTTGCACGCGCCCTGTGCTGCGGGTCATATCAACTTGCTCCGCCAGTCCCTTGAACAGGAAATCGGGCACAGTCATCGCGGTGCGCGTACGACCGAGAAATCGTTCTTTTCCTTCCTTTTGCACCAGTGTGTCCGGGTCTTCACCTTCGGGAAGAAACATGAAGGCGGCATGGCGACCCTCATGCAGCACGGGCAGTACAATCTCCAGCGCGCGCCATGCCGCTTCTCTTCCCGCACGGTCTCCGTCAAAGCAAAACACGACCTCGGGCACGAAGCGGAACAAGCGCTCGAGATGCTCGCGCGTCGTGGCCGTTCCCAGCGTGGCGACCGCAATATCGACGCCGAACTGTGCCAAGCCGACGACGTCCATGTATCCTTCAACAACGATGACACGCCCCGCCTTGCGGATGCTATCGCGAGCACGGAACAGGCCGTAAAGCTCGCGGCCCTTGTGGAACAACGGGGTTTCAGGCGAGTTGAGGTATTTCGGCTCGCCTTTATCGATAATGCGCCCACCGAACCCGACGATGCGCCCCCGGTAATCATGGATCGGGAACATCACGCGGTCCCGAAAGCGGTCGTAGCAGCCGCCGGCATCTTTGCGGATCGCCAGGCCGGCGCGGATCAGTACTTCGCGCTCCGCCGGCGTCTTGCCGAGTAGGCGCACGAGGTTGTCCCATGCATCCGGGGCGTAACCCAAGGCGAATCCGCCTGCTACATCGCCGCTGATACCGCGCCCCTTCAGGTAAGCAATTGCTCGCGGCGTTTCGCGTAACTGAGTCCGGTAATAGCGCGCCGCTTCTTCCAGCACGCCTAATAGATCGGCGGTGCTCTCCGAACGGTCGATGGCGCCTTCGGTTTCTTTCGGCAGGGAAAGGCCCGCCCGTCGCGCCAGCTCCTCGACGGCTTCCGGAAAACTCATGTGCTCATACTCCATGAGAAAACCGATAGCCGTTCCATGGGCCCCGCAACCGAAACAATGATAAAACTGCTTTGCGGAGCTTACGGTGAACGAGGGAGTTTTTTCTTCATGAAAAGGACAGCAGGCCTTGTAATCTTTCCCGGCCTTCTTTAGCGGCACGCATGCGTCGATAACCTCGACGATATCGGAACGCAGCAAGAGTTCATCGATGAACTGCTTCGGGATCCGGCCGGCCATGCGCCTATTCTAGCGCCGTCTTCGATTTGGTATGACCACCGTACGCCGGAAGGAAAGCTATCCGCCGAGGCGCACCTTTACTTGCGCACTGACCTGCCCAATATCGGCCCGGCCCTGGAGTCGGGGTTTGAGTACCCCCATGACCTTCCCCATATCCTTCACCGACGCGGCGCCGGTGGACGCGATAGCCTCGGCAACGAGCCGCTCGATTTCGGCCTGGTCCAGCGGTTGCGGCAAGTAGGCCCGCCAGACGGCGACATCCGCCTGTTCTTTGGCGGTGAGATCAGCGCGGCCGCCCTTTTCGTACTGCTCGATTGACTCGCGCGACTGCTTGATCAGCTTGTCGATGACGGCGAGCACTTGCGCGTCGTCAAGCGTGATGCGCTCATCGACCTCGCGTTGTTTGATGGCGGCGGTGAGCAGGCGCAAGGTGTCGACGCGCGTCTGGTTCTTGTCGCGCATCGCCTGCTTAAGATCGTCTTGGATGCGATCCTTCAGGCTCACGCGACGACGCGCGGGCGATACGGCATCGACATCCGCGCCAGCTTCTTCTGCTCGCGTTTGCGTGCGGCGGCGGCTTTACGTTTGCGGATTTCGGTGGGTTTCTCGTAATGCTCGCGGCGGCGCATTTCGGTGAATACTCCCGCCTTTTCACAGGAGCGGCGAAAGCGGCGCAACGCGAGCTCGAAGGGCTCGTTTTCTTTAACGCGGACGGACGGCATCGAGTCTAAACACCTCGCTTGTTTCAGTTGTCGTAAGGGAAAGCGCCGGGAAACGGAGCAACCCGCTTGGCCGGAAGGGGCGCGATTCTATCCCGTCACCCAGATTTTGTACATTACGTGGGCCGTGAGTCCGGCCAAGCCTTAGAATATAGGCCATGCGCGTACTTGGTATCGAGACTTCCTGCGACGACACGGGGATCGCGGTTTACGACTCGGCGGACGGCTTCCTTTCCCATCTTCGGTTCTCGCAAGCATTGCACCTGGAGTACGGAGGTGTGGTGCCGGAACTCGCCTCCCGGGACCATATTCGTAAGACGTTGCCCCTGGTCCGCAAGGTCCTGGGTCCGGATCACGCGGGAAGCCGGCCGGGGAAGATTGACGGCGTCGCGTATACGGCCGGTCCGGGTTTGGCGGGAGCGCTGTTGGTCGGCGCGGCGATAGGCAGATCCCTGGCGCACGCCTGGAAGATTCCGGCCATCGGCGTGCACCACATGGAAGGTCACCTATTATCCCCGATGCTCGAAGCCGAGCGGCCGGAGTTTCCTTTTCTGGCGTTACTCACCTCCGGTGGACACACGCTTCTCGCTCACGTGGAAGCGATCGGCGAATATCGTATCTTGGGCGAATCGGTGGACGATGCCGCCGGGGAAGCTTTCGATAAGAGCGCGAAACTCCTCGGCCTGGGTTATCCCGGGGGGCCGGCGATCGAGCAGGCGGCCAAGAACGGCGAACCGGGCAAGCTCCGTTTTCCCCGTCCGATGACCGACCGGCCGGGTCTTGATTTCAGCTTCAGCGGGCTCAAGACAGCCTGCGCGCTGGCGGTCGCCGCCACTCCCTTAACCGCGAGCCGCGTGGCCGACATCGCCGCCGAATTCCAACAGGCCGTCGTCGATACGCTCGTTATCAAAGCCGAGCGGGCGCTCGCGCAAACGGGGCTCGAGCGCCTGGTCGTGGCGGGGGGAGTGAGCGCCAACCGCCTGCTGCGCGATCGGCTCGGCCGGCTCGGTCTCAAACACGGCGTGCGTTGTTATTTTCCCCGGCCCGAGCTGTGCACGGACAACGGCGCCATGATCGCATACGCCGGCTGTATGCGGCTTCTCGCGGGACAGCGTGATGGTCCGGCTTTCGAAGCGCGCCCGCGCTGGAGCCTCACCGATCTTCCGCAGGTCGGCGGCTGAAGCTGATGCGCCCTTCCTTGCCGAGCATGAGATTGCGGATGTTGCTGCGATGGCGCCAGATCAGCAGCAACGTCATCGCCACGCTCAACATCAAATAGGCCGGGCCAGCGGCGGACCACCATACGTAAAAGGGCGACAAGCCGGCGGACACGAGCGCCGCAAGAGAGGAATAGCGAAACGCCGCCGCGATGATCAGCCAGGTCAGGAGCAGCAGCAGCCCGACTGCGGGAACCAGTACGAGCCATACGCCTAACGCGGTCGCTACTCCTTTACCGCCGCGGAAGCCAAAGAAAACCGGGTACAGGTGCCCCAGAAAAACGGCGAGACCGCTGAACGCGATCACGGAGGAATCGGCGGTCGCGAACCGTGCGATCAAAACAGCCGCCACACCCTTCACGATGTCGCCCGCGAGCGTAAGGGCGGCGGCGGCTTTACCGCCGTAGCGCAGCACGTTCGTCGCGCCCGGATTGCCCGAGCCGGTGGTACGCGGGTCGGGAAGGCGGAGCGCGCGGGCAACGACGATGCCCATCGGCACCGAGCCGAGGAGGTAGGCGATCAGGACGCACGCGTACTCCACGGATGCTAATTGGAATCGCCGCGCGCCCGGGGGTCAAGACACCGCGCGGCCTTTTTGGCTATAGTGCGGCGGTCACCATTCGTACAGCCATGGATCTTATCTACGTTCGCAATCTCCGTGTCGACTGCGTCATCGGCGTGTTTGAATGGGAACGTCGCATACGCCAGACGGTCGCCATCGATCTCGACATAGCGGCGGACATTGCGCGCGCCGCGCGCGCGGACCGGATCGAGGACACCGTCGACTACAAGGCGATCGCCAAGCGCGTCATTGAGTTCGTCAATCAGTCGCAGTTTCAACTCGTGGAAACGCTGGCCGAGAAAGTCGCCGCCATCGTGCTTGCCGAATTTCCCGTGCCCTGGGTGCGCGTGCGCATCAACAAGAAGGGGGCGCTTCGTCACGCGACGGACGTCGGGGTAGTCATCGAGCGCGGGCAAAAGAGCTGATGCCACGGGTGTACGTCAGCATCGGCTCCAACGTCGAGCGGGAAACGCACATCCGGGCGGCGGTGCGGGCGATCCGGGAACGGTACGCGAATCCCGCCTTTTCCGCCGTCTACCAAAGCAAGGCCGAAGGTTTCGACGGCGACGATTTTTATAATCTCGTGGCGGCCTTCGACACCGACCAAACGATAGAAGCGCTGCGCGGGGCGCTGACCGCGATAGAAATGTCCAATGGGCGCCTGCGGGACGGGCCGCGCTACGGTCCGCGCACGCTCGATATCGACATCCTGCTATATGGCAACTTGGTGCGGCATCGAGGAAAGTTCGATGTGCCGCGAAGCGAAATCAGGGACCGCGCCTACGTGCTGGGTCCTCTCGCGGAACTCGCGCCGCAAGAGCGGCATCCGGAAACCGGAGAGCGTTTCGTCGACTTATGGCGGAACTTTGCGAACCGTGCCGAGCTGCGAGAAGTGCAACTCAAACTCGATTGAGCGTGGCGAGCACCTCAACCCCCAACCTGCCGGCGGTTTATATCACGACGCCGCGGCCGCCATCGACCGCGATCACCTGCCCGGTGAGATAACCGCCGTCGCGTATCAAGAAAAGCGCCGTGCGGGCGATGTCAGCCGGGTCGCCGGCGCGCTTTAACGGCGTGCGCGAAATGATGCGCTGCTTTGACATCTCATCGAGCCCGGTCTCGGGCCACAAAATCACGCCCGGGGCGATGCCGTTCACTCGCACCTCCGGTCCAAGCTCGCGCGCCAACGCCTTGGTCAGCATGATGAGCCCAGCCTTGGTGATGCTGTAGATCGGATAACCGGGCAACGGCCGATCGCCGTAAATGTCCGCGATGTTGAGAATTACTCCACTCTGCTTTTTGAGGTGCGGCCAAGCGGCCTGGGCGAGGAAGAACGGCGCTTTGAGATTTATCGCCATCAGCTCATCCCATTGTGCCTCGGTGGCCTGGCCGAATTCGGTCGGGTAGAACTGCGAGGCATTGTTGACCAAAACGTCGAGGCGGCCGAACGACTCCACGGTTTCGAATACGAGGTTGCGGGCGAGCCGCTCCCCGGCGCCTAAATCCCCGCGCACCAACATCACGGATTGGGGTCGCACCTGATGGAGCTCCGCTTGTAACGCGTGAGCCGCCGCTTCCGAGGAGTGATAATGAATGACGAGACGCACGCCTTCGGCATGCAGGGCGCGCGCGAGAGCGGCGCCGATGCGATGGGCGCCTCCCGTCACCAGCGCTACTTTGCCTTCAAGCGAAGCGTCCGCCATGCCTCATCCACCTCGGGTTGGTATACTGCTCCACATCGCTTCGAAGCACTCCCGTACGTTCGCGGCCAAGGAACGGTTCGACCCAACCGATCAACGATACTCGCCTGCCCATTCAACGCCAATAGCTCTATGCCGCCGTCTCCTCGTGGCCTCGCAAAGTTGCCGCCTCCGTCGGAGGAAGAAACGACCGTCAGTACGCAAGTTACGGCGCTAATCGAAGAGGAGATTCGCCGGCACGGTCCCGTCGCCTTCGGCCGCTTCATGGAGCTCGCGCTCTATGCGCCCGGTCTCGGCTACTACACCGCGGGGAAAGAGAAGTTCGGGGCACGCGGCGACTTCATCACCGCCCCGGAGACCTTCCCGCTCTTCGGTCGCTGCATCGCGCATACCGCCGCGGAAATCTTCGCGCAGTTGGGCGATGCCGAGATCCTTGAAGTCGGCGCCGGCAGCGGCCGGCTCGCGGTGGAGCTGCTGCGGGAGCTTGCGCGGCTCGATGCGCTGCCGCGCACTTATTACATCCTCGATTTGAGTCCGCACCTGCGGGTCCGCCAGACCGAGACGCTGAAGGAGCACGCGCCCGAGCTCTGCGGACGCGTGCGGTGGCTCGACCGATTGCCGGCGTCGTTTCGCGGTCTGGTGATCGGCAACGAGTTGCTCGACGCGATGCCCGTCGAACGATTCAGGATGGCCGCGAACGGACTCGAGCAACTGCGCGTTACGCGGCGGGACGGCCGTCTTACGTGGATTGGGACCGCCGCCGAACCGGCACTCGTTGAGCGCATCGCGCCGCTCGGTTTGGCGCCCGGTTACATCTCGGAAGTCGGCTTCGCCGCGGAGGCGTGGATTCGCAGCGCCGCGGATATCCTCGAAAGCGGCGTGCTGTTGCTGATCGACTATGGCTTTCCGCGCGCCGAGTTCTATCACCCGGATCGGGCCGGGGGCACGTTGATGTGTCACTACCGCCATCGCGCGCACGGCGACCCGCTCATCCTCGTCGGATTGCAGGACATCACCGCGCACATCGATTTCACGGCGATCGCCGAAGCCGGAACCGAAACCGGGCTCGACTTACTGGGCTACACGTCCCAAGCGGCGTTTCTCATCGGGAACGGCCTCGACCGTCTGGTGACCGACGCCGATCTGAGCGACGTGCGCGCGCATCTCGCCCTCACCGATCAAATCAAGAAGCTCACGCTACCCCACGAGATGGGAGAACTTTACAAGGTCATGGCGCTCGGACGCGGAATCTCGAAACCCCTCAGCGCCTTTTTGCTGCAAGACCGTCGCTCGCGCCTTTGAGGACGGCGTGTAGATCATGCGTGTCAGCCCGCGTTACTACGACGTCGTAAAAGTCGCCGACATTCAGTTCGGTTCCTGCCTGGATGTACACCACCCCGTCGATCTCGGGCGCATCGGCGCTCGAGCGCGCCATGGCCCTACCCTCCTCGACCTTGTCGACCAACACTCGAAGCGTGCGGCCGACCTTGCGTGCCAGCCGGCGGCGCGAAGTCGTTTCTTGTTTCGCCATGAAGCGCGCGTAACGCTCTTGCTTGACTTCTTCCGGCACCGGAGCGGGCAGCGCGTTGGCGGAGGCGCCTTCGACCGGTGAATAGGTGAAGCATCCCACACGATCGAGCTCGGCCGTCTCGATAAACTCGAGCAACTGCCCGAAGTCCTCCTCCGTCTCGCCCGGAAACCCGACGATAAACGTACTGCGCACGGTCAGATCAGGGCAGACGTCGCGCCAGGCACGCAGGCGCGCCAGCGTATCTTCCGCGCTCGCCGGTCGCTTCATGAGTTTTAGTATCCGCGGGCTCGCATGCTGAAACGGCACATCGAGATAGGGCAGAAGCCTGCCCTCGGCCATGAGCGGAATCACTTCGTCCACGTGCGGATACGGATACACGTAATGCAGCCGCACCCACACGCCAAGCTCGGCCAGCGCGCGGGCAAGGTCGGTCATGCGGGTTTTGATCGGCCGGCCGTTCCAGAATCCGGTGCGATATTTGACGTCGACGCCGTAGGCGCTGGTGTCCTGCGAGATCACCAGCAACTCTTTGACGCCGGCTTTGACCAACGCCTCGGCTTCCTGCATGACTTCGCCGATCGGGCGACTCACGAGGTCGCCGCGCATCGAGGGGATGATGCAAAACGTGCAGCGATGATTGCAGCCTTCGGCAATTTTGAGATAGGCGTAGTGCCGCGGCGTGAGCTTGATACCGGCCGGCGGCACGAGATCCATAAACGGATCGTGCAGCTTCGGGAGATGCGCATGGACGGCTTCCATCACTTCCGCGGCCGCATGCGGGCCGGTGACGGCGAGCACTTTGGGATGCGCCGCGCGCACCACATCGCCCTTGGCGCCCAGGCAACCCGTCACGATGACGCGGCCGTTTTCGCGCAGCGCCTCGCCGATGGCGTCGAGCGACTCCTCGACCGCCGCGTCGATAAAGCCGCAGGTATTCACCACGACAAGATCCGCGCCGCGGTAATCCGGCGAGATCGCATATCCTTCCGCCCGCAGCTGCGTCACGATGCGCTCGGCATCGACCAGCGCCTTGGGGCAGCCGAGGCTGACCATGCCGACGCGCGGTACGGAGGTCGCGCGCGCCGCGCGCGCTTTCTTTGCCGTCTTCATAAGCTACTCGACTTTGATATAAGCGAAGCCTTGTTGTTGCAGCTCCGCCAACCGCACGACGCCGGAAGGCACCACGGTCACGCCGGCAATGAGCTTGCTCTCCGGCAGTCGCGCCTGTTCGCGCGTAATCCCGCACAACTCGAGCTTCACGCCGTAGACGTCGCGCAGCGAAATAAGTCGCTCCAATAGGTCGCGGCGACGCTTCCTGAGCGCTTCGTCTTCGGCGAACGGCGTCTTCAGCAGTTTATCTTCCGTGACGAAGCGAATCCCGGAGGCGATGAACACGACGCGCACGTCGTACTCCCTGAGCTCGGCCTCGTAAGTCGCCACCATATTGCGAATGCTCGTGAGGAGCGCGCTGAAACGCCGGGGATCGCCGAAGTCCGCATGATAAACCACCTTCGCAATGCGCGTGGCCGGCGCGCTCGCACCGGTCCCGGTTTCCGCGGCGCTACCGCCGGCGAGTAGCAAGAAGCATACGGCCGCGAAAGGGCGTGCAAAGACGCCGTCGAACCTTTTCTGCGGCACGCTCACTTCCACTCGTGCTTGCTCACGGTGAGCGCTGCTTTCACGGCAAGGACGCGGTGCTCGCGAATGCGCGCGCCGATCGCTTCCCCCGCTAAGCCCTGTTCTCGCGCTTGGGCGGCGATCGCCGTGGCATCGATCGCGCGCGCCGCCGCGAGAGCCGCGAGCAACTGCTGGCGCTGAGGATACGGATCGGCCTCCAGCCCGGTCCGGCCGCGCGCGTCCGCTTCGCACGCGATCGCATAGGCCTCGACGCGTTCCGGCCGGCGAAAGCCATCGAGCGCCTCGAGGAGCTCGAGCACCGTGGACGGACGCAGCTCAAACAGCCGATGGCAAAGTCCGTGATGACGCGCCACCAGCAGCGCCAGCTCGCAATAATCGCTCGGGGCACGGAAGCGCTCGCAGAATTTTTCGATCAGCGCGACGCTGCGCGCCTCGTGCCCGATATGACGAGGCCATTCCGAACGCGGCGTCGTGCCCTTGCCGACGTCATGCATGAGCGCGGCGAAGCGCACGCGCTTGTCCGCGGAAAGCCGCACCGCTTGATCGATGACCAGCATGATATGCACGCCCGTATCGATTTCCGGATGGTACTTGGGCGGCTGCGGTACGCCATAAAGTGCATCGAGCTCCGGAAACAAGCGCGCGAGCGCGCCGCACGTGCGCAGCACCTCGAAGAATCGCGAGGGCATGTCTTCACCGAGCGCCCGATCGAGCTCGGTCCAGACGCGCTCCGGAACGAGATGATCCACTTCGCCGGCTTCGACCATGCCGCGCATCAGCGCCATCGTCTCGTCCGCGATGCGAAAACCGCGCGGGGCGAAGCGCGCCGCGAAACGCGCCACCCGCAGGATTCGCACCGGATCCTCCGCAAAGGCCGGGGATACGTGGCGCAGCAACCCCTGCTCCAGGTCCCGCGCGCCGCCGAAAGGATCGATCAGGCCGCCGTCCAGGGTTTCGGCCATGGCGTTGATGGTCAGGTCGCGCCGGCGCAGATCCTCCTCCAGCGTGACGTCGGGCGCCGCGTACACGGTGAAGCCTTTGTAGCCGTGGCCGGACTTGCGCTCGGTGCGCGCGAGCGCATATTCCTCCTTGGTCGTTGGGTGCAGAAACACCGGGAAATCGGCGCCCACGGGTCTGAAGCCTTGCTTCACCATTTCATCGGGCGTGGCGCCGACCACGACGTAATCGCGGTCCGTGACCGGCACGCCGAGACGCTTGTCGCGCACCGCCCCGCCCACTAGGTATGTCTGCATCGCTTACTCCGGCGCCGGTGCCAAACACAGCGCTTCTCGTGGCGCAACCGTGGGCGCCGTCTTTATCGGATAGAAACGGACGGTACTCGGGCCCATCACACCGCTCTTCCGAGCCGGCCGCAAGCCGGTCGTTTTCGCGACCTGGCAATCCATCGACTAAATTCAGGGTATACAGAATTGTGGCATAGTGCTGCGCGCAAGAGGAACGTATGCTTCGAATCCATCATCTGCTCACGGCGCTGTCGACACTGTTGGTCGTCGGCTGCGCCAATGTCGGCTACTATGCCCAAGCCCTGAACGGGCAACTCGAAGTCTACGCCCAGAGCCGGCCCATCGAAGACGTCGTGGCCGATCCCGCCGTCGACGCCAAAGTGAAAGACAAGCTCAATCAAGTACTCGGCATTCGCGAGTACGCCAGTCACGAGCTCGGGCTTCCCTACAACGACAGCTACCGGGTGTACGCCGACCTTAAGCGGCCGTACGTGCTGTGGAACGTCTTCGCCACGCCGGAGTTCTCGCTCAAGCCGACCGAGTGGTGCTTTATCGTCACCGGCTGCGTCGCCTACCGCGGCTATTTCTCGCAACGCGACGCGGAAGCGTTCGCCGCCAAATTGCGCGCGGAAGGGGCGGATGTTTACGTCGGCGGCGTTACGGCGTACTCAACGCTCGGCTGGTTCCGCGATCCTCTTTTGAACACCACGATCAACCGGCCGATACCTGAAATCGCGGGTCTCATTTTTCACGAGCTCGCGCACCAGCGTCTCTACGTGCGCGGCGATACCGCGTTCAGCGAGTCCTTCGCCATGACGATCGAGCTCGAAGGCATGCGCCGCTGGTTGAAGGCCAACGGGGCGCCCGACGACTACGAGAAGTATGAAACCAAGCTCAAACGGTACGAAGAGTTCGCCGCACTGGTGATGAAGCACCGCGACCGACTCGAAGTTTTGTACGAATCGGGCGCCAACGTCGACCAAAAACGCGCCGGGAAGGCGCTCATCTTCAGCGAGCTGCGCGCCGAGTACGCACAACTCAAAGAGCGCTGGAACGGCTACAGCGGTTTCGACGGCTGGTTCGCCCAGAACCTGAACAACGCGCACTTGATTTCACTTGGCATGTATCACCGTCACGTGCCCGCGCTGCAGGCGCTGCTCGCGCGCAATCGGGGCAATCTGGCGGCGTTTTACCAGGCGGCGGAGGATCTCGGGCGCCTTCCGAGCGTGGAGCGCGTGGCGGCGCTTAACACGCTCCTTCCGACTCCCACGGCGGCTCTCGAAAAACCGCAGTTCTAAACTCCGGACGCCACGAGGCGCGTCGCGGGCGCTTTCGCGAGTCGTGAGGCGGCTTCCCTAGGTGAGATATCCCGGCGCGACGCGCTCAAGCGGCGTCGGCTCGATGCCAAACACCGACGCCAGCGCGTTGTGACCCGCGCAGACGGCGTCGACGGCGAGCGAATGGTAATTGTCGAGAGAGAACGGCTTACCGGGGACGTACTCGAGCACGGTCGCCTGCAGACGCGATAGCCGATCGCTCAAGCCGAGCAGGCGCACACGGCGCCCACCCAACTCCGCGATATAGCCAACCAGCTCCCGGAGCCGATACACCCGGGGACCGCACAGATCGTAACGCTGCCCGTGCGTGCGGTATTCCTCCATGGCGTCCACGAAGGCGCGCGCCACATCTTCCACGTAAATCGGT
>JAJPKH010000081.1 GCA_021323795.1 Acidiferrobacteraceae bacterium | reverse complement strand
AGCGATGCCCGTCGCCGCGAGACCGCCTACCGAACGCTCTTTCGAGCCCCCCTCGATCAGAGCGCTCTCGATGATATTCGCCTCGCCTTAACCCAAGACCGACCCCTGGGCGACAGTCGCTTCTAGGCTGCGATTGCCCGAGCGCTCGGAGAGCGACGAAAGCCGCGAGCGCGGGGGGCGACCTCGCAAGCCGGAAAGTGAGGAAGGAGCGACCGAAGATCAGAATGAGTTGCCCTTGTGAAGGATGTTCGAGCGCGCTTTAGGAATATTCGAGCCTGGGCCCTTTAATTCCTCAGGGCGTAAGTGATTTGCTGTTCGGTGTATTTCGAGCGCTTCATGGTCCTCTTTCTCGTTGGTTTTTGAGGACCTCGAAAGCGAGGGTACTCTAGTTATGGCTTGTCGTCGAAAAAAAAGGGGGGCGTCAGGTCTCGCTCTCGATTCGTTGTACACAGCGGAAATGCCGAAGCATCTTACGATCGGTGGAAAAACTCGCTGGTTGAACGCTATAGCACCAAGTGCTATAGTTATTTTTAACCCACATGAGAATCTATAAGACCAAGTGGTTCCACCGCTGGGCGGCCAGGGAAGGGCTCACTTCGAGGGAGCTGCGCGTGGCTGTGGCGGAGTTGGAGCAGGGGTTGTGCGATGTGCTCGGAGGCTACGTGTACAAAAAGCGCGTAGCGCTCCCGGGGCGTGGCAAACGAGGTGGCGCGCGCACATTAGTGGCGTTTCGACGAGGAAGCTCGGCGTTCTTCATTTATGGCTATCCAAAGAACGAACGGGCGAACATTACCAATCGGGAGCTTGAGGCGCTGCGATTGTTGGCCAAAGAACTGTTGGGTTACAGCGAGCCGCAGCTCATGACGGCGATAAAGGCCGGTGAATTGTTCGAGGTAGAAGACGATGGCAAAGCGTAAAACGGTGTTGGAAGCAGTACATACGACCGCGCGCGGGCTGCACAAGGCGGGACTCATGCGCGCCCAGACGATGCGTGAGTTCGATCTCCTGTGCCTGCCGAAAGTCCGCGAGTACAGCGCGGCGCAGATTAAGCGTATTCGCGAGCGCAACAAGGCGAGCCAGGCGGTCTTTGCGGCCTATCTCAACACCAGTACGTCCACCGTTCAGAAATGGGAGCGCGGGGAAAAGAAGCCGCACGGCCCGTCTCTGAAATTGCTAAGCTTGGTCGACGAAAAAGGGCTGCAGGCGCTCGTCTGAAGATTGGCACGGTGACCGAGCAGAAAGATCCAAAAACCTTCTCATTTAGCCGGAGGGTCGCCCGACAAATTCCAATAAAAAAGGGACGCTACCCGTTAACGCTCTCACCGGCCATGCTAGATTCCACCCATGCCCCGCCTGGCCCGAACCGTCTGCGCCCACGTACCGCATCACATCACCCAGCGGGGCAATCGCCGCGACACTCGCTTCTACGCTGCGATGCCCGAGCGCTCGGAGAGCGACGAAAGCCGCGAGCGCGGGGGGCGACCTCGCAAGCCGGAAAGTGAGGAAGAGCCGCCCGAAGATCAGAATGAGTTGCCCTTGTGAAGGATATTCGAGCGCGCTTTAGGAATATTCGAGCTGGGCCTTTTAATTTTTTTTTAATTTCTATAGAACTAAGAACCCTCGCTCAACCCAAACGCCGACATCCCAAGCCCCCGATCAGGCATGCGCGTCATAGGGAGCGTGGCGTAAACCTTGCGGATCGGAAATCCACCGTCTTACTTGATCGCATTGATCATTTCCGCAGCGCCTACCAGAAGACCAAGATCGCGCTTCCCCTCGAGACCATCGCCATTTGCGTATGACCCGATCACCTGCACGCGCTCTGGCGGTAGCCGGTAGAGGATCGCGACTTCTCCATACGTGGGCAGCGCATCAAGGCAACGTTCTCAGTGCCATGCCGGTGCAAGCACGGCGCAGTTCGAGTAAACGCCGCAAGCGAGAGCGAGGTATGTGGCAGCGACGGTTCTGGGAGCATCTGATCCGCGATGAGCGGGATTTGCAAAAGCACGTCGATTACATTCACTATAACCCGGTCAAACATGGCTGGGTCAACTTAAGCGACAGTACAGGACATGTATGGAATTTTTGCCGATCTTCATGAACCTCCGCGGCCGGCACTGCCTGCTCGTCGGTGGCGGCGCGGTCGCGGCGCGCAAGGCACGCCTGCTGCTCGAAGCCGGCGCGCAGATTACGGTGATTGCGCCGCAGCTCGGACCGACGCTGGCACGCTTGGTGGCCGAGAAAAAAGTAACGCATCGCACGGTGTCCTTCGCGGCGGATCAGCTCGCGGGGAATGCGCTGGTCTTTGCGGCCACGGACGAGCGCGCGGTCAATCGGCATATTTACGAAGCGGCTTCCGCGCGCGGCATTCCGGTAAACGTGGTCGACCAGCCGGATCTCTGCACCTTCATCATGCCGTCGATCGTGGATCGCTCGCCGGTCGTGGTCGCCGTATCGACCGGCGGGGCCGCGCCGGTGCTGGCGCGGCTGATCCGCGCGCGCCTGGAGACACTGATCCCGACCGGTTACGGGCGGCTCGCGAGTCTGGTCGCCGAGTTTCGTGAGCGGGTGAAGCAGCACTTCAGGCATCCGGTACAACGCCGCCGTTTCTGGGAATCCGTGCTCGACGGCCCGATCGCGGAGCGGGTGCACGCCGGACAGGACGCGGCCGCGCGCGCCGCCTTGGAGCGCAGCCTGGCGTCAACCAGTGGCACCGCCTCGCCGCAAGGCGCCGTTTACCTCGTCGGCGCCGGCCCGGGCGATCCGGACTTGCTGACATTCCGCGCGCTACGGCTCATGCAGCAGGCGGATGTGGTGGTCTACGACCGGCTCGTGTCGCAGGAGGTGCTGAACCTCGTGCGCCGGGAAGCGGAGATCATTTACGCCGGCAAGGAACGCGCGAACCACACGCTGCCGCAGGAAGACATCAACCAGCTCCTCGTGCATCTCGCCAAGGAAGGGAAGCGCGTCGTGCGCTTGAAGGGCGGCGACCCGTTCATTTTCGGACGCGGCGGCGAGGAGATCGACACGCTGATGGCGCAAGGCATCACCTTCGAAGTGGTGCCGGGAATCACCGCGGCGGTCGGCTGCGCCGCCTATGCCGGCATTCCGCTGACGCACCGCGATTACGCGCACTCCGTGCTATTCGCGACCGGTCACTTGAAAGACGGCACGCTCAATTTGAATTGGACGGCGCTGGTGCAACCACGGCAGACGCTCGTGCTCTACATGGGACTGATCGGCGTGCGCCCGATTTTCAAGGAGCTGATCGCGCGTGGGATGAGCGCCGCCATGCCGGCCGCGCTCATCCAGCAGGGAACGACGCCGCGTCAACGCGTGTTCACCGGGACCCTCGCGACGCTTCCGGATATCGTAGAGCGCAACGACGTGAAAGCGCCGACGCTGATTATCGTCGGCGAGGTGGTGCGGTTGCACGAAAAGCTCAACTGGTTTACGCCGGCACCAAAGTAGGGTCCGTGGCGGCGGCGCTCGGTGTTACCCTGCCCGCGAGCAAAACGAGGATCTCCCTTATGCGCCGTTTACTATATGTGTCTTGCTGGTTGAGCGCCATGGTATCGCTGCCCGGGTACACGCACCCAGGTCCGCTCGACTCGCAAGGTTGTCATCCCAACGTGGCGCATGGCTCTTACCATTGCCACGCCGGACCGCTGGCCGGTCAGCAGTACAAGTCGAAGGACGAGATGCTGCAAGACCTCTTGGAACACGAACGCAATGAACGCCGTAAAGCGAAGGATGGCGCCTCAGGTTCACCGACGCATTTCCAAGGCGGTTTCAAGCGGTTTTAAGCGGTGCAGGGGTCAATGCTGAAGGGGCTCGCCGACGATTTCGATGCCGGCGTCGCGAATCGTCTGCAGCAACTTCTGGATATGATCCCGATCGGTCGTCTCTACGATACAGGTTGCGCGCACGCGGCTCAGCTCCGGGCCGGAAAAAATCCGATCGTGCGTGATGTCCTTGATGCTGGCTCCGGTGCCTGCGATCAGCGAGGCGAGCTTCGCCAGCGCGCCGGGCCGATCGCTGATGACGGCGGTGAAGCGGCATAGGCGCCCGACCGCGACGAGCCCAAGCTCGATCACGCGATCGAGCAGATTGAGATCGATATTGCCGCCCGCCAGCACGAGCACGACGTGTTTGCCGAGTAGATCAGGAAACTTGTTGCGCAAGAGCGCGGCGAGCGGGGCGGCGGCCGCGCCTTCGACCACGCATTTCTCCAGTTCGAGCAACCGGAACACGGCGAGCGCGAGCGCTTCCTCGTCGACGGTTGTTATGCCGTCCAATCGCGACTTCACGAGCTCGAAGGCGAGCTCGCCGACGCGGCTCACGGCCAGGCCGTCGGCGAGCGTGGGCTGGGCGTCCACCGTCACCGGGTGACCGGCGGCGAGCGCGGCGGTCAGGCTGGGGACGTGTTCGGCTTGAACGGCGAGAATCTTTACCTTCGGTCGCAGCGATTTCACCGCCACGGCGATGCCCGCCAGCAAGCCGCCGCCGCCCGCCGGTACGATGATGGCGTCGACTTCCGGAACTTGTTCGAGGATTTCGAGGCCGACGGTGCCTTGCCCGGCGATGACCGCCGGATCGTCGAATCCGTGCACGTACGTCAGCCCTTGCTGCTTCGCGAGCGCGTCGGCGTGCGCGCGCGCGTCGTCGAAGAATTCGCCGTGCAGCACGACGCGCGCGCCGAGTTGCCGGCAGGTCGCGACTTTAATCAGCGGTGCGTTGACCGGCATGACGACGGTGACGGGAATGCCGAGGAGACCGCCGTGGTACGCGAGGCCGAGCGCGTGATTGCCGGCGGAAGCCGCGATTACCCCCGTGGTGCGCTGCTGCGCGCTGAGCATCAAGAGCGCGTTGCGCGCGCCGCGTTCCTTGAAGCTGCCGGTGCGCTGAAAATAGTCGCGTTTGCAGTGAATGCGGCAGCCGGTGAGCTCGGAGAGCGGCACCGAGAGGTTGCACGGCGTAAGCACGATGCCGTCCGCGATCCGCTGCCGGGCGGCCTCAATATCCGCGAGGGTGACCATCCGTGTCTATTTGGCGAACAGCTGTCCTAAATCCGCGAACGCCTTGAACTCCAGCGCGTTGCCGCTCGGGTCGAGGAAGAACATGGTCGCTTGTTCCCCGACCTGGCCCTTGAAGCGAATGTACGGTTCGATGACGAACTGGATGCCCGCCGCACGCAGCCGCCCGGCGAGCGCTTCCCAGTCGCGCATCCCCAGCACGACGCCGAAGTGGGGGACGGGAACATCGTGCGCATCCACCGGATTGCGGGCTTGCACGCGCTCGGCTTGCGGCGCGAGGTGCGCGACGATCTGATGTCCATAAAGATCGAAGTCGATCCAGGTATCGCTGGAACGTCCCTGTGGGCAGCCCAAGACTTCGCCGTAAAAGCGGCGCGCCTCGGCGAGATCGTGGACGGGAAACGCCAAGTGAAAGGGCTGCATCAAGGCTCCTTCTTCAGGTCGAGCGCCGCCGAGTTGATACAGTAGCGCAGGCCGGTCGGCTCCGGACCGTCGGGAAATACATGTCCCAGGTGCGCCCCGCACTTATTACAGTGCACCTCGGTGCGGCGCATCAGGAAGCCGTCGTCGGTTTCCTCGGCGATGTTCTCCGAGCGCAGGGGTCGATAGAAGCTCGGCCAGCCGGTGCCCGAGTCGAACTTGGTGTCTGAGCTGAAGAGCTCCGCGCCACAGCAGACGCAGCGGTACACGCCTTGGTCGTGGCAATCCCAGTACTTGCCGCTAAAGGCCGGTTCCGTGCCTTTGAGGCGGGTAATCCGATATTGCTCGCGCGTGAGCTTGCGCCGCCACTCTTCTTCTGTACGGTCCGTGGCCGGGGTCTGGGGTGTGGTGCTGGTTGTGCTCATGGTGGTTTCCTTCGGAGAAGGGGGATAGTTTAACCAATGGGTCGGGCCAGGTTAAAAGCTTATCGTCGTCGACGCGGGATTAGTCGCGCGGCGCGGCGGCGCATTACAGGTCGAGGCGCGAAGCCGACGTTTACCAATAAAAATTGTGTAGAATTGCTTGAATTCAAAGTGTGAAGTTGAGTGGCGTGGAAGACCTCAATCCTTTATATCAGAAGCTCAAAGATTTGCGGCAGCGCGCCGACATCTTGAGGGGGTACCTTTGACCTGCCCGGCAAGCAGCATCGCTTGGCCGAAGTGCGCGCGGAGCTGGAGCGGCCGGACATCTGGAATAATCGGACGCTGGCCCAGGCGCTAGGGCGCGAGCGGGCACAGCTCGAGCGCGAGGTCGGTACGCTCGAACGTCTGGGAAGTGATCTTACCGAAACGCACGAACTGCTCGATCTCGCCCGCGAAGAAAACGACGCCGAGACGGCGGTGGCGGTGGCCAAAGACGTCGAACGCATCGAGCAGCGCCTGGGGGAGCTCGAATTCGCCCGCATGTTCTCCGGTGAAATGGACGCGAACAACGCGTTTATGGACATTCAATCCGGATCGGGCGGCACCGAGGCGCAGGACTGGGCCAACATGCTGTTGCGCATGTATCTCATGTGGGGCGAGCGGCGCGGGTTCAAGACCGAGATTCTCGAGATCTCCGAGGGCGAAGTGGCGGGCATCAAGAGTGCGACGGTCCGGTTCACCGGTCCGTACGCCTATGGGTGGCTGCGGACGGAGTCGGGCGTGCATCGGCTGGTGCGCAAGTCGCCGTTCGACGCCGGCAACCGGCGGCATACCTCGTTCGCCTCGGTTTTCATCTATCCGGAAGTCGACGAAAACATAGACATCGACGTTAACCCCGCGGATTTGCGCGTGGATACGTACCGGGCGAGCGGGGCGGGCGGCCAGCACGTGAACCGTACCGATTCCGCCGTGCGCATCACCCACGTTCCCACGGGGATCGTGGTTCAATGCCAGAGCGACCGGTCGCAACACCGTAACCGTGCCGAAGCCATGAACATGCTCAAAGCGCGCCTGTACGAGCTCGAAATGCACAAGCGCAACGCCGAGAAAGAAAAGATCGAAGCGAGCAAGACCGACATCGAATGGGGTCACCAGATCCGTTCCTACGTTCTCGACCAGTCGCGTGTCAAAGACCTGCGCACCGGCGTCGAGACCGGAAATCCCGACGCCGTGTTGAACGGCCATCTCGATGATTTCATCGAGGCGAGCCTGAAGAGCGGCGCCGAGAAAACGTCGAAAAAGAATTCCTAGTCGATTGTCCCGATATGCAAAATTCTGAAACACCCGATATCAACGAACAGATCGCGCAACGCCGCGCGAAGCTTGCCGAGCTGCGCGCGCAGGGTAACCCGTTCCCGAACGATTTCCGCCGCAACGTCGTCGCGGGCGAACTGCACGCCGAGTACGACAGCAAGGATGCGGCCTCGCTCGAAACCGTGCCGGTGCGCGTCAAAGTCGCCGGTCGCCTGATGACGCGGCGCATTATGGGCAAGGCGAGCTTCTGCCATCTGCAGGACATGTCGGGCCAGATCCAGCTTTACTTGCAACGCGAGGCGCTCGGGGAGACGTACGAAGCGTTCAAGAAGTGGGACATCGGCGACATCCTGGGCGCGGAGGGCGTGCTGTTCAAGACTAAGACCGGAGAGCTTTCGGTAAAAGCGGATTCGGTGCGCCTGCTCACGAAGGCGCTGCGGCCGTTGCCGGACAAGTTCCACGGGCTCGTCGACCAAGAGGCGCGCTACCGTCAGCGCTATGTCGATCTGATCATGAATGAAGTCACGCGGCGTACCTTCCGCACCCGCGTCGCCATCGTCAACTACTTGCGCCGATTCCTGAACGACCGCGGTTTTCTCGAGGTCGAGACGCCGATGATGCAGGCGATTCCGGGCGGGGCGACGGCGCGGCCGTTTACGACGCGCCACTACGCGCTCGACATGCAACTTTTCTTGCGCGTCGCGCCGGAGCTTTATCTGAAACGGCTGGTGGTCGGCGGTTTCGAACGGGTATACGAAATCAACCGTAATTTTCGTAACGAGGGCTTGTCCACCCGGCACAATCCCGAGTTCACTATGCTCGAGTTTTACCAGGCATACGCGGACTACCGCGATCTCATGAATCTCACGGAGGAGATGCTGCGCGGTCTCGCGCACGAAGTGCTGGGGAAGACGAGTATCATCTATCAAGGAGAAACGTACGACCTCGCCGCGCCGTTTCGGCGGCTGACGTTGAAACAAGCCGTGCAGCAGTTCAATCCGCAACTCGCGCCCGCGACGCTCGACTCACTCGATGCGCTGGGCGAGTATGCGCGCGCGCTTGGCGCGGACGTCAAGCCGTCGTACGGCATCGGCAAAGTCCAATATGAACTGTTCGAAAAGACGGTCGAGGCGCAGCTGAAGGAGCCGACGTTCATCACGGAATTCCCGACCGAAGTTTCCCCGCTCGCGCGGCGTAACGATCGGGATCCGACCGTCACCGATCGTTTCGAGCTGTTCGTCGGCGGACGCGAGATCGCCAACGGTTTCTCGGAGCTGAACGACGCCGAGGACCAGGCCGAGCGGTTCCGCAAACAGGTGCAGGAGAAGGACGCCGGCGACGAGGAGGCGATGCACTACGACGCCGACTACATCCGCGCGCTCGAGCATGGCATGCCGCCGACGGCGGGCGAGGGGATCGGGATCGATCGGCTGGTGATGCTGTTCACCGATTCGCCGTCGATACGGGATGTACTGTTGTTTCCACATATGCGGCCAGAGGGCTGAATATGGGTGCGTCATTGCGAGCGAGGCGAAGCAATCCCGGGACGTAGAGATTGCTTCGTCGCATAAACTGCTCCTCGCAATGACAACCGGCTCCCCTGATCGCCAGAACGTCGATGATCGTCGCGGTTAAATAATTCGTGCAGCCCCGAGCGCCGGTAGCTATCTGTCTCATGGGCCCGACGGCGTCGGGCAAGACCGCGGTCGCCCTCGCGCTACATGACGCGTTTCCCCTCGAGATCGTGAGCGTCGATTCCTCGCAGGTGTATCGCGGCATGGACATCGGCACGGCGAAACCCAGCGCGGAGCAGCGCGCGCACGCACCACACCGGCTGGTCGACATTCGCGACCCGCGGGAGAACTATTCCGCCGCCGACTTTTGCGCCGAGGCGCTGCGCGAAATGCGCGCTATCACCGCGGCCGGGAAGGTGCCGCTCCTCGTCGGCGGCACGATGTTCTATTTCCATGCCCTCGAATACGGTCTCTCGGCGCTGCCGTCCGCCGATCCGGAAATACGCGAGCGGCTCGCGGCGGAAGCCAAGGCCATCGGTTGGCCGTCGCTCCATGCGCGGCTCGCCCATATCGATGCGACGTCGGCGGCTCGCATCGACCCCAACGACGCGCAGCGCATACAGCGCGCGCTCGAAATCCACACTCTCACCGGCCGCGCCCCGAGCGATATGGCGCGCGCGGAATCGCGCGCCCCGACGGAGTACCGCTTTTATAAGTTAGCGTTATGGCCTGCTGACCGCGCGGTCTTGCACGAGCGCATCGCGACGCGTTTTGAGCAAATGCTGCAACACGGACTCATCGAGGAGGTCGAAGGTTTGTACCGGCGCCGCGATCTGCATCCGGGTTTGCCCTCGATGCGGACGGTGGGTTATCGGCAGGTGTGGTCTTACTTGACGGGCGATGTCAACTATAATGAAATGGTCGAGCGATCGATCGCGGCGACGCGCCAGCTGGCGAAACGCCAATTGACGTGGTTGCGGCGGTATCCGGGTGTACATCGGGTGGAATGCAGTGGCGAGTTGCCGTTGGCGCAGGCGGTGCAGCTCGTTTCGCAGCACGATCGACACGGAAGTCAGGATCTATAATTTTCGGTGAGCGGATCGGGAAATGATCCAGCGAACACAACTACAAGCCGAACGGCGATGATAAGAACAGGAGCACCGTCATGAGTCAGCAAAAAGGGCAAGCGTTGCAAGACCCTTTCCTTAATACACTACGCAAGGAGCATGTCCCGGTATCGATTTTTCTGGTCAATGGTATCAAGTTGCAGGGACAGATAGAGTCGTTCGATCAGTTTGTGGTTCTGCTCAAGAATTCGGTGAGCCAGATGATTTACAAGCACGCGATCTCCACCGTGGTTCCCAATCGTCCCGTCAAGTTCCAATTTGACGGAAGCGAAACCTCCGATACGAAAGGACCTGGAAACGACTAACCCCGGTAGCCGGCCGAGCACGCGCCCACGCGAACGGGCGCTGTTGGTGCATGTGCGTTTTCCGGGCCATGCCGGCGACAGCGAGGTCGAAGAGCTGCATCAGCTGGCGGAATCCGCCGGCGCCGAGGTATGCGGCACGATTCTCGGCGCGCGCGAGCGGCCGGACGCCGCGAGCTTTGTCGGCAAGGGCAAGGCCGAGGAGATCCAGCAAGCGGTGGCGCGCGCGAGCGCGGACCTGGTCGTCGTCAATCACGAACTTTCCCCCGCGCAGGAACGCAACCTCGAAAAGGTGGTCGCGTGCCGCGTGCTCGATCGCACCGGCCTGATACTCGACATCTTCGCGCAGCGCGCTCGCTCGCATGAAGGCAAGCTACAAGTGGAGCTCGCGCAGCTCGAGCGCCTCGCGAGCCGCCTGGTGCGCGGATGGACGCACCTTGAACGGCAAAAGGGCGGTATCGGCCTGCGCGGCGGCCCCGGCGAAACACAGATCGAGTTGGACCGTCGCCAGATCCGCGAGCGCATCAAGAAGCTGAACGAGCGGTTGGCACAAGTCGCGCTCCAGCGCCGCAGCCGGCGTCGCGGCCGCCATAAAGTGCCGATCCCCACCGTATCGATGGTCGGCTACACCAACGCGGGCAAGTCGTCGTTATTCAACCGGCTCACCGGCGCCGGCGTTTATGCCGCGGACCAGCTGTTTGCGACGCTCGATCCGACGATGCGCCGCGTCGAGCTGCGCGGCAACACGCCGATCATTCTCGCCGACACCGTCGGTTTCATCAGCGCGCTGCCGCACTCGCTGGTCGAAGCGTTCAAGTCGACGCTCGAGGAGGTGGCGCAAGCCGATCTGCTCCTGCACGTCGTCGACAGCCACAATCCGGAGGCGCGCGAGCACATCGAGCAAGTCAATCAAGTGCTGAACGAAATCGAGGCCGGCACCGTTGCGCAAATTCTGGTGTACAACAAGATCGATCTTACCGGCCAAGCTCCGCGCATCGAGCGCGACGCGGCGGGCCGCGTGCACAAGATCTGGCTGTCGGCGGCCACGGGCGAGGGTGTGGAGCTCCTGACCGACGCGCTCGCCGAGCATTACCGCCGCCGGCGTCGCGCCGTCGCCTTGCAGTTGCCGCCCGTCGCCGGGCGTTTGCGCGCCGCCGTCTACGAGCGTTTCGACGTGGCGCGGGAAACGCCGCTCGAGAACGGCGGCTGGCTGATCGAGCTCGCGCTCGATCCTGCGCAGACGGCGTGGCTGATGCAACAGGAAGACTTTCGCGACGAGTACCTGGCGTCGGATTCCCACACTCTCCTTGCCCCCACCGGTAGCGTCTCCTAGAATGCCGCCGGGTGAATGAAGCCGCGCGAAGCATGCTCGGCTCGCTTCCCTCTCCCTTGGGCGAGGGACGATCACCATCCCGACTCTCGATGGTAAACGATTCATAGAGGAACTCTTGTGGCGTGGAACGTGCCGGGCGGTGACGGCGACAAAGAGAAAGACCCCTGGGGCCAGCGGAAGAGGGCCGGCGCCGGCGCTTCCGGTCTCGATCAAGCGTTGCGTAATTTCCAGAGGAAGCTGAACGAGGTTTTTCATGGCCCGCGCGCGACCGGCCCCGGTTTCGGTCTCGGCCTGATCGCCGCGGTATTGGTGGGCCTCTGGTGCTTGAGCGGTTTTTATATCGTGCAGCAGGGCGAGCGCGGCGTGGTGTTGCGCTTCGGCGCAAAAAATCAAGTAACAGAGGCCGGCCTACATTGGCACTGGCCGTATCCCGTCGAGACCGTTGAGCGCGTGGACGTCGAGAACGTCCCGGCCATTCAGATCGGTTACCGGCGCACGCGCACCGGCAAGACCAAGGTGCCGCAGGAATCGCTGATGCTCACCGGCGATGAGAACATCATCGATACGGAGTTCGCCGTTCATTACAAAATAAAAGACCCCGAAGCGTATCTGTTTAACGTGCAGGACCCGGAAACGACGATAAAACAAGCGACCGAATCGTCCGTGCGCGAAGTGGTCGGCAAGAACACGTTCGACTTCTCGCTGACGGAAGGTCGCGAACAAGTGGCGCGCGACATACGCTTGCTGCTGCAGCAGATGCTCGACCGCTACCGCACCGGCATCGAAATCATCGCGGTGGAAACGCAGGAAGCGCAGCAGCCCGCCGAAGTGAAGGCGGCGTTCGACGACGCGGTGAAGGCGCGCGAGGACCAGGCGCGTCTCAAGAATGAAGCGGAGGCCTATGCGGCCGACGTCATCCCGCGGGCGCGCGGCGCCTCCGCGCGCCTGCTCGAGGAGGCGGAAGCGTACAAGGCGAGCGTCATCGCCCGCGCCGAGGGCGACGCGCGCCGCTTCGGGCAGATATTGAAGGAATACGCGCGCGCCCCGGCCGTGACGCGCGAGCGTCTCTACATCGAGGCGATGGAACAGATCCTCGCGAGCACGACGAAGGTGTACGTCGATCAGAAGGGCGGCAACAACATGCTTTACTTGCCGCTCGACAAATTAGTGCCGCGCGAGTCGAACGGAAGCGCCGCGCCCCAGGCGACGCCGGCGCCCGACGCCGACAGCTCTTCCGCCGCGCGCGAGGCCGGCCGCGGCCGCGATTTGCGCCGGAGGCAGCCATGAGCCAGGGCAAACTGCTCGCGTTGGGCGCGTTGGCGCTGCTTGTCGTCCTGACGGCGGTTTCGGCGGTTTACAGCGTGGACGAACGGCAGAAGGCGATCGTCCTGCGCTTCGGCCATATCCTGCGCCACGACGATCCGCCGGGGCTGCATGTAAGAATGCCGTTCGTTGATCAGGTTCGTTACTTCGATTCGCGTATTCTCACGCTCGACGCCGACCCGCAGTCCTTTTTGACGTTCGAGAAGAAACCGGTGATCGTCGACTCGTTCGTCAAATGGCGGGTGCTCGACGCGCAGCAGTACTTTCTGACGGTGCGCGGCAAGGAAGTCGAAGGGCGCGTGCGTTTGGAGCACATCATCAACAGCGGCCTGCGCGATGAGTTCGGCAAACGCACGTTGAACAGCGTGGTGTCGACCGACCGCGCCAAGATCATGCAGATATTGACCGAGTACGCCGATCGGGAAGCGCGCCGTTTCGGCATTCAGGTCGTGGACGTCCGCTTGCAGCGCGTGGATCTCCCGGAGGGCATCAGCAAGTCGGTGTACGATCGCATGACGACGGAACGCGCCCGCATCGCCAACGATCTGCGCGCGAAGGGGGCGGAAGTCGCGGAGAAGATCCGTGCCGACGCCGAGCGTCAGCGCGAGGTGCTACTGTCGACGGCATATCGCCAGGCGGAGCAGATCCGCGGCGAAGGCGACGCCCGCGCGACTGCGATTTACGCCGCCGCGTACAGTCAGGCGCCGGAATTTTACGACTTCTACCGCAGCCTCAACGCTTACAAGGAAAGCTTCAAGAAGAAGGACGACATCATGGTGCTCGATCCGAGCTCGGACTTCTTCAAGTACATGAAGAAGCCGTCGCGCTAGCGGAATGATGCCGGATAGCCCGCGCGCAACGGACGGATGCTCGCATGTGGCGTGACATCGGGGCCGCGTTGGCGTTGCTGCTGGTGTTCGAAGGCATCTTGCCGTTCGCCAATCCGGGCGCGTTGCGCCGCGCGCTCGCCGCGATGAACGAGTTGAGCGACGGCCAGTTGCGCGTTGTCGGATTAGCGAGCATGCTGATTGGGCTGCTGTTTCTCGTCATCGTCAACCGCTAACCCATGACCGCCAAAGACCGCTGGCTGCTTCCCGAAGGCATCGAGGAGACCTTGCCCGATGAGGCGCGGCGCTTCGAAGCGATGCGTCGCGCCATCCTCGATCTGTTCGAGCGGTGGGGCTACGCGCTGGTGATGCCGCCGCTCATCGAATACCTCGATTCGCTGCTGACCGGTGTCGGGCCGGAAATGGACTTGCAGACGTTCAAAGTCACGGACCAGCGCAGCGGCCGGCTCATGGGGATACGCGCCGACATGACGCCGCAGGCCGCGCGCATCGACGCGCACTACCTGAAGCGCGCCCACGCGACGCGCGTGTGCTACATCGGCCCGGTGCTGCGCACGCGCGCCGACGAGCCCGCCGGGTCGCGCGAGCCGCTGCAGCTCGGGGCGGAATTGTTCGGGCATGGCGGGCCCGAGAGCGACGCGGAAGTGTTGAGCCTCATGCTGGCGACGCTCGCGTTGACCGGCGTCGGGCAGCCGCATGTCGATCTCGCCCACGTCGGCATATTCGGCGGGCTCGTCGCCGCGGCCGGATTGGACGCGGAGCGCAAGAACGAGCTGCTGAGCGCCGTTGAGCGGCGGGCCCGCAGCGACGTCGAGACGTTGCTGTCGGCGTGGTCGGTGAAACCGGAGGATCGCCGCCGTCTGCTCGGTCTGCTCGATCTTAACGGCGACGGCGGCGTGCTCGCGCGCGCGCGCTCGATGTACGAGTCCCTCCCCGTCGTGCTCGCCGCGCTCGACAATCTCGAGGCGATCGCCGCGCACGTGCGCCGGCAGACGCCGGCCGCGGTGCTGCATTTCGATCTCGCCGAGCTCGGCGGTTATCACTACTATACCGGCGCGATGTTCGCGGCGTTCGTGGCGGGACAGGGCCGGGCGGTGGCGAAGGGCGGGCGCTACGACGGCATCGGCCGGGCCTTCGGGCGCGACCGCGCGGCGACCGGTTTCGGCGCCGACTTGCGCCGCTTGTTGAAGGTCGGCGCTGCGCCGGCCGTGCCGGCGTCCGGGATATTCGCGCCGTCCGACGCCGACGCGGCGCTGGCGGCGGAAATCGCGCGTTTGCGCGCGGCCGGCGAGCGCGTCGTGCGCCAGCTGCCCGGGGACACCGCCGCCGCGGCGGATTGTGGCTGCGATCGCCTGCTCGTGAAGCGCGGCGGCCGATGGCGCGTCGAGCCGGTTACATCCTGATCGCTGCGTCGCACGCTGCTTCGGAATTCACATGGCAAAAAACGTAGTGATCGTCGGCACCCAGTGGGGCGACGAAGGCAAAGGCAAGATCGTCGACCTGCTTACCGATCGCGTGCGCGCCGTCGCACGCTTCCAGGGCGGCCATAACGCCGGGCACACGCTCGTCATCGGCGGCAAGAAAACCGTCTTGCATCTCATTCCCTCGGGCATCCTGCGCAAGGACGTGGTCTGCCTGATCGGCAATGGCGTGGTGTTGTCGTTGCCGGCGCTCTTCAAGGAAATGGACGAGCTCGCGCAAAACGGCGTCGACGTCGACGCGCGCTTGCGTGTGAGCGAGTCCTGTCCCCTGATTCTGCCGTATCACGCCGCGCTCGATGTGGCGCGCGAGCGCGCCTTCGGCAGCCGCGCGATCGGAACCACGGGCCGCGGCATCGGTCCGGCCTACGAAGACAAGGTCGGCCGCCGCACCGTGCGCGTGCTCGATCTATTCGAGCCCGGGGTTTTCCGCGAGAAGCTGGCGCAGGTAATGGACTTCCACAATTTCGTCCTGACGCACTATTACAAGGCCGAAGCGGTGGATTTCGAAAAGACGCTGGCCGAGTCGCTGGAGCATGGCGCGCGCCTGCGTCCGCTGGTCGCCGATGTTCCCGGCATTCTGCACGGCTACCTCGAGTCCGGGCAGCCGATCATGTTCGAAGGAGCGCAGGGTACGTTTCTGGACATCGACCACGGCACCTATCCTTATGTGACGTCGTCGAGCACGTGCGCGGCGAACGCCGCGCTCGGCACCGGTGTCGGGCCGGAGAGTCTCGGTTACGTGCTCGGCATCACCAAGGCCTACACGACGCGAGTGGGCGCGGGGCCGTTTCCGACCGAGCTGCACGATGAATGCGGCGAATATCTCTCGCGCCGCGGCAACGAGTTCGGCGCGACCACGGGACGCCGGCGCCGCTGCGGTTGGTTCGACGCGGTGGCGGTGAGGCGCGCCGTACAGCTAAACGGCGTGCACGGTCTATGCATCACCAAGCTCGACGTGCTCGACGGCTTGGAGACCGTTCGTATCTGCGTCGCCTATCAGTACAAAGGCGAGCGCCGAACGACGCCGCCAAGCGGCGCCGATGCCATGGCCCAGTGTCAGCCGGTGTACGAGGACTGGCCGGGCTGGAAGGAGTCGACCGTCGGTGTCAGGCGCAAGGACGCGTTGCCGCTCAACGCACGAAAGTATTTGGATCGCATCGAGGAGCTGAGCGGCGCGCGCATCGACCTGATCTCGACCGGCGCCGAGCGCGACGACACGATCATCTTGCACCACCCGTTCGGCTGACGATCCGCGCGAGCGAATCGCGGTCCCTCCCGGGTAAGTATCCGGGTTCTCCGAGCGCGCGTGGGGTGTTTCCACTATCGACGGGCTCGATCTTTTCGCGCGCCCGTCGGTCTATCCAATTGCCTCCTCCGCTCGTCCGATTGAAACCGGAGCCGAATCGCCACGGAAAGAACGATGAATTCTGCTGCTCAACGCCCGGGAGATATGGCGGCGGCGTGCTTGCACCGTGCCGAGCAACTCGAGGCGGTGATCAACGGCATGGGGGACGGCCTGGTATTGCAAGACAACGATAATCATCGCCTGCTTGTCGTTAACGCCGCGGCGATACGCATGAACGGTTTCGAGGATGAAACCGAAGCGCGCGCGGCGTTCGAAGCGTTGATAAAAAGAGCGACCGGCGGCGCCCCTGTAAATGCGCCCGCGCCGTTTGCCGTGCTCGACGTCGAGGGCAACGAGCTTCCCCAGGAAGCGTGGCCGCTCAGCAGAGCGTGCCGGCACGAGTCCTTCGATGGCGTCGAGGTCACGATCGAGAACCGAACCAACGGCTACCGCTGGACCGGCCGCTTCAACGGGACCTCGATCACCGATGAGCCGGGACAATCGCGCCTGTTCGT
>JAJPKH010000145.1 GCA_021323795.1 Acidiferrobacteraceae bacterium | reverse complement strand
GTGTCGGCGCCGTTGTAGTTCGCGCTCGGCGTGTAGATCAATTGGTTGCTCGATACGCTCGCCACGCCGTGTGCCGGCGCTGAATCGATAGAGACGCTGTACGTATCGCCGCTGTCGACGTCGGTGACTGCGGGCGTTACCGGCGCGCTTTGCGTATCTTCATCCGTAACGATGTTCACGTTCGCGGCCGTCGGCGCGTCATTCACCGGATTCACCGTAACGGACGCCGTACCGATCACGCCGAGACCGCCGGAATCCGTAGCGCTGAAGGTGAAGCTGTCCTGGCCGTTGAAATTCAGGTTCGGCGTATAGACGAGTGCGTTGTCGATCACGGTTGCCACGCCGTTCGCGGGCTGCGAAACAATGGCGAACGTATACGTGTCTTCTTCGTCAGGATCGGTCACGCTCGGGACGGCGGGCGCGCTTGTCGTATCTTCATTGGTAGCGATGGCTGCGCTCGCCGCGGTGGGCGCGTGATTGATCTCGTGGCGATGCCGATGACGATGTTCGTAATCGCCGCGCCATTCCTCGCCCCGCGTCGCGGCGAAAGCGAGCGTAACGGCGAGAGAAAGTATTACGGCGGCGGAGATGTGTCCGCGCTTGGATGCGGCGGGTTTCCGAGTGCCGGCCATGTTCCCTCCCCTGGATGGTTGCGATAGTTATGCTTTGCGCGCGGGATTATTAAATCCTTGTCGATCGCAGAGAACAAGCGGCGGGCATCCGCCGCGTGGTTTCTACAGGCCGAACAAGCGGTTCCGGCGAGGCGGCGAACGTTCAAGGATGCTTGACGCGATCTGCTTCGGCTCCGGGGAGACGCACAAATACATACTTCGCTTCGCTTTATCATCAGTCGGTTCTCGTCGGGCGAAACTATCGTGCTGAGTCGCCGTCGTTGTGCTACGCGCGCGTGCCAATAGACGATCAGTTGCGGCGTGAACCGACTGGGATCGATCGAATATTACTGCTTACCGGCGCGGCGAGATGTTTTTACGAAACTCGGACCGCTGTCCACTCGTATACCATTCTTGAAATGTTATACATTTTAGTATTGACTTACTTTATGCGCTATGGGAGATTATTCAACAATTGGCAACGGGAGATCGAGAGTGGAAACCTACATGACAGTGAAGGGGCAGATTGTGATCCCCTCCAAAGTGCGCCGCCGGCTCGGAATGAAGGAGGGAACTCGAGTCCAGGTCGACGTGGACGAAAGCACGCAACGTATCATCCTCACCCCCATCACACGGGAGTACATCGAAGGCCTGCGGGGTCGGTACAAGGGCAAGGGTCTGCTCAAGGCGCTGGCCGCAGAGAAAAAGCACGAGCGGAAGGTATAAATGGCGCGTCGTCCCAAAACTATCGTGCTCGACTCCTGGGCCGTGCTTGCCTACCTCGAAGACGAGAATCCCGGTAAACAAGTAGCCGAAATTCTCGCTAATGCCCACGAGCACGGCACGTCGTTATTGATGACAACAATCAACGCGGGAGAGGTCTGGTACATCCTGGCGCGCGAGGTATCGGAAACCGAAGCGGAACGCGCCGTCACCGACCTGAAACGGCTTGGCATCCAGTTCGTGGACGCCGATTGGAACCTCACTCGTCTTGCCGCCGGTTTTAAGGCAAAACATCGCATGTCTTATGCCGATTGCTTCGCGGCTGCGTTGGCGAAGGAACACAAGGCCGATTTGGTGACCGGCGATAAGGAATTCCAACAAGTACAGACCGACATACGAATTAGTTGGCTGTAGAAGGATCATCACAGACGCCATCCATGAGTTGGTGACGCTCGCCGTTTATAGGCTTGGTGGCGGATACCGAAGATGTTGCCGTGGAGGCGAACACGATTGACCGGCCGGCTTTCCTTTCCCTGGTGGTTTTTAGAACCCCTTGACCGTACCGGTCAAGGGGTTTTTGTTGGTGGAGGCGGCGGGACAGCTCTGTCCATATCTTTCGATATGGGCTGGACTATGCCTTCATCCGACGGATCGGATGCGGAGCGTGTTATCGGCCGATACCGCTGCCGATCCTAGTGCGCGCTCGTTCGTGTTGCCGACATCAGCGCGTCTATGAGTCTCTACGGGGCAGTGCAGGTTGGCCCTGCGCTACCCCTCGGCGTTGCCATTCCGTCCTTGCGGACGGCTAAGGGTTCACCGAATGAGCCCCGTGTTCACTCTGCCCTTACGGGCAGAGGCGACCAGTGTGTTAATCGAACCCGCGTCCGCAAGCCCTACAGCTCCAGTTCTACATGCGTAGTCCGTCTTTTGTTTGACCTACCTCGCTCCGACAGACTAGATCGTCGATAGGCTTAGCCTGCTATCGATTTAACGCCGCACCAACAGGCACGATGCAGCGCGATCCCGTGTGATCGACCCTTCACTCCCGGCCCACGGGCGAAACACTGGGCGAAGGGCTAGCGGGGATTAAGCCGCTAGGGCGTAGTTGTCGTCGTTGGCAACTATGTCGTTTGCAGCTGGATTTACGAGGAACTCTGCACCTCGGCATGCTCCAGAGGTTTCGTGACCCACGTCGAAGCCAGGTCGCCCCC
>JAJPKH010000034.1 GCA_021323795.1 Acidiferrobacteraceae bacterium | reverse complement strand
TGATCGCGGTCGGGGACGCAATCATGAAGGTGCCGTCGGCGGGATAAATCGACCTGATCTTGTGTCCCGCCTTGCGCGCGTCGGCCGCGTAGGAGTCGAGCGCGCCGGCCGCGATCAGCCGCTCGCCGCGCTTCAAGGTATCGACGATCTGCTCGTTGCCGCGCACTACCATGACGTCGTTCTTGCGCAGATTTTCGTAGTAGCCCCAGCCGTGTTTCTTCGAGAGCGCGCCGACCACCGAGAGTTGCAGCGAGGTGAAGGACGGGTCCGACATCACCAGCTTGCCCTTGTATTTCGGATCGACGAGATCGGCCCAACTTTTCGGCAACTCGGCGGCGGCGAGCTTATCTTCGCGGGCGAAGATCGTCATCATGTTGAGCCGCTGCGCGACGTGGTAGCCCTCAGGGTCCTTGGCCGCGTCGGGAATCTTGTCGAAATCCTTCGGCTTGAACGCCACGAACATCCCTTTGCGCGCCATCGCATTGGCCGCCGCCGGATCCGACGTCGTCAGCACGTCCGTGGCGATCCGTCCGGCGTCGTGCTCCTGCATGAAGCGGCTCAGGACCGCGGTGCCGCCGGAGCGGAACAGCTCGACTTTGATGCCGCTTTCCCGCTCGAACAGATCGGCGAGCTTCTGGGCGGTCTTGATCGGCGTCGAGGTGTACCACACCACCTTGCCCTCCTTCTTCGCGGCGGCCATGTCTACCGTAGCGGCGGCATGAGCGGCGGATGCGACCCATGCGAGCGACAGCGCGACTAGCGCCGCGCGCACCGGGCCCGGACCTCTCTTTCTCGTCGTTGCCATTGTTACCCCCAATTGTCGGCGGAATACGTTATAACGGAGATTGCTTCGCTGCAGGCGACGACGCAATCTCGAAGTCATCTTAATGACCGCGATACACCGGCTCCGGCTGCGTGAAGAAGCCGTGCAGGATGTGATACACGAGCATGTAGTTCTTCTGCTGAAACGACGCGTGCGAGATGCCGGGCATCACCGCGAACTGCTTGTCCGCGTTCGGCAGCTTGATGAAGAACTTGACGAGATCGTCGAAGCCCGCGATGCCGTCGTACTCGCCGCGCATGAGGATGGTCGGCATGGTGATTTTCTCCGGGCTCACCACCGGAAGCTTCGCGCACATGTCGACATAGGTTCCCGTCGGCATCGAGCTGTCGAGTGCGAGAATCGCGTCGGCGAAGGCTTCGACGACTTTGTCCTCGGCCGTGCCCGGATGATCGCGCGTGAATATGCTGCGCACGAACGCACGGTCGACCGGGCGGCGGTGCTTCGCCTGAAACTCGGGCAATTTCTTGCGCCGCTCGGCGAGCGTCGGGCTGCCTTCGCCGGTCCAGACGAACGCATCGAGCGCGAGGCGCTTCACGCGGTCGGGATGGCGCTCGGCGAACATGGCCGCGCGCAGCGCGCCCGAGGAAATGCCGTACACCAGCAGCGGACCGCAGTGACGCGTCCTTAGAATGTAATCGGACGCCGCGGCGAGGTCATCGGCGCCGTTGGCGATGTCGAAGTTGATGTCGCGGTGCTTGTCGGAGCGACCGTAGCCTTCCATATCGACGCACCACGTGTCGAAGCCGCGCTTGGCGAACCACTCCATGACCGAGGAATCCGGCCGCCCGGGAACTTGCAAGTCGAAGGTGGGCTGCGACGCCATGCTCGATCCATGCACGAATAGGACGGTTCCCGCTTTGTCGCGCGCGGGATCGCCGACGTACTTCTCCCACAGGAACAACTTTATGTCGCCCTTTTTCGTCCAGTGCTCGCGGACTTCGACAGGGTCGGACGATGGGGTGTTACTCATTACATTTCTCCTCTGACTCACTTAATTCGCCGGCGCCGATTCGCGGCGGCGGAAAACGCTGCATTGGCCGGCGTCGATGGCGACGCCGACGGCATCGCCGATCGTCAACCGCTGCGTGGGATGGGTTTGCACGCGCAACACTAGGCCGGATGCGAGCGTGACACAGTACTCGTGGATATTGCCGAGGAAGGTTTGGTCCGTCAACGTGGCTCGCGCGACGTCCGGGCCGGTTTCGGCCGCGGACACGAGACGGATGTTCTCTGGCCGAACCGTGACGTCGACCTCCTCTCCCACGGTGCAGCCGGCGGGCAGCGTCAATTCGAGGACGGCTCCGCCGTCGAGCGCGACCGCGCCGCGGCCGGCCGTCGAGCGGACCTTCGCCGGAAAAATATTCACCAGGCCCATGAAGTCGGCCACGATCTTGTTCGCCGGCCGGCAATACACCTCGTACGGCGTGCCGTACTGTTGCAGGCGACCGCCGTGGATGACGGCGATGCGGTCCGAGAGCGCGAGCGCTTCGGCCTGGTCGTGCGTCACGTAGACGAACGTGATGCCGGTGCGCCGCTGCAATTGCTTGAGCTCGCTGCGCATGCGCTCGCGCAGCTTGGCGTCGAGATTGCTGAGCGGCTCATCGAGCAGCAGGATATCCGGTTCGACGACGAGGCTGCGGGCAAGCGCCACGCGCTGCTGCTGCCCGCCGCTCAACTCGTTCGGATAACGCTCCGCGAGCCCGGTGAGATTGACGAGCTCGAGCGCTTTGTCGACTCTACGGCGCGCCTCCGCGCCGGAGACGCGGCGCACACGTAAACCGAAGACCACATTGTCGAACACGGTCTTGTGCGGCCACACGGCGTAATTCTGGAACACCATACCCATACCGCGGCGTTCCGGCGGCACCACCTCGTCTTTGGACGATAGAACGCGGTCGCCGACGAGGATGGTGCCCGCATCCGGTTGGATATAGCCGGCGATGAGGCGCAGCGTCGTCGTCTTACCGCAACCGGAAGGACCGAGGAGCGTGACGAACTGATGGTCGCCGATCTCAAGATCGAGTTCGCTTACCGCCGCCATGCCGGTGTCCTGTCCGTCATAGCGCTTCGACAGGCCACGGATGCTGATGCTCGCCATTATCCTCCTACCCCCGCTGTTTTTTCCGCACTCGGAGGGCTGATCTTCAAGCCCACGCGCGCGGCGCCGAATTTTGCGGCGATCGAAATGGCGACGCCGATGATCGCGACGTTGACCATCGCGAGCGCGGCCACCGGCTCGTTATGTCCGGTCTCGTACAGGTTGTAGACCGCGACCGCCAGCGTGATCGAGCTCGAGCTGAAAAGCAGAATCGAAGCGCTCAGCTCCTGGATGGTCGGCACGAAGACGAGCACCCAGCCCGCGAAGAGGCCCGGACGGATCAGCGGCAGCGTGATCTCCTTCATTGTGCGGCCCCAGCCGGCGCCGAGAATCGCAGCGCTTTCCTCGAGCGACGGATCGACCTGGCGCAGCGCCGTATTGGCGGCGCGCGTGCCCAACGGAATGTAACGGCCGACATAGGCCAGCAGCAGAATGGCGAGGGTGCCGTAGAGCGCAAACGGCATCTGGAGCCAGAACTGGATGATGGCTACGGCCATTACGATGCCGGGGAGCCCGAGCGGAATGAGCGCTGCGTAGTCGAGCAGGCGGCGGCCCGGCGCGCGGGTGCGCAGGTCGATCCAGCTGATGATGGCGCCGAGCAGCACCGCGAGGAACGCGGCCGCCGTCGCGAGGATCAGGCTGTTCACGATGGCGCGCTGCGTCACGTCGTAATCGAGGAGAATAAAGCGGTAGTTCGCGAGCGTCAGGTTGTGCCAGAAATCGAGCCCCCATGACTTGCTGAAGGAAACGGCGATCAGGGTGGAGTACGGCAACACGATTGCCACGACGAAGATGGCGCCGCAGAAGGCAAGCAACAGCCAGCGCGCGGCGCCGAGATCGACGAGCTGCGGGCGGCTGCCCTTGCCCCCGAGCGTCACGTAGGAGCCGCGCGCGAGAAAGGCGCGCTGCAGATAGAGCGCGAGGATGGTGATAGCGACGAAGATCAGCGACAGCGCCGACGCCAGCCCGTACTGCGGCGGGTAGCTGAACAGCGTATAGAGCCGCGTCGGCAGCGTGAAGATGCGTCCCGGAATACCGATGATGGCTTGCGAGCCGAAGAGCGCGAT
>JAJPKH010000258.1 GCA_021323795.1 Acidiferrobacteraceae bacterium | reverse complement strand
TGCTCCGGCCCGCGCACCACGTCGAGATGCACGCCGGCCACGGGCAAATCGCAAGCGAGCGCCAGATTGTCGCCCAGACCGCCGAAATACGTCGCGAGCAAAAGTCTTACGCGCGTGCGCGCGAGCTGTGCATAGGCACGGGTATACGCCGCACGCCATGCGGCCGGCAGATCGAGCACGAGCGCCGGCTCGTCCAACTGAACCCATTCGATGCCAAGCGGTGCAAGGCGCCCGAGGATCTCGCCATAAACCGGCAACAACCGGTCGAGCAGTGCGAGCCGGTCGAAATCCCCCTTTGCCTTACCGAGCCAGAGATAGGTGATGGGACCGAGCAATACGGGCTTGACGGCATAGCCGTACATCTGCGCCTCCGCGATGTCCTCGAAGAGTTTTGCTGAGGCGATCCGGAAAGATTGCCCGGGCTCGAACTCGGGCACCAGATAGTGATAATTCGTGTCGAACCACTTGGTCATCTCGCACGCCGGGGTCGGTACGCCGTTTGGCGCCGTGCCGCGGGCCATGCGGAAATACGTATCGAGATCCACCTGTTTGTCCTGCCAGCCGAAACGCGGCGGTACGACGCCGAACAATGCGCTGGTATCGAGCACGTGATCGTAGAAGGAAAAATCCCCGACCGTGACGAAGTCCATTCCGGATTCGTGCTGCCAGCGCCAATGCTGCGACCGCAGCGCGCGGCCGGCGTCTTGTAATTGCCGCGCCGTCAGCTCTCCTTGCCAATAACCTTCCAACGCCGTTTTCAGCTCGCGACCCGCGCCGATGCGCGGGAATCCTAAAACATGTGCGACAGACATTCATTCTCCTCGCCGGTGCCTCGCCGGCGCATGACGGTTGAACGTCGCCTGGACCAAGGAGAGCGGGGCGAAGAGACGGAAGCGGGCAGCACGCGAGGTGATGACATCCCGTCCCGTAATCCCAGTCCACGAGGATCGCAGGCGTCCTATCGCTGGCAGGTCTTCGGACTTCGGGGTCAGCGGATCGCGACGCCTTCCCGGAAACGTTCGTTTCCAGTGGCTGCCGACGGCTGTTGCGCCTTCGGCGTGTCGCGCTCCTCACCCGTTACCGCGGCGGGACCGTTCCGGAGTTGCACCGGATTCCCTATTACGTGCGAGCTCGCAGAGCCCGCACACCAGCGTCAAGCACTATAGGATGATGATCGGTCGATGGCAATCGGTGGGAAATTTGCGCAGTAGCTACCCGGCAAAGTAAGGCAGTGGTTCAGCTAATAAACGAAGAGAACTCGCTGAGCACTAGTAACCTACCGCCTCCCGCCGAAACAGACTAAATAAAAGCGCGCATTTCTCGTTGCAGCATCGCTCTTGAACCGCCTTTCATATCCTCTTACGATAAAAGCGTAAAAGGCGCGTAGTAGGAAACACGTAGTTAAGACCGTTAGCCTTTCAGGCCGTTAGCCACGACGTTCTACATCGGCCTGCACCTCTCATGGCAGGCAAATAACGCAATAATAGATCGGGGTTTAACAGCTTTTAATCAGAATGATGCCGCACTTAGCGACAGGACGATCGGTTTCACGTTTCGCCTGCCTTTGGCATAAGGGGCTATTACATGCGTAACACGATCGCTTCACACGAAGCTGTAACAGACGGCGGAACTAGGTTGCGAATTTTGGTAGTCGATGACAATCGCGACAATGCTGATGGCTGTACGGCGCTCTTAGAGCTGGCCGGGCATGAGATGCGCGCCGTGTACGACCCTCAGGAAGCACTCGATATAGCCGCCTCCTTTCGCCCCCCAAGTTTTGTTGCTTGATATTGGCATGCCAAAGCCAAATGGCTACGAGCTCGCCGAACGAATTCGCGCGACGCCTTGGGGCAAAAAGATAACGTTGATTGCTATCACTGGCTGGGGACAGAAAAAAGATAAACGGCGAGCGTATGCCACCGGCTTCGATCACCATTTTACTAAACCGTTCGAAATGAGCGATCTAATTCGCGTTTTAGAAAGCGTAGGACGGACCGATTCACGGTCCTAGGAGCACCGGGCTTTTATCGTGATCCTTCGACCGTCTTCCGAAAAAAAGGGCGGCCTAAGCCGCCCGAACGATACGCGCCGCGCTAAGGGAGGGAGAGGGGTGCGCGACGACGTAATCTTTACAAGCGTCAGGCCGCAGCCCGCCGGCGGCGGGTCGACTTCGCGGGTGTCGGTTTGGTCGCACCTGTATCGACCGTATCGGTTTCGCGAATTCCGGATTCCTGCTCGCTAGAAGGTGCAGCTTGGTCAGGAGGCGGCGAGTCGGCGGCAGGCAGTGAAATAGCTTCCGGTTCAGTGGCCGGCGCATTCTCCGCACTGTCATCTGCCGCTGGTTCGACCGCTCCCGCCTCGGTCGCCTCCTGCTTCTTGCCGGCCTTGTCCGCTGTTTGCCACGCGGCGTTTGCCAAACCAATGATCCGCGATCCGACATTCATGACCCGCTGGCGCGCCGCATATTGAAACTCCAGTAGCGCTTCCTTTTGTTTGGCGTCAAAGATCGCAGCAATGCGCAGGACTTCGGTCACTGACATTAGTTCGTCAAGGTTCGTTAAAAGAGCCAGGTAGCGGGAATCGTATGGCGACGAAATCTTCACCGACGTGACGAGTGGATTGCTGAACTTCACGCGCTCCGGTGCCCCGTTGTCCTTGCAAAGTTTGCGGTACCGCTCGATCTCTTCGCGGAAATCGTTCGAGCACCGGTCGATGAGCGTGTTAACCGACTCCCCGGCCTTGGCGGCGGTTTTCTCGTTGCCGATAAGGTGCATGATTACGTCAATTGCATAAAGCGCCCGCGATACGCGGCTGAACACGCGGCGGAACGCATGCTGTGCCTGCTCGCTATGCAATTGAATCTCCTGTTCGAGATACGGCACGGAATGTTGCCGCTTAGCGTTCATCAATGTCTCCTTAAGAAAGACGGCGAAACTAAGCAGCAGGGTATCGTGCGGGGAGATACAGCGGAGTGAGATAAATGCGAAAAATAGCAACTTGCAGGAATCGAGGCCGCAAACCGCAAGTGCTATAAAATTCCGCAGCCACTCCCGATCGGGTGGCCGGTAGCTGGCCCCAAGCAGCAAGATAGGTTTCTTACAGGCATCCGTCCAGCTCTTGTGCGCGATGCGTTTCGTGATCCTCGCGGATCTCTGCGGTTGCGCTGCGAGGGCATCGAACCCCGGTTTGCGAAACAGATTGCTCTGCCTTGCGCTGATGCGAGGTAGCGTAGTCCCGCGTGCCTGCGTGCCGCGGGAAGCCCGGACGAAAGTCCGGCGCGCCAGCTGAGCGCGATACAAGATCAGCATAGTCCCGGTTGGGGCGTTAGTGCGCGCCCCGACCGGAGCACGCTTGCGCCTTCAGCCTCTTCCTCTCTCACGGTAATCACGGAGGTGGTGCGTGCGCGTCTTAATCTACTCAGCCATTCTGGGCATCGTTCTGGCCGGCGGCATCGCCGGCGTGAAAAGCGTGTCCTTCACGGGTAAGGCTGTTCACGATCGGCAAGCCGCGATCGAACGGGCGATCGATGGGGGCTCGAAGTCCGAGCGCCACTGAGAAGAATTCCGGCGCGATGGTGATCCATCGCGCCGGAATTCTTCTCTTTCAACAACTCGCCTGGAGCTATTGCACGTCAGTCAGTGGCTCTCGGGAGTTGTTGAGAGAGAAGGAGGCAAACGATGTCGTTGCAGTCAATTCATTTGTACGACCACGAGAGCCGCGAGGTCTATTATCGCGACGGCCGTGTCGAGCGTGTGCCGGAGGAAGTAATCCGCGACGTGGCGCCCGGCCGGGAAGTCGATGTGGTTGCGTCGTGGGCAAAGCGCACGCGCCGCATCGGCGAGACAGACGAAATCGCGACGATTGCGGGGTAGTCGAGAGGTCCCGGGGAACGGCCCCGGGGCCTTTCTGCAGCAGCTCTTTACGGGCATCTGCCGAAAGGTTTTTATTCGCGAAGAGCGGACGTCGGAGCTGACGACGATAAACAGGCAGCAGCGATAGCGCCCCGCTTCGGGAGTACCACTCCCGCCATGGGCGGTGTGGCGCCTCCGGCGGGTTGTTTCTTTTCAATGGAGGTGCCATGGCAAGAGGTATCAATAAAGTCATTATCGTCGGATATGTGGGGAAAGACCCTGAAATCCGATACAGCCCGCAAGGGCAAGCGGTAGCGAATATTTCTCTCGCCACCTCGGAGGCCTGGAAGGACAAAGACTCCGGGGAAAAGGTGGAGCGAACCGAGTGGCATCGAGTGGTGCTGTTCGGAAGGCTGGCCGAGGTTGTGGGCGAGTATGTGAGCAAGGGCTCGCACATCTATATCGAGGGTCGGTTGCAGACACGCAAGTGGCAGGACAAGGACGGTGCGGATCGCTATACGACGGAAATCGTCGCCAACGAGATGCAAATGCTCGGCGGCAGACCGGCCGAGAGCGGGTCCGGATCATCCGGCGCGTCGCGTCCGCAGAGGCAGCCGGCGAGGGCGGCCGGCGCAGTTGGCCGGAGCGCATCTCCAGCAGCCGACTTCGACGACGACATCCCTTTTGACCTGGCCGCTTGATCCGTGAGTGCCTGGCAAAGGTCAGGTGATTGAGCGGCAAAGTTTAGTATTTCCTCCAACAATCCCCCGGTCGGGGCAGTTCGCCCCGGTCAGGGGTGAAGTACGCCGACGAGCTTCTCGCCAGAAGCTCGGCAGACCGGGATGAACCGATAGAGAGGTGCATCCTAAGGCGAAAGCACAAGCGGCGGCCGGAAACCAAGCGTCCGCCGAGGAACACCCGCCTTATGCGGTAGCGATAGCGCAGGCCAAGGACCGTTTTCAGCAATTAAACGGTGCGGGACTGGACTACAGCGCGGAGGCGCTGTTCGCGCTGCAATCGTGCCAGAACAATGACTATCTGGCTCGTGTTGCGAATGAAAATTCCATGAGCCTCAAGATGGCGGTGGCGAACGTCGCGGCTATCGGCCTCACGCTGAACCCGGTCTTCATGTTCGCGTTCCTCGTGCCGCGCGACGGCATGGTCGTTCTGGATATCAGCTATCGCGGTCTGATCAAGATCGCAACCGATATCGGCTCGATCAAGTGGGCCAAGGCAGAGCTGGTTTATACCGGCGATGAGTTCCGTTATCTGGGACCGGCGAAGGAACCGCATCATGTCGCCGATGTCTTTGCCGGCGCGGACGAACGTGGCGATTTCCGAGGCGCGTATTGCATCGCGAAGACCGCAGAAGGCGACGTCCTGGTGGAGGCGATGTCCGCCGCGGACATCTACAAGGCGAGGGAAAAATCCGCGGCATATTCGAAGAGCAAGTCCGGTCCGTGGGTCGATTTTCCGGGCGAGCAGGCGAAGAAGACGGTCATCAAGCGAGCTTCCAAAACGTGGCCGAAGACCGACCGCGAGCAGCGACTCGCGGAAGCGATTCGAATCCTCAATGAGGATAACGGAGAAGGTCTGCTCGACGTCGTCGGCGGACGGCCCGAGCGGTCCGGGAAGACCATTATCACCGCTCCCGCCGGCAAGGTTCCGGCGGCAGACGAAGTAAGCAATCGGGTAGTCGCGACGGTGGCGGAAGTGGTCGAGCGTGCGCGCAAAAGCGGTGTCTGGGCGGCCGCGCTCGATTACGTCAACCAGAAGTACACGGGCAGCGACCTGGACTACGCGCTTGCCGAGATCAACAAGGCGAAGCGTGAAGCGACGAGGGTTGCCTGATGCGCGTGGTCGATATCATTCAGAGAACGCCCGAGTGGTACGACTGGCGTAATCAGGGTGTCACGGCGAGCGATGCGTGTGTGTTGATGGGCACCGATCCGGACCGAACGGTATGGCAGCTGTGGGCGGAGAAGCTAGGACTTACTAATCCACCGGACTTATCCCGGAACCCATTGGTGCGCGCGGGTATCGAAAACGAGCCGCGAGCGCGCCATGCGTATGAGGAGAAGTACGGGGCCTTGCTGTTGCCGGTATGCGGCGAGTCGGAGGAACAGCCGACGCTTCGCGCGAGCTTCGATGGTATAGGGAACGACGGATGTCCCGTCGAGCTCAAGTGCTCATCGGAGAAGGTATTCAAGGAAGTTCAGTCGCAGCGTGTTGCTTCCGATGCCTACAAGCAGTACTACCCGCAGCTGCAGCATCAGATTTATGTATCAGGCGCGGCCAAGGGTACGCTCGCGGTGTATCACCAGGGCGAAATCGTAGTTCTCGGTATCGTCCGCAATGATGTATTCATCATTGATCTGGCTCAGAAGGCTCTCGCATTCTGGGAGTCCGTGCAAAATCGAATCGAGCCAGCAAAGGACCCGGACCGGGATCTGTTCATTCCGACCGGGGAAGCAATGAACGCTTGGACTCGGATCGCGGATGAGTACTGGATGTTAGAACGCGAACGGAGTGGTCGCGACGCGGAAGTCAAGCGTATCGAAAAGCGCCAGGGCGTATTGGAGAAGGAGCTCGTTGAGCTAATGAACGGGTTCGCGCGAGGGGCGGGCGCAGGCCTGCTCGTCACGCGCTACCTGCAACAAGGTAGCGTCGACTACCGGAAAGCACTCGACGCGCTGGCGCCCGGAATAGATACGGCCACGCTGCAACAATACCGGCGGCCCGCGTCCGAGCGGGTTCGGATAACGCTTACCGATACGGTGGCGAAACCGGAACGCTCGATCCCGCTTGAAGTAGCGCAGCTCTGCGCCGATGACGGCGAAGCGTCGCTCTACTTCTAGGTAACTCCCGCCGTGCTGGGGGTGTGCAACCAACGCACCTCCCGCACGGGGGAGGTGCTTCCCTAAGAGCGCGAGTTTCCATTGAGAGCGCTCGCCGACGCCATAAAGCGTCGGCGGTACGAAAAATCCCTTCGGGCGTCGACCGCCCCGGCCGGGGCGCGCGCCCCTCTTCATTATCGAGGTGTGCGTATGACAAAGAAGACAAACGGCGCCAAGCCGTTTCCGGTGGCGAAAACCTTCGGCATCAAAGCGCCGAAGAGCCTAGTGGTGGAGGGATTCGCGGACGAATCGAATCCGTACATCCCGCCCAAGGAGGACGAGTACGTTTTTCGCAAGGATCATTTGCGGGATGTACTTGCCTTCCTATCGCGGCCGCGCACTGACGGGCTGTTTCTCACTGGCCCGACGGGCGCCGGCAAAACGTCGCTGATTCGTCAGGTAGCCGCGCGACTCAACTGGCCGGTTCAAGAGGTCAACTGCCACGGGCGGATGGAATTCGGGGATTTGCTGGGTCAATGGACGATGGTGAACGGAGGTATGGAATTCCTCTACGGGCCACTCGTCACCGCGATGCGCGAAGGTCATGTACTGGTCTTGAACGAGATTGACTTCGCCGAACCGCAGGAGCTGGCGGGTCTCAATACCGTGCTCGACGGTGCTCCCCTAGTGATCCCTCAGAAAGGGGGTGAAGTCATCCTGCCCGACCCCAAGTTCCGGTTGGTCGCGACAGGCAATTCGAGAGGTCAAGGCGATCAGACCGGTCTCCATTCAGGCGTGCTTCAGCAGAACATCGCCTTCATGGATCGCTTCCGGGTTATCGAAGTCGGCTACATGGATCCGAGCGAAGAGGAACCGCTGCTCGCCCGTGTCGCCGGGGCGGTAACCGAAGACATACGCAAGACGATGGTGGCGGTCGCGAATGAAATTCGGCGTCTGTTTTTAGGCGACAACGACAATCCGGGTGAGCTGAGCCTGACGATGTCTACACGCTCACTCGTCAGATGGGCATGTTTGACGCTCGACTACAAGAGTGCGCCACGACCGCTCGAGTATGCGCTCGAACGAGCGCTGCTCACGCGGGCGGGCAAAGAGGAGCGCGAGGCCATTCTACGCGTTGCCAAAGACAAGTTCGGCGAACTCTGGAACGGCACGGTAAGCGCTGACGCGGGCACCGAGCCTTCGGTCGGTAGCGGCAATGTTAGCTAACAACGTGCTGCTGCTCCGCAAGGATAACGGCAACGGTACGTCGAAGGATTGGGCGGCCGCTGCTGTGCCAGCATCGAATGGCTTAGTGCTTACGGCGTGGTTTGGCCGTTCGGGCCGGCCGCTGCAGATTCGGGCGATTCCACTAGGCCGATGGCGGCAGGCACTGATCACGGACGAAATCCGCCATCGATACCGAGAGAAGGAGCGTGAAGGATATGTCGCGATCGGGGATTGCGGAATCGAAGACGACGGGACAGTGAGGATGAGTGGCAACCGGTCGGTCGATGACCAAATTCCCGCGAGCCAGCCTGCGTCCGAGCCGAAAAAAGTTGTTTACTTCGAGATCCAGCGCAACCGGGAAAGGATCGCCGTGGTCGACGAGTTCTTGCGAGTCGTTCGGGAACTGTTGCCGAAAGTCGGCGGTACCCTTCAGGGCGATGGTGTTTCGTTCACTCTGACAATCGGTTCGTGGTCCGTGGCTCTCGACCAAAGGCTTAAGGCTGCAGGAATGGTAAAGCCGGAGCATGGCGCATGCCCGCTTCTGTTTCTAATGACGTTGAAGAAGTCGGTGCCGGACGGCGTGACGGTGAACCTCGCCCGAGACGACGGTATCGAAGTTTCCAACCGTCTGCTGAGCGAGAAGGATGTGTTGGTGTGGTTCGGAAAGACCGTGGAAGAAGTCGCGGGCTTGGCCGAGCGGCTCGGGCTCGTCGTTTCGATCGTCGACAGAGCGAAAGTGGCGAACGAGCCGGACTTTTATTTTTAACCCCGAACATCCGGGGGCGAGCAGCGCCCCCGAAGGGTGCTGCACGTCCCCGGCCGTTTGGAAGGAGGTGTCGTGCCGAAGGAGTCAACCAATCTCGAGCGCGTGGAGATCATCGCGCTCGACATATCGATCTGGTCAGGCGAGACAAGGCTACGGCCGGAAGATATCAGACTTGGAAAGGGTGGCAAGTTGCCGCCCGAAAAAGTGGCAAGCTTGGGGTCGAAGAAAATCATCGATCCCGAAGACCTGAAGGCGTTCCGGATGCTGAAGAAGCAGGCGGAACGAAAGTGCGAGGCGGTTGGTATCCGATTTCTCGGCGGTTTCGCAGTTCCGCGTGAAAAGACGGAGGCGGTGGCACTCGAGCTAGCAGCGATCGCGCACCGATTTCACACAGCGGTGAACGACCTCCTCGCGATCTACGAAGCGCGTGTCGAGGAGTGGATCGACCAGAACCGGGATTTTGAAGAGGCGCTCCGGCGTTCCGTGATTGCAGCGGCGGATGTGCGCAACCGGTTCGGATTCGAATACAGCATTTATCGAATGACGGCCGCGCCGCAGACGGGTTATCTCGACCACCAAGTCAACCGCATGGGCGGGCGGCTGTTCCAAGAGATCGCTATCGCCGCGAACGAATTGTTGAGCGGCGGTTTATCGCTCGACCGCGCGGCAACGGAAGAGGCGGGCGTATCGCATAAAGTGCTCGTACCGCTCATGCGTATAAGAGAAAAACTAAGCGGTCTTTCCTTCTTGGACAGCGCTGTGCAACCGATGGTTAAGGCCATCGATGACGTCGTAGCGCAGATTCCGAAGAAGGGGAAGATCCGGGGCCAGGCGTACTTCAATGTTCTGGCGACGGTGTTGATTCTGTCCGATCCGGACAAAGTAAAGCGTCTAGCCGCTGGGCTGCTGTCGGTACGAGACGTTGCAGCGGGACCGGTGGCGCATGGCTCCGCAACGGTCGGTGAGGACGGCGAAGCAGGTAGCGACGGCAACGTGCCGGCGGAACCTGCAACGTCACTCTACTTTTAATCGGTCTCGGTTTGCTCCCGCAACGCGGGAGCTTTTTCCATGAGGGCCTCCGTGCAGGCCGCATGGAAAAAGCGGTATCCCGCAAGGGCACGGTAGCTGGCCGTGTGAAATAACAGCACGGGTTTTCCCGCCGCTCACGGGAGGTGTTCAATCGACACCTCCCGGGCGGGGGAGGTGTGTCTCCAAAGTATGAAGGAGGCCACTATGGCAGTTATGGCGGTTCTTGGAACCGTCGCTTTTATTAGCGCTGTCGTCTGTCTAGTCGCGGTGATAAAAGCTATGGAAGCGGGTGACGACACGCTCGTGCGGGCGAGGAGTTCGGCGTTTCTGGCATGGACGCTGCTCTCTATCGTGTCCTTCGAGCTGATGCCGGGGTGTACGCCATGAAACGCGGGCGGCGTCCGGGTCTACGAGGTGCCTTTCCTATCGTCGCTGCAGCGCTCGGCAGGCGCTTCGGCGTCGATGTCGTGATTCAGGGCGATGACGCAATGACCAATGGCAAAACCATCGTCATTCCGGCATTGCCGCCGGATAGCGAGCTCAAGGAAGTAGCCTGGGGCTATCTCGCGCATGAGGCAGCTCATGTTCGGTACACCGACTTCGACGTAATCAAGAAGTCGAACTCGAGCCCGCTCAGAAGAGCGATCGCGAATATTCTCGAGGACATCCGGATCGAGAAGGCGCTGGCGCTGGACTATCCCGGCACGCGGCAAACGATCGGCAAGGTGGTTGAATACCTTCTCGATAGGAAGCAGCTAGCGGCGCCGCCGGAGGATGTACACCCGGCAGGGCTGCTGCAGGCGTATCTCTTACTGCGTCTGCGCGCCGATGTTCTCAGTCAATCGGCTCTCTCTACAGAGGCAGATAAGACCGAGGCGATGTTACGCAGGAGCTTTCCGAAGGGCGCCGTTACGCGGCTCAACGGGTTGCTCGCGAGCGTTCCTGCGCTCTCGGCGTCTTTCGACGCGTTGCGGCTTGCGGACGATATCCTTCGCATGCTGAAGGAGGAGAGGGAAAAGCAAGCGCAAGAGGAAGCGAGTTCGAGCGGGCCGGAGCGAACGGTATCCAACTCTTCGATCGAAGGATCAATATCGGACAGCGAAGCTGCAGATACTGCGGATAAGTCGAAGTGCGATGGCAGCCAGGCGACGGACAGCCACGGATCGGCTGAAGCGGGGCAGGGCGCCGGTGGACAGAGCGGCAGCAGGACCAACGCGGGACCGCAAGCGTTGGAGCGAGTGCTGACGGCGAGCGACACCGAAGTGGTCGAAGACTTGTTCCAGGCGATCGGCGAGACGCTCCGTTCGCAGTCGTTACCGGACGAAGTGTTCATACCGGAAATCGCACATGCAGCGGACAGCAGGAATGCCAGACACGAGTTGCTGAGTGAGGCGATTGCGGAATCGTCTCGTCTCCGTACGCGGTTGACCGGTTTGGTACAAGCATACCGAACCGAGAGACCGTGGGATAAAGCGCGGGGTCGAGCGGTCAACAGCAAACGGCTACATCGTTTGGTTCTCGGTGATTCCCGTATATTCGTGGATCGAACCCATCGGGTTGCGCCAAACACCGCGATCCATCTGCTCGTAGATACATCGTCTTCTATGAGCGAGGAAATTGGGCGTCGGGACAGTACGCGAACGACGAGGTGCGACATTGCGCTGCGAAGCGCTTTCGCGCTTGCACTGGCGCTCGAAGGCATTCGCGGCGTTAGCCTAGCCGTGACGTCTTTTCCCAGCTACCGCGCCGGCGCGTCGGTCGTGCTGCAGCATGGCGAGCGAGTCCGGCCAAATGCCGGCCGTTTCGCGCAGGCGGCAAACGGTGGTACGCCCATGGCGCCCGCCATGTGGTACGCGGCTTCCGTGCTAATGAGTCGGCGGGAACCGCGCAAGGTCATGATGGTATTGACTGACGGTATGCCGGACAACGAGCAATCGACACGCGACATCGTGACGCGTTGCGGCGTGGCTGGGATAGAAGTCATTGGCATAGGAATCGAGTTGCCGGGAGTGACGGCGCTATTTCCGATGGCAGTCGTTATCACCCAGGTAAAGGATTTACGCGATGCCTTGTTTGACATCGCCCGCAGGACGCTCACGGCGGTGTAGCTCCGCAGTGACTCCAGCCGGTTTCCTCGCCTGGTAACTATGCCACGTTAATCACTAGCAACCCGCCGGGGTGTATCACGCCCCGGCCGGGGCGTGGTGCGCCTTCGACGAAAACCAGGAAAGGTGCATCATGGACACACAAAAGCGGATCCGCGACGGGCCCGAATCGATCGAGCAGTTGTCGCTGATAGAGCGACCAATGCCGGCGAGGGCAAGCGCGCAGACACAGGCACGGCTTTGCAAATTTCAGAGCTCGACGTGCCTCGCGGAGGAGGAGCGCTCGGGGCAGCTATCGCTATCGTTCCCCGTCAACCAAGAATCCGCAGATCGCATCTCCTGGACGGACGATGACATCCGGATGCTGCGCGAAGCGGTTCTGCACGACGCGCTTTCCTCCGTACTGGACGCGCGAAATCGCGATGTGCTTCGTGGCGAGCTGTGGGAGTGGATAAAGAGCGACGCATTGCTTCCATTCTCGTTCAACACTTGTGCGATCGCCGTCGGCGCAGATCCTGACGACCTCCGCGGCGCATTCGAGAGAATGGTTGCGAGGGCTGGGAAAGCTGCCGTACACGCGGCGTAAGGGGGTATGGGGACCGCCAGGTCCCCGTGCCTTTTCCATTTCGCATGTAGCAACAGCAGTGACGTGCGAGCCGGAAAAGGCGTTTTCTACGTGCGACTCATGCGAGTCGGCGTGAAAGGCGGGAGCTGACCGCTAAAAACAAACAGCATCACGGACCTCACGCGGGGAGATAACTCCCCGCAGGGGTTGGTGTGTCTCCAGCGGCGGGTTGTTATGCAACCAACCAAAGGAGACTGACCATGGATTTTGTAAAGAAGTACGTTCGGACGGCGACCCGCGCGCAACTCATCGTCAAGCGCGATGAGCTTCAGGAAGCGTTGCGCGATGGTCTTATCTCCGAACCGGACGTCGTACGCCAAGCGCGCGCTGCGATCAGAGAGATCGAGCGCGAGCTCGTGGCCCGGTGGGAAGTTGCCGTTCTGGCTCGGCGCCGGA
>JAJPKH010000032.1 GCA_021323795.1 Acidiferrobacteraceae bacterium | reverse complement strand
GTGGACATCGGCGACGCGTTTACCTTTCAGCCGCTGACGCCGCCAACGAACGGCACCGCATTGGTTGGCGCAAGCCAATGGACGTATACGCCGACGCCGCCGTTCACGAGCGGGACCGACAACTTCACGTATCAGGCCGCCGACAGCGGCGGCGCGACGATCACGGGAACGGCGAAGGTGCGCGTCTTCAACAGCACCATGCTCACGGTCTGCAGGCGCGTGAGCACGGTCAATACCAACGGGACACTCAATGTGCGCACGCGGTCCGATCGCTGCGCGTTCTATGACGTGAGCACAACCCGTACGGGACCGTCGGGACCGATCACGATGGACTACATTCTCAACTGGCCGGCGAACACGACCACCCCGGTCGGCGTGGTCGTCTTGATCGGCGGCAGCGATTTGAACTCGAATATCGTCGGCGACGCGACGACCGGCCTGCCCAGCGACAGCGGCGGCAACTTTCTCGTACGCAGCGCGCAGCTCTTTGCCGACGCCGGTTTCGTCACGATCGCGATCGACCGGCCGTCCGATCAACCGCCCGGGGGTTCCACGGATATCATCGGGGATGTCGATCAATACCGGATTTCCGTCAAGCACGCCGTCGACATCCTGACCGTTCTCAAACACGTGAACACGAATAACCTTCCCGTGTTTCTCGTCGGCACCAGCCGCGGCGCGATTTCCGCCGTCGCCAACAACCTGATCGCCACCGGCATTGCCGTGTCGAGCTCCGTCACGAACGGCGGCGACAATCCCGCGCGCCTATACGTCGGCCGCGCGGACGTTCCCGCCCTGCAACCGAGCTCCGTGCAACGGCCGGCGCATGTACTCTGGCACCAGAATGACCTCTGCTCGTTATCGACACCGGCGGGCTCGCAGACGCTCTACAATAACCTGACAGCGGCGGGCGTGGCCGCGGCGTTTAGCATCGCGAGCGGCGGAACACGAGTAACGGCTCCCGCCACGGACGTGGACGTCTGCGGCGCATTTGATTTCCACGGATACTTCGGTATCGAACCCACCGCCGCCGGTTATGTCACCGACTGGCTGCTAAACCGCGTGAGCGCGCTCGCCGGTGACCATCCGCCGGAGGCGGCATTCATCACCGTGCCGACCGCCGCCGGCGCATCGAAGCAGATCGATCTCGCCGCGCTCGCCCGCGATGCAGACGGCGACACGCTGTCGTACGCTTTATCGCACGGCACGACGACTCTCGGCGGCAGCGTCACGCTGAACGGCACGCTAGTGACTTACACGCCCCCGGTGGGAGCTACCAATACCACCGACAGCTTTGTCTACGTCGTTACGGACGGCAGAGGCGGCGTCGGTGCCGCGGTGATCAGCGTGCGGATCGGAAGCTGACGTTTTCACGACACCGATCCAAAATCGAAGGGCCGCTTTGCGGCCCTTTTGTTCTTGTCGACGTCCGGGATTTGAACACGCGGAGATCACTCCGCAGCGAATGTTGGCTCAACGACTTCGCAGAAATCGACGCGCGAGCGCCCAGATGCCGAGCGACACGGCGCTGCGCAGCGTCATCGCATAGAGACGCAGGGGGGTCGATCCTTCGAACGTGAACAAAATATCCGAGTCTCGGTCAGATCAAGCGGAGTAGCATGGCCTTTACCTCGCAAAGTCTGCTCGGGACGCGAACGATGGCGCTGCAACTCAAAAGGGTTTACGACCCGCCCACGAGGAAAGACGGCGAGCGCGTGCTCGTCGATCGGCTGTGGCCCCGAGGCATATCGAAAGAAGAGGCGCGCATCGATCTCTGGCTCAAGGAGATCGCCCCGAGCGAAGCCCTGCGCCGTTGGTTCAATCACGATCCCAAGAAGTGGCCTGAATTCAAGGCGCGTTACTTCCGCGAGTTGGCCGCTCACCGCGAATCCGTAAAAGCACTCACCCGAAAAGCGCGCCGTCATGTCGTGACTCTGGTCTTCGGCGCGCGCGACGAGAAGTTCAACAACGCGGTCGCCCTGAAGGATTTTCTCCGCCGCCGAAAAAAATAACGGTGCGAAGAAGAGACGACGATTCTCCGTGCCCTCAGGCCCACGCATCAACCAACGGCCCCGCCTCCTCTATCAGGAAAGTCTTGAAAGCATGCACGGCCGGCGACAATCGCTTGGAGGCAAGATGCGTGACGTACCAGTGCCGGACAATGGGCAGATCTTCGAGATCGAGCGGCACGAGATGGCCGGAATCCAATTCATGCCGCAGCGTGCGCAGCGAAAGAAAACTGAGCCCCATCCCCGCCATGACCGCCTGCTTGATGGTTTCGTTGCTCGGCAATTCCATCACGATGCGGGGGCGCACGCGATGCTTGGCGAACAAGCGCTCCATCGCCTGCCGGGTTCCCGAGCCTTTTTCGCGAGCCACGAAATCCTGATCCTTGAGGATCGACAGCGGCGCTTTGCGGCTGGCGGCGAGCGGGTGATCGGGCGCGCTCACGATACCCATCGGGTTGGCCGCGAACGGGGTCGCGCTGCATTCTATATCGTCCGGCGCGCGACCCATGATGACGAGATCGATCTCGTTGCGGACGAGCAGGCTTAGAATACTTTCGCGATTGTTGATCTTGAGTTCGACCTCGATGTCGGGAAATTTCTTGCGAAATCGCACGAGCAGCATCGGCACGAAATATTTGGCCGTCGTCACGATGCCGAGCTCGAGACGGCCGCGCTTCAGCCCGCGCCGCGCCGCCATTGCGTCCTCGAGCTCCTTCAGCTGAGCGGCCGCGCCGGCGGCAATGCGCTGAAGATCCGCCCCCGCGTCGGTCAGCCGAATGCGCCGCCCCACCTGTTCAAGCAGGGGCACTCCCATCGCCTGTTCCAGCTGCCGCAACTGCATGGAGATGGCCGGTTGAGTGACATGGAGCTTTTCCGCCGCGCGGGAGACCGAAAGCTCGCGCGCGACCTCCAGAAAGGTATCCAGCTGTTTGAGCGTATAGCGCCGCATGTTCGTAGTTTAGCCCTTACACATCAGGTAGTCCTAATGCTTTTAAAAATAAATGTGATTATATCTTATAGAGACTCGGCGCTACATTGGGGACTCCTTAAGGCGGGGGTACCACGCGTGGGCTCGAACGAAACGACACAGATCAGGGACGCGAAAAAGCGCTATTCGGCTGGTGTACTGAAGTACGCCCAGATGGGTTACTGGGACGGAGATTACCAGCCCAAGGATACCGATGTCCTGGCGCTCTTTCGCATCACACCGCAGGACGGCGTCGATCCGGTTGAAGCGGCGGCCGCGGTCGCCGGCGAGTCCTCGACCGCCACGTGGACCGTCGTGTGGACCGATCGCCTGACCGCCTCCGACAACTACCGCGCAAAGGCTTATAAGGTCGAACCGGTTCCCAATAACCCCACGCAATACTTCTGCTGGGTGGCGTACGACCTGTCACTCTTCGAGGAAGGTTCGATCGCCAACCTTACCGCCTCGATCATCGGCAACGTCTTCGGCTTCAAACCGCTCAAGGCTCTGCGCCTTGAAGACATGCGCTTTCCCGTCGCCTACGTCAAGACATTCGCGGGTCCGCCGACCGGCATCATTGTCGAGCGCGAGCGTATCGATAAATTCGGGCGTCCGCTGCTCGGCGCCACGACCAAACCGAAACTCGGACTGTCGGGACGCAACTACGGGCGCGTCGTGTACGAAGCGCTGAAGGGGGGACTCGACTTCGTAAAGGACGACGAGAACATCAACTCGCAACCGTTCATGCACTGGCGCGATCGCTTCCTGTTCGTGATGGAAGCCGTCAACCGCGCCTCCGCGGCGACCGGCGAAGTCAAAGGCCATTACCTGAACGTCACCGCCGGCACGATGGAAGAGATGTACCGCCGCGCGGAGTTCGCGAAGGAATTGGGTTCGGTCATCGTCATGATCGATTTAGTCATCGGCTGGACCGCGATCCAATCGATGTCCAACTGGTGCCGTCAAAACGACATGATCCTGCACATGCACCGCGCCGGACACGGCACCTACACGCGCCAGAAAACGCACGGCATCTCGTTTCGGGTCATCGCCAAGTGGGCGCGGCTGGCGGGGGTGGATCATCTGCACGCTGGCACCGCGGTCGGCAAGCTCGAAGGCGATCCGTTGACCGTGCAGGGCTACTACAACGTCTGCCGCGAGGCGCATAATCAAGTCGACCTCACGCGCGGCATCTTTTTCGAGCAGGACTGGGCGGCGCTGCGCAAAGTGATGCCGGTGGCTTCGGGCGGTATCCATGCGGGACAGATGCATCAACTGCTTGACCTCTTCGGCGATGACGTGGTGCTGCAATTCGGGGGAGGAACCATCGGGCATCCGATGGGTATTCAAGCGGGCGCGACCGCGAATCGCGTGGCGCTCGAGGCGATGGTGCTCGCGCGCAATGAAGGTCGCAATATTAAGGAAGAAGGGCCGCAGATTTTACGTGAAACCGCCAAATGGTGCGCGCCGCTGCAAGCGGCGTTGGATACCTGGGGCGACGTAACCTTCAACTACACGCCGACCGACACGTCCGATTTCGTGCCCACTCCATCCGTCGCTTAACGCGCACCGAAAGAAAACGCGAGGACAGCATGCGCATCACACAAGGTACTTTTTCGTTTCTGCCGAACCTGACCGACGAGCAGATCAAGAAGCAGATCGAGTATTGCCTCTCCAAAGGCTGGGCCGTCGGCATCGAATACACGGACGACCCCCACCCGCGCAACACGTATTGGGAAATGTTCGGCTTGCCGATGTTTGATTTGCGCGACGCGGCCGGCATCATGCAGGAGCTCGACAGCTGCCTGCGGACGTTTCCCAATCATTACGTGCGTGTCACGGCATTCGATGCCAGCCGCGGGGTTGAATCGGTGGTGCTGGCGTTCATCGTGAACCGTCCGAAAGAAGAGCCCGGTTTCCGCCTGGTCCGCCAGGAAGGCCCAGGGCGTACGGTCCGCTACAGTATCGAGAGCTACGCGGTACAGGCAAAGCCCGAAGGCGCGCGCTATTAATTGAGCTCCGGGTCGCACCCAAACGACGCCATGGCACCTTCAGACGCTACCGCCGCCTCGATTCACACGCTGCTGGGCGATGCGCTCGCTAATTCGGGCGTTCCCGAGTTGCTGGCACAGCTCGACCACCAGCTCATCGGCCTCGCGGAGGTAAAAGCGCGGGTGCGCGACATCGCCGCCCTGCTTCTCGTCGACAAACTGCGCGCGGAGCGCGGCTTCTCGGCCGACCGCCCGAGCTTGCATATGTGCTTCACGGGCAATCCCGGCACCGGCAAGACGACGGTCGCGATGCGCATGGCGAGTATCCTGCATCGCCTGGGTTACATCCGCAAAGGCCATCTGGTCGCCGTGACGCGCGACGACCTCGTCGGGCAATACATCGGCCACACCGCACCGAAGACCAAAGAAGTGCTGAAGAAGGCGATGGGCGGGGTGCTCTTCATCGACGAGGCGTACTATTTGTACCGGCCCGAGAACGAGCGCGACTACGGTCAGGAAGCGATCGAGATCCTATTGCAGGTGATGGAAAACCACCGCGAGGATCTCGTGGTGATACTGGCCGGCTACAAGGACCGCATGGAACGCTTCTTCGCCTCCAATCCCGGCATGTCCTCGCGCATCGCGCACCACATCGACTTTCCGGATTACACCGCCGCCGAGCTCGCGCAGATCGCGCAACTGATGCTCACGTCGATGCAATACCGCTTCGACGCCGAGGCGCAGCACGTCTTCAACGACTACCTCGAGCGCCGCATGCGCCAGCCGCATTTCGCGAACGCCCGCAGCGTGCGCAACGCGCTCGACCGGGCGCGCCTGCGCCATGCGTCCCGATTGTTGAACGCGGCCAATGACGCGACGGCCGTCGACGACGACGCCCTGATCACCATTACCGCCAAGGATCTGCTGGCGAGCCGCGTGTTCGCCCAAACGCCGAATCAAGAATAACGAGGATCACCATGACGCCCATGCAGCGCCCGACCTTAACGCAGTTCCTGATCGAAGAGCGCCGGCGCTATCCGCAAGCGAGCGGAGAATTCAACAGCGTGATTCTCAATATCGCCTACGCGTGCCGCAGCATCGCGCACGCCGTCGCTTTCGGCGCGCTCGGCCAAGCGCGCCACGACGCCGGCGCCGTCAACGTGCAGGGGGAATCGCAGCACGCGCTCGACGTGCTGAGCAACGAAACGTTCTTGCGCGTGAACGAATGGGGCGGTCATCTGGCCGGCATGGTGTCGGAAGAACTGCAGGAGCCCTATCAAATCCCGGACCGTTACGCGAAGGGAAAATATCTGCTGGTGTTCGATCCCCTCGACGGATCGTCCAATATCGACGTCAACGTCTCGGTCGGCAGCATCTTTTCGATACTGCGCGCGCCGCAGACCGGCCCCGTCAGCGAGCGCGATTTCCTCGTGCCCGGCATCGAACAAGTGGCGGCGGGCTACGCCATCTACGGACCGGCGACTATGCTTATGCTGAGCGTCGGCAACGGCGTGAACGGCTTCACCTTGGAACCGAACCTAGGCGAGTTTATTCTGACCCATCCGAACCTGCGCGTGCCGCCCGATACGCGGGAGTTCGCCATCAACGCCTCGAACAATCGCTTCTGGGAGACTCCGGTGAAGCGCTACGTGGAGGAGTGCCTGCAGGGCAAGACCGGTCCACGGGAGAAGGACTTCAACATGCGCTGGATTGCCTCGCTCGTCGCCGAAGTGCATCGCATCCTCATGCGCGGCGGCGTATTCCTCTATCCGCGCGACACCAAAGATCCGAACACGGCTGGCCGCCTGCGCCTGCTCTACGAGGCCAATCCGATCGGCTTCATCATCGAGCAGGCGGGCGGACGCGCGAGCACCGGGCGGCAACCGATACTCGGCGTCAAACCGAGCTCGCTGCACCAAAGAGTCGGCTTTGTGTTCGGTTCGAAGAACGAAGTCGAACGCATCGAGCGCTACCACCAGAGCCCGGAAGAGGAGTTGCCGAGCCCGTTGTTCAATGAGCGCGGCTTGTTTCGCGCTCCCGTGTGAGATGCCGCCATGTCGGAACGCCACCCCATTATCGCCATCACCGGCTCCTCGGGCGCCGGCACCACCTCGGTGACACGGACGTTTGAAAACATCTTTCGCCGGGAGAAGGTGAAGTCGGTCGTCATCGAGGGCGATAGTTTCCACCGCTACGATCGCGCGGAAATGAAAATCCGCATGGCCGAAGCGGAAAAAGTCGGCAACAAAAACTTCAGCCATTTTGGCCCAGACACGAATCTCTTCGAGGAGCTCGAAGCGCTGTTTCGCACGTATGCGGCCACGGGCACCGGGAAACGACGCCGCTACCTTCACGAAAAGGACGGCACCTTCACGCCCTGGGAGGACTTACCCGCCGACACCGACCTGCTTTTTTATGAAGGACTGCACGGCGGCGTCGTGACCGAGCGGGTGAACATCGCTCACTACCCGGACCTGCTGATCGGCGTGGTACCCGTCATCAACCTCGAGTGGATTCAGAAGCTCTGGCGCGACAAGTCGGCGCGCGGCTATTCGGCCGAGGCCGTCACCGACACGATTCTGCGGCGCATGCCGGACTACGTGAATTACATTTGCCCCCAATTCTCGCGCACGCACGTGAACTTCCAGCGCGTCCCGTGCGTCGACACCTCCAACCCCTTTATTGCGCGCGAGATTCCGGCACCGGACGAAAGCTTCGTGGTCATCCGCTTCGCCAATCCGAAAGGCATCGACTTTCCGTACCTGCTCAACATGATCAACGACTCCTTCATGTCACGCGCGAACACCATCGTCGTGCCCGGCGGCAAGATGGAACTCGCCATGCAGCTGATCTTCACGCCGTTCATCTGGCGCATGATGGAGCGCAAGAAACGCGCATCGAGCGCGCTGTAGGCGGGTCCGCGATATCGTCTTGGTGAAACTCCCGCGTCGGTCGTAGTAAGAAACGTTTCGTTGCCCCGGCCGCGTTGCAACGAGAAACGTGCCCGCTCGCACCACCGTCAATACCCGCTTAAGCATTCGTTCCATTCCGTTTTCCCAGGCGTAGGGTCAATGTATGCCGGGCCGCCCATGTCCGCATATTAGAATTTCGCCACCAGTGGCGGCAGTTCAGGCCGGTTGGACGATCGTTCCCCAAGGATCGGGGAAAACCCCTATATAGTCGCGTTAACTTCGCCCGTATAAAGGAGACAGATTTTATTGCACCGCCGGGCGGCACATGCCCGTCGGACGTCTCAGGGAGAGGCGCATGAGCATTGAGCACCGCTGGACACCGCGCCAACCCGCGCGGCTATCCGTGTCGATCGCATGCCGC
>JAJPKH010000058.1 GCA_021323795.1 Acidiferrobacteraceae bacterium | reverse complement strand
GCATCGTCCGAGAGACCGAGTATGGCGGCGATCGCGCCTTGTCCCTGAGGCACCGCTTCCTGCATATACCGCGCGCGGTCGGCGACGAGGCGCACGCCTTCGCTGAAATCGAGCGCCCCCGCGCAAACAAGCGCGCTGTACTCGCCCAGGCTATGGCCCGCCATCACGACCGGCAATGGCCCGCCGCGCGCGCGCCACACTCTCCAGATCGCCACCCCGGCGGTGAGCATCAGGGGTTGCGTGATCTCGGTCTGAGCCAGCCGCTCCTCGGGTCCGACAGACGCGAGCGCCCACAAGTCATAATCGAGCGCGGCGGACGCCTCGCCAAAAGTGCGCTGCACTTCCGAAGAGGCGTCCGCCAGTTCTTTCAGCATGCCGACGGACTGCGAGCCTTGCCCGGGAAATACGAATGCGATTGTCATTGCGAAACGGAAGAATAGGCCGAAATCAGTATTTCAAAAGGACCGAGCCCCAGGTAAAACCGCCGCCAACCCCTTCCATCAAAACGACCTGGTTACGCTTGATACGTCCGTCGCGTACCGCTTCGTCGAAGGCGAGCGGAATGGAGGCCGCCGACGTATTTCCATGTCGATCCACGGTGGTAACGACGCGCTCCATCGGCAGGCCGAGCTTTTTCGCGGTGGCGCTGATGATTCGAATGTTGGCTTGATGGGGAACCAACCAATCGATATCCGAGCGCTGCATGCCGTTCGCTTCCAGCGCTTCGTCCACGACTTCGCCCAGCACCCGCACAGCGACTTTGAACACCTCGCTCCCCGCCATGTGCACGTAGGCTTGGCTCGCGATGACTTTGTCGTAACCCTTGGAGACGCCGGACGGCACACAGAGCAGATCCGCGTACCGGCCATCGGCGTGCAAATGGGAGGAAAGGATGCCGGGACTTTCCGAAGCCTCGACGATCACGGCACCCGCACCGTCGCCAAACAATACGCACGTGCCGCGATCGGTCCAGTCGAGGATACGCGTGAACGTCTCGGTACCGATAACCAGCGCGCGCCGCGCGCCTCCCGTCCGTATGAACTTATCCGCAATAGCGAGCGCGTAGATGAAGCCGCTGCATACGGCTTGCACGTCGAAAGCCGGGCAGTTGCGCATACCGAGACGTTCTTGCAGCAGGCACGCGGTCGCGGGAAACACGAGATCGGGGGTGGTGGTCGCGACGATGATGAGATCGACGTCGGTGGGCGCGAGATTCGCCGAGGTAAGCGCACGCCGCGCCGCTTCGACGCCCATCGAACAGCTCGTTTCCTCCGGCCCGGCGACACGGCGCTCACGAATGCCCGTGCGCTCGACGATCCACTGATCGGACGTATCGACCTTTTTTTCCAAGTCGGCATTGGTCAGTATCTGTGGGGGCAGATAGCTGCCCGTGCCGACAACACGGGAATACGTCATGCGACCTGTCCGGTGCCGAGCATGCTCAGCAATTCGGCGCCAATCCGTTCCGGAACCTGATTTTGTGCCTCGGATAGCGCCTCGAAAATGGCGTACTCGAAGGCCACGGCATCCGCTCCGCCGTGACTTTTGATCACGGTGCCGTTCAGGCCGATGAGCGTCGCCCCGTTGTAGCGGCGGCTGTCGAAACGCCGCCCGAGCGCGCGCAGCACCGGCGTCGCGACCAGACCGGCTAAACGGACCGCCCAATTTCTCTTGAACTCGTAACGCACGAAATGCCAGATCATGTGCGCCAAACCTTCGCTGGTTTTTAACGCGATGTTCCCGACGAAGCCATCGCACACCACTACGTCCAAGTCACCAGTATAGATATCGTTGCCTTCAGCGTAGCCGACATAGTTCACGTGACTGGCGCGCAGAAGCTCGGCGGCCTTTTTCACCGTGTCGTTGCCCTTGATATCCTCTTGTCCGACATTCAGCAGCGCCACGCGCGGCCGGGACTTGCCTTCGATCGCGCTTACCAGTATCGACCCCATGATGGCGAATTGAACAAGCTGCTCTGGCGTGCAATCGACATTAGCGCCGAGATCGAGCACGTGCGTGTGTCCGCGGATGGACGGGAGCGTTTGCACGATGGCGGGGCGGTCGATTCCCGGCAACGTCTTCAAGACGAAACGGGCGGTAGCCATCAACGCGCCGGTGTTCCCCGCCGATACTGCCGCTTGCGCCTCGCCCTGCTTCACGAGATCGATCGCGAGACGCATGGATGAAGCTTTCTTGCTCCGCAGCGCCTGCGCGGGCGGTTCGTCCATCTCGACGACTTCGGGGGCGTGGTGCACGATGAGGCGCAGGTTCTCACCCGCCTGCTGGCGCGCCAGCTCTTCGAGCAACGGCTCGCGCCGCCCGACCAGAATAAGCTTGATGTCCGGCTGCTTCTTCAGCGCCGCCAGCGCCGCGGGAATGATGACGGACGGCCCGTGATCACCGCCCATCGCATCGATGGCAATGGTGATCAAGGCGTCATCCCCGACGTCGCCTGGGAACCGCTACTCGCCGGAATTTTCGTTGCTCTCGATGACCTTGCGTCCGCGATAATAGCCGTCGCGGGTAACATGGTGACGTCGATGAGCTTCGCCGCTGGTCTTGTCTATCGCGAGCGTCGGCTTCGATAACTTGTCATGCGAGCGCCGCATGCCGCGCCGGGACGGCGGGACTCGACTTTTTTGAACTGCCATTAAGAGCTCCTCAACTTTTAAACTTCAACGATCCGTCTGCTTCAGCTTTTCCAATATCGAAAACGGATTGGCTCGCGTCGCTTCTTTCTCCGGCTTGTTGTCAGCGATTAAGCGCTGCGCCGGACACTGGTCGGGAGCATGCATGGGGACCATCGGCACTTCGAGCAGCAGCTCGTCTTCGACCAAGTCACCGAGCATTATCGGCTGTTCGATTACCAACGCATCGCCCGCTTCAACCAAATCTTCGCGCTCACCGCACCTGAGCAGCGTCAGTCGCGGCTCGCTGTGGAGCTCGATCGTTAGCCGACCCATGCAGCGCTGACAAACCAACTCGACGTGTGCGTCGATCCGGCCGTGCACGGCGCGCAGACCATTGCTTGGGTCACGCTCGAACTGCAGGTCCACGCTCACCGAGCCCTGCTCGTCCGCGCACATCTCCATCAGCCGCCGCATCCCCTTTAGCGGAAGCGTGCCGGCCAGGCGCGCCCCCTTGTCAGCGAGCTGGATGGGATCGATCGTCGTAGACCAGCCGCTTAACATCAGGCGCGCATCATATAGTCGCGTCTAAAACGTGTCAAAACAAGGGTTTTGCTAAAGTGCGCTTTGCTTTTCGGGCGTCCACGGGCAAGATGGCCCGCCTTGCGCCATCGACGTATTCGCCGACATAAACCGCTATGCCGACCCTGATTCTCGCCTCGTCTTCCCCCTTCCGGCGCGAGCTGCTGGCCCGCCTGCGGCTTCCCTTCGAATCGGTCTCGCCGGCGGTGGACGAGACGCCTCAACCGGGCGAGCCACCCACCGAATTGGTCCGGCGACTCGCGATCGCCAAGGCCCGCGCGGTCGCGGCGCGCTACCCGGACGCGCTCGTTATCGGCTCCGACCAAGTCGCGGTCTACAACGGAATCCTCGTCGGCAAACCGGGCGGCCGCGCGGAGGCCGTGAAGCAACTACGCGCGGCATCCGGGCGCAAAGTGACGCTCTACACCGGCTTGGCGTTGCTGAATACCGCGACCGGAAACCTACAAGTCGAGGTAATCCCTTTTGGCATTCAGTTCCGCGAATTGACCGACGCACAGATCGAACGCTATTTGCGCAAAGAAGAACCGTACGGCTGCGCGGGCAGCGTGAAATCGGAAGGGCTGGGAATCGCCCTGCTGGAACGCTTCGAAGGCGACGATCCCAACGCTCTGATCGGCCTGCCTCTCATCCGTCTCGTAAGGATGCTCGAGAACGAGGGCGTGCAGATTCTTTAACGCAACGTCGGGGTACGCGCGAGCAGCTCACTGCTGAGCGTTTGCGCCATCGTCGTCCCGATACGGCGCGCGACGCGATCGAACACGCCTTCGTGCTGCGTGTAATCCACGATATCCTCGGCTCCGATCACTTCGCGCGCCACGTAGCTGGCGCTGCCGAAGTCGTCGATCAGGCCGAGCTTCTGTGCTTCCTCGCCGGTCCAGAACAGCCCCGAAAACATTTCCTTGGTTTCTTTCAGCTGCTGGCCGCGCGCCGCCCGCACGCGCTCGATGAACTGTTGATGCACGCGATTTAAAATCTCCTGCGCGTGCTTGCGATCGAAAGCGCTCATCGGCGAGAACGGGTCGAGAAAACCTTTGTGCTCGCCGGCGGTAAGCAGCCGCCGCTCGACGCCGAACTTCTTCATCGTATCGACGAAGCCGAAACCGTTCATCAGTACGCCGATGGAGCCGACCACGCTGGCGCGATCCGCGTAGATCTTGTCGGCCGCCGATAGCGCGTAGTAACAGCCCGAGGCGCACATATCCGTGACCACCGCATACAACGGCGTCTTCGGATACTTCGCGCGCAGGCGTTTGATCTCGTCGTAAATGTACGCCGCCTGCACCGGGCTGCCGCCGGGGCTGTTCGCGCGCACGATCACGCCCACCGTGGAAGTGTCCTCGAACGCGCCGCGCAGCCCCGCGATGACGTTGTCGGCGCTTGCCAGGCTGTCGTCACTGATGGCGCCATCGAGCTCGATCAGCGCGGTATAGCGCGAAGCAAGACCGTGCGTACCGAAGCTCCCGCCCGCGAGCAGGAACAGCATGACGAGAAAATAAATCGCGAAGAAAAGCTTGAAGAAAATGCCCCACCGCCGCGAGCGCCGCTGCTCCGTGAGCGTGGCGAACGCCAGTCGCTCGAGCAGCTCCCGCTCCCAACCGGGTTTACGTCTTTCGCCGCGGCTGGCCACGGTTTCACTATCGTTGTTCTCTTTCATCGGATGAACCCGCGGCAACCAAATAGATACCGCTATTTTTCTCGATTACCGCCAGCTTGACCAGCCCCCCGCCGCACGGACCGCCGGCACAACGGCCGCTCCCGGGTTCGTAAAGCGCGCCGTGCGTGGCGCAAATCAGGTAGCGGCCGTCGCGGTCGAAGAAGCGCCCCGGCACCCAGTCGAGCTCGACACCGCGGTGGGCGCAACGGTTGAGATAAGCATGAACCTGATCACGATAACGGATCGCGAACGCGGAATGGGTGGCGCCGTCGTGAGTGACGGAAAAACGGACTCCATCGCCTCCTTCGATTACCGCGGCGCTCGGACAGATCAGCCGGCCGTCGCTTCCAGCCATTGGCACACGTTAGCAAAGGAATCGAAACAACCGAGCGGATTATGCGACAGCAGGCGATCGCGTTCGTGCGCGCCGTAAGTCACCGCCACGCTTCCCATCGCCGCGGCGAAGGCCATTTGCAGGTCGTAAGTCGTGTCGCCCACCATCAAGGCGCGCTCGGTCGCGACGCCGGTGAACCCCAAGAGGTCGTGCAGCATCTGCGGATGAGGCTTGGAGCGCGCCTCGTCGGCGCAGCGCGTCGCGCAAAAATAGTGCGAAACGGCGGTTTCGCGCAGCGCGCGATCGAGGCCGCGCCGGGCCTTGCCGGTCGCGATGGCGAGTTGGAACCCGGCCTCGCTCAATTTGGTCAGACCTTCGAGCACCCCGGGAAAAAGCGGCGTCTCGGTCTCGTCAAGATTCATGAAGTGATGGCGATAGCATTCGATGACGCGGTTTCGCGACGCTTCGTCGGCGGCCGGCAACAAGGTGTCGAGCGCCTCCTTCAAACCGAGGCCGATGATGTTGCGCACTTCGCTGTCCGCCGGCGGCACGAGGCCCGCCTCCCGCGCGGCTGATTGGAAACAGCGCACGATTTTGGCCGCCGAATCGATCAGCGTGCCGTCCCAATCGAAAACAATCAGATCATAACGTCGAAGTGTCACGAAGCCGCTCCAAAACTCCCGCCAACTCGGGCGGCAAGGGAGATTCGATCGAAATTCTAGCGCCAGTGGCAGGATGCACGAATCGCAGCCGCGCCGCATGCAAAAACAGACGGCGCAGCCCGGCCGCACGGAGCTCACGGTTGAAATCGCGCTCGCCGTACTTGTCGTCCCCCGCGATCGGATGCCCCGCGTGCGCCGCATGCACCCGCGCCTGGTGCATGCGCCCGGTGTAAAGCCTTATCTTCATCAAGGTCGCCGGGCCGAAGAACCCTTTGGGGCTGAAGGCGCTTTCCGCGGTTCTGCCCTCCTCCCTTACTTCCACCATGCGCTCGCCGCCGCGGCGCCGGTCGCGTTCGAGCGGCGCGCTAATATGGCGGGACCCCCCGCGCCAGCGCCCGCGCACCAAAGCGAGATATTGCTTCTCTATTTTGCCATCGCGCAGCATCGCGTGCAGAGCGACCAGCACGGGGCGGCGTTTGGCGATCAACAGGCAGCCGGACGTTCCGCGATCCAAACGATGGACCAATTCGAGCATGGGCGCGTCCGCCCGCAACTGTCGCAGCGCCTCGATCACTCCGATGGCGATGCCACTACCGCCGTGCACCGGCATGCCAGCCGGCTTATCGAGCACCAGCAGGTCGTCGTCCTCGTAAAGAAAGCGCTCGCGCAACCATTCGAGGCCACGCGCGTCAGGCGGCTTGGAGCGCTCCCGCAGGCGGAGCGGCGGAATACGCACCCGGTCTCCCGCCTGTAATCGGTAGTCCGGCCGGGCGCGACCGCCGTTGACGCGCACCTCTCCACGGCGCAATACGCGGTAGACATGGCTCTTCGGCACGCCTTTGAGCTGTCCGAGCAGGAAATTGTCGAGTCGCTGGCCCTCGCGTGACTCGTCGATGTCCGCGTAGCGCACCCCTTCCTGACCTGAAGGCGTTGTTTCCTTCATCAATTTACCTTCACTGCTAATTGCCGCTGCCCGGGTCCCTTGCTATAGTGCGCCCGTTGTATATTTGATACGGCTCAATGGGCCGGCCGCGGGCCAACCCATTGATGCCGGAACGAATGTTTACCGTATCGGGCACGAGTGTCCGGTACCGCCCGGTACAGGTCGCAGTGCTCCCCGTTCCCGTTTCCGAGCAAGCCTGCCGGGTTACAACAAGGGTTTCGCATCCCTCACCCCCTCAAAATGTCAGTAGGGATGCATAGCGATTAGACGCTAACGGGTTTAGTCGCGCCGGCAGGCGTAAGCGCCCGTCCCATAGACGTCGTGCTGCTTTCTTCGCGCGGTGCACGTGTGCACCCGCGAACCTGCCTGTGGCGAACCCCGAAGCGTCGGGGATTTTACAATGAAAAGAATACTCTTTAATGCAACTCATCCAGAGGAGTTGCGCTTGGCCATCGTCGATGGCCAAAAGCTCCTCGACCTAGATATCGAGTCGTCCACTTACCAGCTCAAGAAAGGCAACATTTATAAGGGTCGGGTCACGCGCGTCGAGCCGAGCCTCGAAGCGGCGTTCGTCGACTACGGGACCGAACGCCAGGGTTTCTTGCCTCTGAAAGAAATATCCCGCACGTACTTCAGCGGTTATGACGACCGAACCCCGCTCGGCCAGGTTCGCATCAAGGATGTTATCAAGGAAGGGCAGGAGCTCGTCGTTCAAGTCGACAAGGAAGAGCGCGGAACGAAGGGTGCCGCGCTCACCACCTTCATAAGCCTCGCCGGCAGGTATCTGGTGCTGATGCCGAACAACCCCAAAGGCGGTGGAATCTCGCGCCGTATCGAGGGCGAAGAACGCACCGAGCTGCGGGAAGCCATGGCGCAGCTCAAAATCCCCGACGATTACTCGCTGATTGCACGTACCGCGGGCATCGGGCGTACGGCCGAAGAGCTGCAATGGGACCTGGATTACCTGATTCATCTATGGGACGCGATCAGCAAAGCGGCCGCCGAACGCCCCGCGCCCTTTCTTATTTACCAAGAGAGCAATCTGGTGGTGCGCGCCACCCGCGACTACCTGCGCCAGGACATCGGCGAGGTGCTGGTCGACAATCCCGAGATTTACGAGCGCATGAAAAAATTCATGCAGCAGGTGGCGCCGCAGTGGCTCGACCGCCTCAAGCTCTACAAGGATGAAGTGCCTCTCTTCTCGCGCTACCAGATCGAGCATCAAATCGAATCGGCGTTCTCGCGCGAGGTGCGCCTGGAGTCCGGCGGGTCCATCGTATTCGACAAAACCGAAGCGCTGGTGACGATCGACATCAACTCGGCGCGCGCGACCAAGGGCGCGGACATCGAAGAAACCGCGCTCAACACCAATCTTGAAGCCGCGGACGAGGTCGCGCGCCAACTGCGGCTGCGCGATCTCGGGGGGCTCATCGTCATCGACTTCATCGACATGACGCCCATGCACCACCAGCGCCAGGTCGAAAACCGGTTGATTGAGGCGCTCAAGGTGGATCGTGCGCGCGTGCAGGTCGGCCGGATCTCGCGCTTCGGCCTGCTCGAGATGTCGCGCCAGCGGCTGCGGCCATCGCTCGGCGAATCATCGAGCCTCGTCTGCCCGCGCTGCAGCGGCAACGGCCACATACGTTCGGTGCAATCGTCCGCCCTCTCCGTCCTGCGCATGATCCAGGAAGAGGCGATGAAGGAGAACACGGCGGCGGTGCACGTGCACCTGCCGATCGCCACCGCGACCTATTTACTCAACGAGAAGCGCGTCGAGATCAACGCCATCGAGTCGCGCATCGGTACGCCGATCATGGTGATTCCGGAAGAGACCCTCGAGACGCCGCACTATCACATCCGCCGACTGCGCATGGAGGAATACGAATCGGAAGCGGACGTACCCAGCTACGAAATCGATATCGTCGAGGAAGAGGAAGAGGAAACACCGGCGCGGGCGGTCCTCGCCGCCGAAACTCCGGTCATCGGTCCGCTGACTCACTCGATGGCGCCTCCGCCTCCGCCCAAGGGGGCCGGTTTCTTGAAGCGCCTGGTGGCGAAGATTTTCACGGCGGAGCCCACTTCGACTCCGTCACCGGCACCGGCCAAGGAAACACGGCAACCGGCGGCGCGCCCGCCGCATCGTGATCAGCGCCCGCGTCATGCGCCGCGCGGTCCCCGCCATGGAACGGGAGCGGCAGAGCCGCCCAAGGGGCAGGCCCAACCAAGGCCACAACAACCGCCACGCGCGCAGGCGCAAGCGAGCGCTCCGCAGGAAGGCGGCGGAAATCGGGAACGTCAGGACGGCAGTCGCCGCCGTGGGCGGCGCGGCCGCCGTGGACGCGGCGGTCATTCTCAGGGCCACGAATTCAATCAGCGCGCGGCAAATCCGGGAAACCAAGCTCAGCCGCGTGAAGGCGGCAATCGTCCGCCGCGACCGCAGGCGCCTCAGGACGGAGGCAACAACGGCCACAAACAGCATCAGGCGGAACACCAACCAAGCGCCGAGCACACGGCCACGCGCCGGGAAGCACCGAACATGGCGGAGCCACAACAGGCGCCAGCTCCGACGCATGCCGAACCGGCACCGTCACTGGTACAAGTGGAGACGCGCCACGAGGGCGCGGACGATCACGGGCAAGTCAAGTCCGAGTAGAAAACCGAAGAGAATAAATTCGCCCGATGTCTACGCCCGTTCCCTCCCGGACGCGAGAGGGAACGGGTGGTGCTCTTGCCGCGCGTGGTTTCTCCTCGAGTGGCTGACGAGAAACCCGGGCGCGGTCGTCGTTTCAGCGCTCCAGGCGAGCGCGAATCTCCGTTAACAATCCCTCGCCCGCGTCTTCGATCAGATCCAGCCCGCGGTCGAACCCGCTTGCCCCGCCATAATAAGGATCGGGAACCGCACGTTCCGTGAAGCGCGAGGCGTATTCCAACAACAGCTTCACCTTGTGCTCGTGCCCGGCGGGAGACAGCGCGAGCAGATGCGCCAGATTGTCGGAATCCATGGCGAGCACGTAGTCGAAGCGCACCAGATCCTCCGACGTCGCCTGGCGCCCGCGCAATCCGCTGATGTCGATGCCCCGGCGCGCGGCCGCTCGTTGGGCGCGCGCATCCGGCGGCTCGCCGACGTGGTACCCGTGCGTGCCGGCGGAATCGATCTCGATGCGATCCGCATATCCCGCCGCTTCCACGTGCCGGCGGAACACGCCCTCCGCCGTGGGAGAACGGCAGATGTTGCCCATGCAGACAAACAGCACCTTTATCGTGTCCGTACGCTGCTGAATCTTCATTCCCAACGCACCATCCGACCGTCGGTTCCGTCAGCTTCCCATAAAGTGCTCGCGCACCCGCTCGAGATCTTCCGGCGTGTCGACGCCATTCGGCGGCGCCTCCTCCGCCACGTAGATCGCAATGCGCTCTCCATGCCACAACACGCGCAACTGCTCGAGCTGCTCCGCCTCTTCCATCGGACACGGCCCCCAGGCGCAAAAGCGCGCGATAAAGCCGGCGCGATAGGCATAGAGCCCGATGTGCCGCAGGGCGCGAATCGGCGCATCCCGAGCGCCGGCCATGCGCGCGCGCGGCCAGGGAATCGGCGCGCGACTGAAATACAGCGCATAACCGTCGCCGTCGCAAACGACTTTGACGGCATTCGGATTGTTGAGCGTCTCGGCGTCGGTAATGGGATGACACGCGGTCGCGACCACGGCATCCGCGCGGTTCGCGAGCGTCTCGGCGACGCGGCGGATCAGCGCGGGCGGCATCAGCGGCTCGTCGCCTTGCAGGTTCACCACGATCTCGTGCTCGCTCAACCCAAGCTTCGTCACCGCTTCGCCGATGCGGTCCGTTCCCGAAGCATGCGCGGCCGCGGTCATGCACACGGTCGCGCCGAAATTTTCCGCGGCGCGGCGGATGCGATCGTCATCGGTCGCGATAACCACATGTTGCGCGCCGCTCGCGCGCGCCCGCTCGTAGACGCGCTCGAGCAAGGGCTTGCCGCCGACATCCGCGAGCGGCTTACCCGGCAGGCGGGTCGAGTGATAACGTGCGGGAATGATGATGTGCATTACGAAATGGAAGAGACGAACGAATCGCTACGTCGGCAGCTCTTCTTCCGGCACGCGCCTGGCCTCGTCCTCGAGCATCACCGGGATATCGTCGCGGATCGGATAGGCCAGGCGATCGGCTCGGCAAACGAGCTCGGCGCGCGCTTTGTCGTACACCAGCGTTCCCTTGCAAATGGGACAGACGAGTATGTCGAGGAGTTTTCTATCCACGCGAGTACTTCTCCAATCGTTCGTGCAGCCATGCGCCGAAGGCGGCATCCAGCCGAGCGTCGACGGCAAGATACCACATCGCGGCGGTGGCGAAGGATCGGCATTTTACCGCATCTTTTTCGGTCATGATCACCTCGTACGCGTCGTCGAAGCGAAGGTCCTCCGGGCGGAAACGGTGATGATCGGGAAACGCGTGCTCTATCGGTTCCAGCTCCAGGCGCCGCAGCAGCGCAAAGAAACGCGGAGGATGCCCGACGCCCGCCACCGCGTGCACGCGACGACCCCTCCATGCCGGGATAGGCGCGCCCTCCTGCGAGGTTTGGACGCGACGGATCGAGACCGGCGCCAGGGCCATCGACCATTCGCCGGCGCCGGCCGCGCCGTGAACGACGGTCGCGTCCACTCCGCGCAGCCGCGCCGGCGGTTCGCGCAGCGGCCCGGCCGGCAGACAGCGGCCGTTGCCGAAACGCCGTTCGCCGTCGATCACGGCGATCTCGATGTCGCGACGCAGGCGGTAGTGCTGCAAGCCGTCGTCGCTGACCACGATGTTACAGCCCCGCGCCGTGAGCGCGTGCGCGCCGCGTGCGCGGTCGGGATCGGCGATCACCGGCACGTCCGAACGTTGCGCCAGCAAAACCGGCTCATCGCCGACGAGCAGCGGGTCCGAATCGGGCGTGACCAGCTGCGGCCAGGTGCGCGCGCGGCCACCGTAACCGCGCGTGACAATACCCGGCCGCCATCCGTTTTCTTTCAGATACTGTACGATCCAAAGCACCAGCGGCGTCTTACCCGTCCCGCCCACGGTAATGTTGCCGACGACGATGACCGGCGCCGCGACCGATCGGGCGCGGCGCAGGCCGCGGCGGTAAAGGTATTGATTAAGGGACGTCGCGCCGCAGTAAACGATCGAAAGCGGCAGCAGCAAGCGGCTACAAAACGTATCGTGCTGCCAATGGTGCTCGATCCAACGCATGGACCATCCACCCGGCGCGCGCGGCCGAGCGCGGGCCTCGCTCATGCCTCGGCGAACTGCTGCCGATACAGCGCCGCATACGCGCCGTTGCGCGCCAGGAGCTGCTCGTGCGTGCCCGCCTCGACGATGCGGCCGCGCGCGAGCACGATGATGCGATCGGCGCGCTCGACCGTGGACAAGCGATGGGCGATGACCAAGGTCGTGCGGTTCTTGCGCAGCCGCTCCATCGCCTCCTGCACGTAGCGCTCCGATTCGGAATCCAAGGCGGACGTCGCTTCATCGAGAACCAGGATAGGCGCATCCTTATATAGCGCGCGCGCGATCGCCACGCGTTGGCGCTGGCCGCCCGATAGCCGCGAGCCGCGCTCGCCCACGCGCGCTTGCAGGCCCTCGGGCAAGCGCCGCGCAAACTCGAACACGTAGGCCGAGGCCGCCGCCTCCTCCAGCCGGCGCTCGTCGACGTCGCCGGCGCTTCCATAAGCGATATTGTTGCGGATCGTGTCGTCGAAGAGCATCGTCTCCTGCCCGACGATGGCGATATGCGAGCGCAAATTGGCGAGCGTGAATTCATTGACGTTGACGCCGTCGATGCGTATTTCGCCTCCGGCGACGCGATAGAAGCGCGGAAGCAGATTCGCGATCGTGGTCTTGCCGCTTCCCGAGGCGCCGACGATCGCCAACGTCTGCCCGGGTTCCACGATGAAATCGACGTCGGTAAGCGCGGGCAGGTCCGCGCTCGGATAGTGGAAACCCACCTGGCGGTATTCCACCCGACCGCGCACGTGATCGAGCCGTGTCGTGCCGGTATCCTCCTCGGCGGCCTCGTCGATCAAGTCGAACACGCTTTGGGCGGCGGCGAGCGCGGTCTGCAGGATTTCGTTGATCTTGGCCAGGCCCTTCGTCGGCGCCATCAACAACACGACCGCCGACATGTACGATGTGAATTCGCCCGCCGTCATGCCGATGCGAAATGCGATATAGATCACCAGCGCGAACGCGGTCGCGGCGAGAATCTGCAGCAAACTGACGCCGATGGACGAAACCGCGGCCTTCTTAAGTATCTGCTTGCGATTGTGATCGTTGGCGCGCCGAAAAAGCCCTGCTTCCGCCTCCTGCGCGTTGAACGCTTTGACGATCCGCTGGCCCGCGGTGGCTTCTTGCGCCACCTGCGATATCTCGCCCATGCTCGCCTGGATCGCCGCGCCCGCTTTGCGAAAGCGCCGGCTCATGATGCGCATTACATAAGACGACACCGGCAGGGTGATCGCGAACAGCAGCGTCAACTTCCAATTGAGATAGAGCATCCATCCCGCGAGCAGGACGACGGTGAAACCGTCGCGAATGAAAGCGATCGTCGCGTCGGTTATCGCTCCCCCGATCTGTTCGACGTCGAAAATCAATTTGGAAATCATTCCGCCCGAGGGGTGCGCGTCGTAATAGCCGCTTGGCAATCGCATCAAGCGCGCGAACATCGCCTGTCGCAGATCGGCGATGACACGCCGCCCGACCCACGCATTGCCGTAGTTGGCGAGGAAGTTGCCGAGTGCGCGCACGATGAAAATCCCGATAATGGCGAGCGGCATGAGCTGAATCGTGGCGCTGTCGCGCGCGACCAGGCCTTTGTCCACCAGCGGTTTCATGAGCGCCGAGAAGCTCGCCGAGGTGGACGACAGGATCAGCATGCCGAGAACGGCGGCGAGCGCCACCCATTTATAAGGCCACGCGTAAGCGAGGATGCGCCGGTAGAGCGCGAGATCCGAACGAAGCGTCGTGCGCGATCTCGCGTTCGCGCTCACGGGCGCGACTCGGGCGGCTGCTGGGTGGCGAAGGTGAGGTGCGTCATCCCGAGCCGGCGCGCCACGTCCATCACCCGCACCACCGCTTCATGCGGGGTTTTCGCATCGGCCTGGATGACGATCGGCCGGTCCTTGTCGCCACCGGCTTCGCGTGCCATGGCGTTGCGCAGTACGTCGGACGTGGCGCTCAGCAACTGCTGGTTATTGATGTAATACTGGCCGCGCGCGTCGATCGTGATCCGCAGCGCCGTCGGCGGCGCCGTGGTTTCCGACGTCGCTTCCGGCAATTTGACTTGCAGCTGCGCCTCCCGGGAGAAGCTGGTCGTGACGATCAGGAAGATCAACGTCATCAACAGCACGTCGATCAGCGGAATCAGATTGATTTCCGGTTCCTCGTCGGGTGACGGTCGAAAATTCATCCCGGCGCCTCAACCCTTCGCGCGCTCGCCGCGCAAGATCTCGATCAGCTTGAGCGCCTCTTGTTCCATGTCGAGCAGCAGCTCGTTCACCTTGCCGCGAAAGTAGCGATAGAAAATGACGCTCGGAATCGCGACCGCGAGGCCGGTGGCGGTGGCGATCAGCGCCTGCGAAATGCCGCCGGCGACGATCGACGGGTCCCCCACGCCGCGCGTGCCGATGCCGGAGAACATTTCGATCATTCCGAGCACGGTGCCGAGCAGCCCGAGAAACGGAGCGATCGAGGCGATTGTCCCGAGCGTGCGCAGATAGCGCTCGAGCTCGGGCGTCGTGTGCCGGCCGGCGTCTTCGATCGCTTCCTTGACGATTTCGCGGTCCTGATTCCGATTGAGCAGCCCCGCCGCGACCACGCGACCGAGCGGCGAGCTTTCCCGGATCAGCTCGATGCGCGCGCCGTCGAGCTCATTGCCGGCAAGCCACTGCTGCACCTGCGGAACGAGGTTGGGGGGACAAACATACTTACGCTGCAGCGACCAAAACCGCTCGCCGATGATGGCAAGCGCGGCGACCGAACAGAGTATCAGCGGCCACATCGCCCAGCCGCCGGTCTTAATCAACTCGAACATGGTTGTATCGGGGATCGAAAAGTGCGGCTAATTTAGCAGACGGCGGGAAAAGCTCAAGGCGCAGACACGTCGGCGAGCCAAAAGCGCCGGTGCTGTTCCCGGTAGGCGGAGACCTCGATGCCCGTCGCGCGCAAGCGGAACTCGAGCGCGCCGCTCGAAGGCGAATCGTAAAGCTCGCTCCCGAGCGCGCGGTAACGATCCCGCACGAGCGGATACGGATGCCGATACCGATTGCGGTAGCCGACCGGAAAGACGACGTAGCGCGGGCGAATCGCCTGGAGAAATTCCGCGCTCGAGGACGTCTTGCTGCCGTGATGCGGGGCGACGAGGATGTCCGCCGACAGTCCGCCGCCTTCCCGTTCGGCGATCCAATGCTCCGCTTTTTTCTCGATATCGGCCGGCAGCAGAATGGTGCCGTAACGACCGCGCACGCGCAGCACGCACGAGGCATTGTTGTGCGCGCTCTGCTCCTCCTTCGGATTGAGAACGGTGAAATCGGTGCCGTCCCAATGCCAGCTCATGCCGGCGCGACACGCCTCACCCGCGACGTTCGGCGCTCCGCTCAACACGCGGCTAACCGGCACGCTCGCCAGAATCGACGCCGCGCCCCCGGCGTGATCGTTGTCCCCATGGCTCACGACCAGCGTATCGATACGGCCGATGCCGTTCGCACGCAGATAGGGAATAACCACCGCGCGACCGGCGTCCGAGCGCCGGCTCCAGCGCGCGCCGGTGTCGAAAACCAGCAGATGGGTTTCGGTTCGAACGATCGCCGACAGCCCCTGCCCGACATCGAGCAGAGTGAACCACACCTCGCCCTCGCCCGGCGTCGGCGGACGCACCACAAACATCGGCAGCAGCCAAATCGCTCCCAGCGCGCGCCCGGGCCAGCCTCGCGGAGCGAGCAGGAGCGCGACGCCGATGACGCCGCAGGCGAGCGTCCAGGTCGCCGGTCGATGCTGCGTCCACTGTGCGTGCTCGAGTGCGGCGAAAAATCCGAGCGCGTGCCAAAGCCAGCCGAGCAGCGCGTCGCCGATGGCGAAGAGCCAGCCGGCGACGGAGTCGAGGCCGACACCGAGCGACAGCGCGCCGACCAGCGTCAGGGGCACCACGAGCACGTCGAACACCGGAACGGCGAGCACGTTCGCCAGCGGGGCGACGATTGAAACGCGCTGGAACAGCCACAGCATCAGCGGAAGCATGCCGACGGCAATCGCCCACTGCAGATATCCCCATTTGCGCCAGCGCCAGCGCCCGGCGTTTTTGTCGCCGCCGTCCATTACGTAAATAATCACGGCGACCGCCGCATAGGACAACCAAAAGCCGGGCGCCATCACCGCGAACGGGTCGAAGAGCAATACGAGCAACAGCGCGATCGCGAGGAGCTGGCCCAAGGGAATCCGACGACGCAGCAAGACCGCGCCCATGGCCACGCCGAGCATCAGCAGCGCGCGCTGCGTGGGGATAACGAAACCGGCAAGCGCGGCGTAACCGCACGCCGCGATCAAACCGCCGATCGCGCCGGCAAGCGGCGCCGGAAGCCACAACACCGTAACACCGGGCAACGACCATAAAAACCGCACGATCCAAAAAACGACGCCGGCGATGAACGTGATGTGCAAACCGGAAATCGCGACCAGATGCAGCGTACCGGTGGCGCGCAACGTTTCCCACTGCGCGTCGGTGACGCCGCCGCTGTCGCCGTTCGCAAGCGCGACCACCAGCCCCGCTTGCGCGCCATCGGGCATGAGCGCGTACATGCGCTCTCCCAGCTGCTGGCGCCATCGATTGACGCGGTAAAGGCCGCCGCCTTCGCCGAGATGCACGGCGCCCTGCTCCTCGCGTACATAACCGGTCGCGCGCACGCGTTCGCGAAAGAGATAGGCTTCGTAATCGAAGCCTCCCGGGTTCTGTAATCCATGCGGACGCTTCAAGCGCGTCGTCATTCGCCACCGATCCCCCGCGCGCGGCTGGAGCTGGTGCGCGGTCAGTCGGACACGCGAGGGAACACCGACCGCAACACCGTCGGCATAGGCGCGCTCGACGTCGAAGAGAAATCGGGTTCCGTATTCCGTGCGCTCGGGGATGTCCGCAACGTAGCCTTCGAGAACGACATCCCTGCCTTCGAGGTCCAAGGCGAGGCGCTGCTGTAGAATGAGATCCGCGCGAAAGCCGGTCCAAACAACGCCTGCCACGAAGAAAGCGAAGATCAACCAGCGGGGCTGCCAGAAGGCAGCGACGACAAACGGAACGAGAGCAAGCCCCCAAAGGAGCGACGGCAGCGTGGACAGCTGCTGGACCACCATGACTCCGGCTAGGAAGGCGATCGCCGCTGCGTACAAGAAATGTTTTTCGATATTGTTTTGACCCGCCGACTATACACTGGCGCCCGATGGCCCGACGACTGATTCAGCGATTCCTGCCCGATCTCGACCGCCTGCGGGCGCATAAACATCTGCGCTTTCTCGGGGAACGGCTGCACCAGCCCGATTTGTGGCATCTGAACCGTCACTCCACGCCGAAGGCGGTAGCTCTCGGATTGTTCATGGCATTCATGCCGATACCGTTGCAAACCATTCCGGCGGCGGCCCTGGCCTTTTACTTGCGTGCGAACCTGCCGGTTACGCTCGTGCTCGTCTGGCTCACGAATCCGCTGACCATGGCTCCCGCCTTCTATCTTTGCTACTCGGTCGGCGCCTGGATCCTACGAACCCCGTCACCGCCGATCGACTTCGAAATTTCGGTCGCGTGGCTGAGCGAGGAATTCCTGCGCGTATGGGAGCCGTTCCTGCTCGGCTGTTTCGTGGTGGCGAGCACGCTAGCCGTGACCGGGTATTACGGCATGCGCTGGCTGTGGCGCTGGCACGTGCTGCGCGACTGGGAGCGGCGCCGCGCGCGGCGAAACGCACGGCCTTCGCGGCCCAAGGGTTCTCGGAAACGAAGATAAAACGGAGTCGGCGATCGAAACAGCAAAGGCCGAACGGCGCTCGCTATTATTAAGAGGGAATAATCCTAAGCGGCGCGCAGCATCCCGTCGTCGAGCTTGAGCACGCGATCCATGCGGGCGGCGAGCGTGGGATCGTGCGTGGCGATGATGAAACTCGTTTGCAGCTCCCGGTTGAGCTCGAGCATGAGCTCGTACACGGTCTGCGCCGTTTCGCGGTCGAGGTTTCCCGTCGGCTCGTCGGCCAGCACGATGAGCGGGCGCGTGACGAGGGCGCGGGCGAGCGCGACACGTTGGCGCTCGCCGCCCGACAACTCGGCCGGCCGGTGTTGCAAGCGGTCTTCCAGACCCACGCGCGTGAGCATCGCTTGCGCCTGCTCGAACGCCTCCGCGCTAGAACCCCGGCGCACGAGCAGCGCCATGGCGACGTTTTCGATGGCGGTGAACTCGGGAAGCAGGTGATGAAACTGGTAGACGAAGCCGAGCGTGCGGTTGCGAAACGTGCCGCGTTCCGCCTCCGACAGACGGCCGATATCTTGACCGGAGATCTCGACCTGCCCCGCGGTCGGCCGATCCAGGCCGCCGAGCAGATGCAGCAGCGTGCTCTTCCCCGACCCCGAGGCGCCGACGACGGCGACTTGCTCGCCGCGCATGACACGCAGGTAGACGCCCTTCAGCACGGTGAGGTTGAACGCGCCCTCGTCGTAAGTCTTCACCAGCCCCGTCGCGCGCAGGACGTAGTCCTTGTCCTTATCTTTTTCCTTGGTCGTCATTCGTAACGCAACGCCGCGGCCGGCTGGATCTTCGACGCGCGCCAGGCCGGATAAATGGTCGAGAGTAGCGCCAGCACGAGCGACGCTCCGGAAACGAGAGCAACGTCGGACCAATGCAGATCGGACGGCAGCTCGCTGATGAGATAGACGTCGGAGGCGAGGAACGAGGTGTGAAACAACTGCTCGAGCAGACGCACCAGGGTTTCCACGTTGAACGCCAGCAACACGCCGAACGCCGTGCCGACGAGCGTACCGACGAGACCGATGATGGCGCCCTGCACGATAAAGACGCCCATGACGCTGCTCGGCTTCATGCCAAGCGTGCGCAATATCGCGACGTCGGCCTGCTTCTCCGTCACGATCACCACCAGGGTCGAAATGAGATTGAACATCGCGACCGTGACGATCAGCAGCAGGATCACGAACATCACCGTTTTCTCCATCTTCAGCGCGCGGAAGAAGTTCGCGTGCTCGCGCGTCCAATCGCGCGCGCGAAATTCGGGACCGAGGCTCGCGGATAACTGGTCCGCGATCGCCGGTGCGTCGTCCATCGCGTCGAGCTTGAGACGCAGACCCGAAACGCCGCCCTCCGGCAACTGATAGAGCTTGGCGGCGTCATCGAGATG
>JAJPKH010000028.1 GCA_021323795.1 Acidiferrobacteraceae bacterium | reverse complement strand
AGCGCGCCGATCAGCTGGGTTCGCTTGTAATGTCCGGTCAGCATCATGAGCTTGCCCGCCGTATAAGCGCCGAGCGCGATGCCGAGCGTGAGCGGCACCAGGCGCAGACCGGCTTCGTCCGCGCCGGCGCCCCCTAATATTTCGAAACGCAGCGGCATCAGGGCGGCGAGCGAGACGAGCTGGAAGAAGGCGATGAACAGAATGGCGCAAGAAAGCGCCATCGCGGGGATCTTGAGGAGCGCGAGAGGGAGAATCGGCTCGCGCGCGCGACGTTCATGCCACGCGCTTACCATAAGGATGGCAACGCCGGCGCCGAATACAGAGAGATTGCTCGGCGCGTGCCAGGCGACACCCTGGCCGACGCGCGTGACCGCGATGAGCACCGCGGCGAGACCCAGGGTGAGCAACAGGGCGCCGACGTAGTCGATGTGGGGATCGCGCCCGAGGACGGGAAGACGCGCCAAGGCGCGGCGCGATACCAGCAGCGCCGCGACGCCGATCGGCACGTTGATCCAGAACACCCAGCGCCACGACAAGTAGTGAGTGAGGTAGCCGCCGACGACCGGTCCGCCGACGCTCGCGAGCGCATACACTCCGCTGAAGTAGCCTTGATAGCGACCGCGCTCGCGCAGCGAAACCACCTGTGGAATGACGGCCTGTGCCAGTGAAATTAGCCCGCCGCCGCCCAATCCCTGAAGAATGCGCGCCGCGATCAGCTGCGGCATCGTCTGCGCCAAAGCGCAGCCGATCGAGGCGACGAGGAATAAACCAATCGCGAACGACAGAAGGGCGCGCGCGCCGAAAAGGTCTGCCAGCTTCCCGTAGATGGGCGTGATGACGGTGGAGGCGACGAGGTAGCCGGCGACGACCCAAGCGACGATTTCGAAGCCGTGCAATTGTTCCGATATGCTCTGCAGCGAGACCGAAACGATGGTTTGATCGAGCGCGCCGAGAAAGATGGCGAGCGCCAGCCCGGCGATGATCGAACGCACGGCCGCGTCGGGTAACGGGGCGCGAGTAGGGGATGGAGTTGCGACGTTTGGCATCCGAATTCTTTTTCGCCGAACGCGCGATCTACCGTGAAGCGGCTTCGACAAATCAAGCGAGAGTGTACGCGGCCGCGGGCGGAGCGCCAACGGTGGGCGCGCGCAAAAAGACGCGCGCGGTTCATACCCCTGCGGACGAGATGCTATTAGGCGGAGGCGGACATTCCTGCTTTCGCGCCTGGTCGAGGTCGGGTGAATGCGGCTGATTTCATCGGATATTTTCAGTACCATAGCGGCCTTTCTCATCGCCCCGGCCCATGACCGTCCGCACCCGTTTCGCGCCCAGCCCCACCGGTTATTTGCACATCGGCGGCGCGCGCACGGCGCTTTTTTGCTGGCTGCACGCGCGCAAGCACGGCGGGACTTTTATTCTGCGCATTGAAGACACGGATATCGAGCGATCGACGGCGGAGTCGGTCAACGCGATCCTCGAGGGCATGACTTGGCTCGGCCTGGAATACGACGAAGGGCCGTTTTTCCAGACCAGACGATTCCCCCGCTACCGCGAAGTCATGGAACAGATGCTGCGCGACGGGCGCGCTTATTATTGTTATTGCTCGAAAGAGCGGCTGGAACAATTGCGCAACGAGCAGATGGCGCGCAAGGAGAAACCTCGCTACGACGGACGTTGCCGCGCGGGTGTTCCGAACCCGCCCGCGGGTGTTAAGCCTGTTGTCAGATTCAAGAATCCCCAGGGCGGTTCCATTGTCGTTGAGGATTTGATCCGCGGGAGAGTGGTGTTTCAAAACGCCGAGCTGGACGACCTCATCATCGCGCGCGCCGACGGAACCCCGACGTATAACTTCACGGTGGTCGTCGACGACATGGACATGAAGATCAGTCATGTTATCCGCGGCGACGACCACCTGAACAACACGCCGCGGCAGTTGAACATGCTGCAGGCGCTTGGCGTTGAACCGCCCGTCTACGCTCACGTACCCATGATCCTGGGCCCCGACGGTTCGCGCCTATCGAAGCGGCATGGCGCCGTCAGCGTCATGCAGTATCGCGACGAGGGCTACTTGCCGGAAGCGTTACTCAATTACCTGGTCAGGCTCGGTTGGTCGCACGGCGATCAGGAAATCTTTTCGCTCGACGAAATGATAGAGCTGTTTGATGTAAAGGACGTGCACAGCTCTGCGGCCGCGATCAATCCGGACAAACTGCTCTGGCTCAATCAGCACTATCTCAAGACAAGCGATCCGGCGCACATCGCGCATCATCTGAGTTATCACCTCGGCCGGTTGGGCGTCGATCCGTCCAAGGGTCCGGATCTTCTGGAAGTCGTAAAGGTACAACGCGAGCGGGCGAAGACGCTGGCGGAAATGGCGCAGAACAGCGTGTTTTTCTACCGCGACCCCCAAGGCTATGACGAAAAAGCCGTGGCGAAATATCTAAAGAAGGAAATCGCGCCGGCGCTCCAGGCGTTCGGCGAGCGCCTCATGCAGTGTTCCGCCTGGGATCCCGCGACGCTGCACGCGCTGCTTGAGGAGACGGCTAAGTCAGGCGGATTGGAATTCGGTAAGTTGGCGCAGGCGGTTCGTATCGCGATCGCCGGCCGCGCTGTGTCTCCGCCGATCGACGTGAGCTTGCATCTTGTCGGCCGCGAGCGCAGTTTACGTTTACTTCATGAAGTGCTCGAACACCCGGCGCTAAAACCGCCTCACCACGCGTGATGGAAGAGATCGCCCGTTCGTCGTTCGGCCGATAACCCGCCACGCCTTCTTGATAAAATGCGCCAGGAAGGGTGCACACCGAACCGAATCCAGGTATGATTGCCGCCGTTGATGGATCGGTTCAGTGGAGTTTCTGTTGGAGTAACTGTGCCAGGATGGCAAAGGGCGCGGAGCTCGTCAGGGACTCGTTGAGGCCCGCTCGGGGTAGGGGCGTCGTGGCAGCAGAACGGCGCGAAACAAAATAACTTCAATTCATTCCCGCCTCCTTTCTTTTTGCACCCCAAGGTATCCCTCGCAGGGCGAGGGTAGAGTAGCAGGCGTCTAGCGGCGTTGATGCGTCGTGTGTCACGCCCGTGTAAAAACGAGGCACTAAAGTGCCGTTACAGCATTCGTTTGCGACTGTTAGTGTGCGCCTCGTTGTATTTGCGCACAGATGGCCGCGGGTGTTGTTGTGGCGAGCGAAAAATAAGCCGTAACACTAAGAAGTGGGGGCGTAATGTCCGACTCCGGGGGGAGTGATCTGTACTGGGTAAGTGGGTCAGGAGGGCTCGCAGGCCGTCGCCTGCGCGGTACAACGCCCTT
>JAJPKH010000305.1 GCA_021323795.1 Acidiferrobacteraceae bacterium | reverse complement strand
GGCCAGAACGTGCGATTGCAGGACGGCGACATCGTTCGGGTGTTCGCGGTGGCGGAGCGCGTCACACAATCGGTGACGCTCAGCGGATGGGTGCTGCACCCCGGCAATTACCAATGGCAGCCGGACATGCGCCTGAGCGATCTGATTCCGTCGCTGAACGCGCTGCGACCGCAGGCCGATATTCATTATGCGCTGGTGAAACGCGAGCGCCCCGCCGACCGTTACCTGGAGCTGTTGGGGGTGGATCCGGCGAACGCATTGCAGAACCCCAAGGGTGACCAGGACATCGTTCTTTCTCCTCAAGACGAGGTTCGGGTTTTCGGAGTGCAGGAAGACCGCGCCGCGTTGCTCAAGCCGTTGCTCGAGCGCGCGCGGCTCACCTCATCGCCCGTCAATCCCGCGCGGGAGGTCGGTGTCGATGGCGCCGTTCACCACCCGGGCCGCTATCCGTGGTCCGCCGCCATGACTGTTTCCGACCTGATTAACGCCGGCGGGGGATTGACGGAACGGGCGTATACGCTCGAAGCGGAGTTGACGCGCTATACAGTCGCGAACGGAAAGTCGCGCGCGCAGACGCGCCAGCTCATACGACTGGTACCGGGCAACGATAATAGCGGCGCCCAATTGAAGCTGCAGCCCTACGACCAGCTGGTCATTCGCCGCACACCTCGATGGGAGGAAGAAGGCACCGTCGAGATTGTGGGAGAAGTTCGCTTCCCCGGGCGCTACCCGATCGCGCCCGGCGAACGTTTGAGCGACGTGCTGCGCCGTTCGGGTGGAATGACGGATACCGCCTACCCGCGCGCGGCCGTTTTCTTGCGCGAGTCGGTGCGCCAGCGCGAGCAAGATTATCTCGACCGTCTCGCCACGCAACTCGAGCGGGATCTCATCGTGTTCAGAACCGAGGGGCCGGAAGTCGGCGTCCGAAAAGATACCGCGTTGTTAGAAGGGGAGGCGTTGTTGCGACAAATGCGGGCCACCAAGGCGACCGGCCGGATGGTGATCAAGCTCGAGGATGTCGTCGCTGACAATGGCGGGTACGATATAGTCATGCAACCGGGCGACAAGCTCGTCATCCCTCCACGACCCGATGAGGTGACCGTGCTTGGCGAGGTGTATTACCCGACGTCGCACGTTTATGCCCGGGGTCTGACTCGCGATGACTACGTCCAGCAGAGCGGCGGAGTCACGGAGCGTGGCAACAAGCGCGCGGTCTATGTCGTCCACGCCGACGGATCCGTCAGCCCACCGAGCGGCTGGTTCGGCGGCGACGTTACGGTCGGCCCGGGGGACACGGTGATTGTGCCGGTGAAAGTGGATCGTATCGGTAATCTCAAACTCTTCACGGACATCAGCACGATCCTCTATCAATTGGCGGTGACGGCCGCCGCGCTTCACTCGATCAATGTATTCTGATAAGCCGCGCGGGCGGGAGATTTCGCCATGACCGATCTCAAATCCGTGGAAGCAAGGAGGCCGGGTGCGCAGGACGTTCCCGTCCTCTTGGGCGCGCCCTATGCGTTCTATCCCGGGGACGACCGCGATGACTCGATCGATTTGTTGGAGCTCGCTCGGCTGTTTTATCGCGAGCGCCGGTTGATCACCGTGATTGCGGCCGCGTTTACGCTGATTTCGCTCATCCCGGCGCTGACGCTGCCGCCGAGATATCGCGCCGAGGCGTTGTTGGTCCCCGTGACGCCGGACGGGAATGAGAACACGTCGACGTTGATCGGCCAGCTTGGGGGTATCGCCGCGCTGGTGGGGGGGTACGTCGGAACGGGAAAGGACCGCAGCGCGGAGTCGATCGCCACATTGCGTTCGCGCTCGTTGGCGATCGATTTTATTCGCACGCAAAATCTCAAGCCGCAGTTATTTCCGACGGACTGGAATGACGTGACCCGAGAATGGCGCGACCCTGCCCATGTACCGACCGATCTCCAGGCCTATCAGACGTTCGACTCGCAGGTGCGGACAATCGTTGTCGATCGCCAATCGGGCATGGTATCGCTTCAGATCGAGTGGCGGGATCCGGTGCTCGCGGCTGCATGGGCCAATCGCCTGGTAACGGCCGTGAATCAACGCCGACGAGAGGAGGCGATCAGTGAAGCGCAGCGGAGCATTAAATACGCGCGCGAGCAGCTTGCCGAGACGAGCTCTATCGAGACTCAGCAATCGTTGTACCGGTTGATCGAGGCGCAAACGAAGACCATTGCCCTCGCGAACGCTCGCCACGAATATGCATTCCGCGTCATCGATCCTGCGGTACCTCCCGAGACTCCCATCCGGCCGCGACGCATCGCGATAATCGGTCTTGGCCTTGTAGTCGGCCTCTTGACAGCCATTACCGTGGTGCTGCTCCGCCGCGCCTTCATGCGAGAGCGAGCGCTAATGGAACCGGCGCCCTAGTCCGTCGAGATCCGGGGGTGGTCCACACGGGCGACATGGCGAGCGGCGCGCTCATTATATAAGTACTGAGGCGGCGGATCGGCTTGCGCAGGCGTGCCGTTCGTGGCCCTCGGCTTTCGGCGCGAATCTCCCATGATTCCCCGGCCGGTTACCGCCGTTATGCTAGTCTTTTGTTACTAAACCCTCGAACAACGCAGCCAACTATTTCAGGTCGACGCGTGTACAGCCCTGTTCTTTCGGTGCCAGCGCGACGCGTTTCCGGATGGGTTGCCGAAACCGATCCCAAGTACGCGCGCGCCTGGCTCGATTCTCTCCCGTTAGCCGATAGCGCCGAAGCGGCGCGCGAGATTTACCAGGCGCTGTACACGGTGAACCGCGTCGATCTTAAGGTACAGCCGCGGCTCGAGCTGATGGCGCTGTACGGTCCCGTGATCAGCACGATATGCAGCGGCTTGCAGACCCATCTGTTGCACGCCGCGCCGCCGCTCGGCCCCAAAAAGCGTCAGCTCGCGGAGTTCATTCGCCGTCTCCATATCGAAATGGCCTATGGCTACAAGTGCTGCTTACGCGATCTGAGCCGCGCCCGCATGTTACTGGGGCGCAAGTCCCGCTCGGTCGCCTGTATCGAGCGGGCGCTTTTTCATTTGAGCGAAGTGCTGCTGCGTTCGTATTCGGTTTATTTGCCCTATCCGACTTCCGTATGGCGAGAAACGCACGAGCTGTATCGGCTGGCCGAGTCGCTGGGTGCGGTGGACGAACCCGTCGAGTTAGGCGGCGAAAGCGCCACCTCGATAACGGTGGGAGAGCGCTACGTGCAAACCTTGTTGCTCGGGCTCGCTAATCCGTACCAGCTTCCCCACAATGCCGCGCAGCAATTGCATGCGTTTCTCCTGCAGTGGGCAAAGCAAGCCCGCATCATTACGGCCCCCGAACCCGGGGATGTCGCCGGTTGTTTTTTGATCGATCTTGCCGCAGACGCTCCGCCGGTTCCGTTTACCAAGAGGGCGCACGAGCTCGAGAGCAATACTCGGGTGCTGCATACGCGAACGCTTCTGCATACCCTGCAACATTTTGTCTCTCGTCTCGAGGCCGGCGAGCCGATCGAGAAGCTCGGACTTGGCGTTGATTGTCTCGACAGCACGTGCATCGATCTTCTACGGCGGATGAGCCGCGCATTGGGAGAGAACGCGCGGCGGCGGTTCGCGCGGCGGCAGCAGAGTGCGAGTGTGTTCGTCTGCGTAGGTTTGAACGCCATCCATTTCTTCGCCAACGGTCAGCGACCTTTCGGCACCTTCGCGCACGCTTTTCCCTGGCTCGACAAGCCGGGCCGGCTGGTGGAGGCGGCCGACGTCGCTTTTGTGGAGCTGGATGAAGGCGAAGATAAACCCGACGCGCCCTCTGTTCCGTTGAGCGATGCGCTCGCGTCCTTGCCGGCGGAAAATTACCGGGTGGACCGCTGGCAATTGCGCGACGTCGGACCGCAAGGCATGTCGCTCGCGCGCTACGGTGATGGAACGCCCATCCGGGTAGGCGAGCTGATCGGTGTGCAACAGCCAAACGACCTCGGCCGTTGGCGTGCGGCAGTTATCCGGTGGGTCAAGAGTCCTGAAACCAACAGTGTCGAGGCGGGTGTGGAAGTCCTGGCCGCCGCCGTCGTTCCTATTGCCGCGCGAGTTCCAGGCAAGTCCAGCGCGGCGCCGGGATTGCGGTTGCCGGCCGCGGAAGTCATGCAGCGCCCGGCCACGCTCATTATTCCGCGCGGCGTATGTCAGGTGGGGGATGCGCTCGAACTGATCGAGGAAGATGCCGAGATTCGGCACGTGCGTGTTCTGCGGCTGGTGGAACGGACCGGTGCGTTCGAACAGATGGTATACGCGGAGACGTTGCCGGCTTAACGGGCCGGCTAGCGCTCCTGGTCCTTCGCGGTTTGCCGCTCCAGTTTCCAGTCGGGCGGAAGGCACGCGCGAATATGCCGTAGCATCTCGCCGAAGATCTTCGGATTCCCGGCGACGAGTAAGCCGGTGCGCAAATGTTCCTGTCCTCCCAGTGGATCCGCGACCAGTCCGCCGGCTTCTTCAATCAGCAAACAGCCGGCCGCCATGTCCCAGCTACGCAGCCCGAACTCCCAAAATCCGTCAAACCGGCCGCAAGCAACGTGTGCAAGATCGAGCGCGGCCGAGCCGGCGCGGCGCACGCCGCTCGTTTCTCGCGCCACGTGACGGAAGACGCTGATCCACAGTTCCAGGTATTCGCTCGATTTGAACGGGAATCCCGTGCCGAGTAGCGCACGCTTGAAATCATGAGTGTGGCTGACACGAATGCGCCGGTCATTGAGGTGCGCGCCTTGACCGCGGGACGCGGTAAAGAGCTCGTTGCGATGCGGATCGAATACGACCGCCTGCTCCAGGCGGCCCTTGTGCTGTAACGCGATCGACACGGCATAATGTGGGTAGCCGTGTAGAAAGTTGGTGGTTCCGTCGAGCGGGTCGATGATCCAGCAGTATTCATCTCCGGAATGGCCCCCGGTCTCCTCCGCCAGGATGGCATGGTCGGGATAAGCGCGCCGGAGGATATCGATGATTTCGCTTTCCGCCAGGCGATCCACTTCGGTGACGAAATCGTTGTGTCCCTTCGCCTCGATCGTCAGCCGTTCCACGCGGTCGGCGTTGCGCAGAACAATATTTCCTGCGCGGCGCGCGGCTTTAACCGCCGTGTTGAGCATGGGATGCATCAGGCCGTCTCGATTGCAAAAGCATGAAGGCGCGGCATTGTATAAGCTGCGCATACCGGTTAAAAGGCAACGACTTCGGGTTTCTAATGGCACTGCTGGCGGCGATCCGCACCGTGCTCATCCAGCCCACCCATCCGGGTAATGTGGGAGGGGCCGCGCGCGCCTTGAAGAATATGGGGCTCGAGCAACTCTATCTGGTTGCCCCGCGCAACTATCCGAGCCCGGAGGCCAAGGCCCGCGCGGCCGATGCCGGGGATGTATTGGATCGCGCGATCGTGTGTAAGGATCTCGACGAGGCGATCGGCGCCTGCCACTTTGTGGTCGGCACGACCGCTCGGTCGCGGCGCATCGATTGGCCGGTGCTCGACCCTTCGGCGTGTGCAATACGGCTATTTGAGGAGGCTACCCAAGGGCCCGTGGCGGTGCTTTTCGGGCAGGAGCGACGCGGTCTGACCAATGCGGAGCTCGACCGCTGCCATGCCCTGGTGCGCATACCGAGCAGCCCTGCGTATCCCTCGTTGAATCTTGTCTGTGCGGTGCAAATTCTCGCCTACGAGATCTATCGATCCAGCTTGGCGCACAGCCCGCCAACCGCGTCTCCGGCCGAACCGCCGGCAAGCGATGAAGAGATGGTGCGCTTCTACCGCCATTTGGAAGACGTGCTGCGCGCAACCGAGTTTCTGGACCCGGCCAATCCCCGCCTGTTGTTGAGGCGCCTTCATCGCTTATTTAATCGTGCTCGTCCGGACCAGAACGAGATAAATATCCTCCGGGGCATACTTACTAGTATTGAACGAAAATTGGGAAAGCTTGACAGAAACAGTACGGAATGAGCTTAATTCGCGAATGCCCATGCTTACCCGTTTACGCGCTTACGTTCAGAGCATTTTCGAGAGAGACCCGGCGGCGCGCTCGACGTTCGAAGTGCTCACGACCTACCCTGGCGTTCACGCGCTGGCACTGCACCGACTGGCCCATTGGCTCTGGAACCTGGACCTGAAATGGCTGGCGCGCTTCCTGTCGCAGACAAATCGCTTTCTCACTGGGATTGAAATACATCCGGGAGCGAAAATCGGCCGCCGGCTCTTCATCGATCACGGCATGGGGGTCGTAATTGGGGAAACCGCCGAAGTAGGCGATGACTGTACGCTGTATCAAGGAGTCACCCTCGGCGGGACAAGCTGGAGAAAGGAAAAGCGTCATCCCACCCTCGGCAATAACGTAGTAGTAGGTGCGGGCGCTAAAGTGCTCGGCCCCCTTCGAATCGGGGATAACTCGCGGATAGGTTCCAACTCCGTCGTCATTAAAGATGTGCCGGCTAACGCCACGGCGGTTGGGATTCCGGCTCGGATTCTCGGCTCCTCTAGGCGGACTCAGGAGGAATCGCCGGAGGAAACGACGCAACCATCCGGCTTCTATGCCTACGCTCAGCCGCCGCAGATGTCCGATCCCATGGCAAAAGCGATAGACGGACTCCGCGATCAGGTGCAGCAGATGGAGGAAAAACTCGCGAACTTGCTAAAACAGCTTGAAGAAAAAGGCACAAATACAGCAGAACGCCAGCATTCCTCACGGGAAGTGGAGCCCAAGAAGGTCCTGAGGAAGGAATCGAATAGTTGATTGATTTAATCGGGCATGTACAATTCAGAGTATGAAACTTACTACCAAGGGTCGTTACGCCGTCACCGCCATGCTCGATTTGGCCCTGCACTATGACAAGGGTTCGGTGACCCTCGCGGACATCGCCCGCCGACAAGGGATATCGCTGTCCTACCTGGAGCAGCTTTTCGCCAAGCTGCGCCGGGGCGGCTTGGTGGAAAGCGTTCGGGGCCCGGGAGGCGGATACAATCTTTCGCGCCCGCCTGCTCGTATCGCGGTTGCGCAGATCATCGTCGCGATTAACGAAAACATCGATGCGACGCGCTGCGGCGGCGAGCGGAATTGCCAAGGCGATGAGCCGTGTCTGACTCACCAATTATGGGAGGACTTGAGTCACCGCATTTATGATTTCCTGAGCGGGATAACGTTAGCCGATCTGGTCGCCCGGCCGCACGTGCAGGAGGTTGCGGCGCGCCAGGAAGCGCGAGTCCATTTCATCGTTCCTGCACGAGAGGTAACGGGGTAATGGCCATCACGCTTACTAATGAAGCCGCCAACCGCGCGAAGGCTTTTCTCGCGCGCCGAAGCGCGGGAACTGTCCTGCGGCTCGGAGTAAAGCCGACGGGTTGTTCCGGCAATACATACGTCATCGAGTACGCCGATGCCATAGGGCCCGACGACCAGGTGTTTGAGAGCCAGGGAGTCAAAATTGTCGTCGATCGGAAGAATTTGATTTTTGTCGATGGCACCGAGATCGACTACCAGCGCCAAGGACTGAGCGAAGGGTTCCGCTTCAATAATCCCAACGAGAAAGCTCGCTGCGGCTGCGGCGAGAGCTTCACGGTTTAAAAAACCCGTTTTCCCTAGAGACATGATGCGAAAAGTTGACCCGCTTCTTTAATGAGGACTAAGATAGTCCGGATTGAGGGGAGCGCATATATATGCTGCGAATGAGCAAGCTTACCGACTACGGGACTGTGGTTATGACCTACCTGGCGAAGGAGCACAGCCATTTGCACGCCGTCAGCGAAATCGCCGCACAAGTGCAAGTAGCGGCGCCGACGGTGAGTAAAGTTCTAAAACGGCTGGTGCGCGAAGGGTTAGTGGTTTCTCATCGCGGCGCGAAAGGAGGTTATAGCCTCGCGCGCCCCGCCGAACAGATCAGCATGGTCGACATCATCGATGCCCTCGAGGGGCCGGTGGGGTTGACCGAATGCGGCAGTGCGCCGGGCCTGTGCTCGCAGGAGTCGTCCTGCTCGATACGGACGAATTGGCAACGCATTAACGGAGCGGTTCGGGGCGCCTTAGCGGGCGTGACGCTCGCGGAAATGGCGGAACCCGAACCGCCGCGTTCGAACGGTGCGCCGGTTCGATTTTACGCCAAGCAGGTAAACGCACTGTGAAACCGACGGTATCCAGCGCGAGATAGGAAGAGACATGGCTACGTCAAATCGCGAAGTTGAAGAGCTGATCGGCCGGCAATATCGGCACGGCTTTACGACGCTGGTCGAGGCGGATTCGCTACCGCCGGGTCTCAACGAGGATATTATCGGCGCGCTTTCGGCGAAGAAGCAGGAGCCGGCGTTCATGCTCGAGTGGCGGCTGAAAGCCTACCGGCACTGGCTCACGATGAAAGAGCCGAAATGGGCGCACGTGCATTATCCCCCGGTCGATTTCCAGTCGATCATTTATTACTCGGCGCCTAAATCGCAAAAAGATCGGCCCAAAAGTCTCGATGAGGTCGATCCGAAGCTGCTCGAGACCTACGAGAAACTCGGAATTCCGCTGAAAGAGCGCGAGCTGCTCGCCGGCGTCGCCGTCGACGCCGTCTTCGACAGCGTCTCGGTCGCGACGACGTTCAAGGATAAGCTGGCCGAGCTCGGCATTATTTTCTGTTCGTTCTCGGAAGCGGTGCAGAAGTACCCTGACCTCGTGCAGAAGTATCTGGGTTCGGTCGTCCCCTATACCGATAACTTCTACGCATCGCTGAACTCGGCCGTCTTCAGCGACGGTTCGTTCGTCTATGTGCCGAAAGGCGTGCGCTGCCCGATGGAGCTGTCCACGTATTTCCGCATCAATGCGTCGAAGACCGGCCAGTTTGAAAGAACTCTCATTGTCGCGGACGAAGGCGCCTACGTGAGATACCTCGAAGGGTGCACCGCGCCGATGCGCGACGAGAACCAGCTGCATGCGGCGGTGGTCGAGCTCGTCGCGATGAAGGACGCGCAGATAAAGTATTCGACGGTGCAGAACTGGTATCCGGGCGACGAGCAGGGACGAGGCGGCATTTACAACTTCGTCACCAAGCGCGGCGCTTGTCGCGGCGACAGCGCCCGCATTTCCTGGACGCAGATCGAGACCGGCTCGGCGATTACCTGGAAATATCCGAGCGTGATTCTCGAGGGCGACAACTCGGTCGGCGAATTCTATTCCGTCGCGCTGACGAACAATTATCAGCAGGCCGATACCGGCACGAAGATGATCCATATCGGCAAGAACACGCGCAGCACCATCGTATCGAAAGGCATCGCCGCCGGGCACGGACAGAACGCGTATCGCGGGTTGGTAAAGGTGTTGAAGGGCGCGCGCGATGCGCGCAACTACACGCAGTGCGATTCGCTGTTGATGGGCGATAAATGCGGTGCCCATACCTTTCCTTACATCGAGGTGAAAAACCCGACCGCAAAGGTCGAGCACGAAGCGACGACGTCGAAAATCAGCGAGGATCAGCTGTATTACCTGCGCCAGCGCGGACTCTCGGCGGAAGACGCGGTCTCGATGGTCGTCAACGGATTTTGCAAGGAAGTTTTCAAAGAGCTGCCGATGGAGTTTGCGGTCGAGGCGCAGAAGTTGATCGGCGTGAGCCTGGAAGGAGCGGTGGGGTGAGGCGGATTAACGTCGGCGAACGCCCGGCATAGCGCGAACTGAGAGCGGAAATGTTATCGATAAAGAATCTACACGTAAGCGTGGAAGGCAAGTCGATCCTCAAGGGCATCAACCTCGAGGTGAAGGCGGGCGAAGTGCACGCGATCATGGGCCCGAACGGCTCCGGCAAGAGCACGCTGGTGCACGTGCTCGCCGGGCGTGAGGGCTACGATGTGACGGCGGGAGCCGTGACGTACCTCGGCAAAGATCTGTTGGCATTGCGCGCCGAGGAACGCGCCCGCGAGGGAATATTTCTCGGGTTTCAGTATCCCGTCGAAATTCCCGGCGTCAGCAATATTTATCTGCTCAAGGCGGCGCTCAATGCCATTCGCAAACATCGAGGCGAAGAGGAGCTCGACGCAATCGATTTTCTCGCCCGGGTGCGGGAGAAACTGAAGCTCGTCGAAATGAAGGAAGACTTTATGTACCGCTCGGTGAACGAGGGATTCTCCGGCGGCGAGCGCAAGCGCAACGAAATATTGCAGATGGCCGTTCTTGAGCCGCGTTTGGCGCTGCTCGATGAAACGGACTCCGGGCTCGACATCGACGCGCTCAAGATCGTCGCCAACGGCGTGAATGCGTTGCGCACGCCGGAGCGCGCGGTCGTCCTGGTGACGCATTATCAGCGCCTGCTGAATTACATCGTGCCCGATTACGTGCACGTCCTCGTGCAGGGCCGTATCGTGAAATCCGGCGACAAGAGCCTTGCGCACGAGCTCGAGCGCCGCGGTTACGGCTGGGTCGAAGCCGAAGCAAGAGCATGACGCAATGAACGGCGAAGTAGATACCAGAGGCGACTATCTGCAAGCGATCAGGACGCTCGAACACGAGCTGCCCGGTCGCAATTCCTGGATGAAGGATTTGCGCGCGGCCGCGGCCGCGCGTGTCGAAGCGGTTGGCTTTCCCACCGTGCGGGACGAAGCCTGGAAGTACACCAACCTCGCTGCGCTAATGCGCCAGCGCTTTTTGCCGATCGCCTCCGCGCCGTCGTTCGCGAACGAGCAATTGGAGCGTCTGCTGCCGGACGGCTTGGATACTTATCGACTGGTGTTCGTGAATGGACGGCTACGTGCGGATTTGTCGAGTCCCACGCTAGGCAACGGTGAGGTGGCGAGCTCGCTCGCGCAGCAGCTCCGCGACCATCCCGGCGCCTTGGAGCCGCACCTCGGCCGCGTTCTCCCGGACGCGATTCATTCCTTCGCGGCGTTGAACACCGCGTCTTTCGTCGACGGCGCCTGCGTGCGTCTGCGGGCCGGCGCCACGCTCGAGCGTCCCATTCATCTCATTTATGTCGGGGTACCCGAAGCGCTGGTGCAGCCGCGTACGTTGATCATCGCCCAGGCGGGAAGCCGCGCGACGATCGTGGAGCAGTACGTCGGCGCGGATGGAGATCGCTACTTTACGAATGCCGTAACCGAGGTTGTGTTGGAGCAGGGCGCGTCGATCGAGCACTACCGCCTGCAGCAGGAGAGCGGACGCGGCTTCCACATCGGCGGGCTCTACGTCCGCGGGGAAGCACAAAGCAGTTTCACCTCGCATGCGATCGATCTCGGCGGGCTGTTGGTGCGTAATGATTTGCAAGTGGCGCTGAACGCCGTCGGCGCGGTTTGCACCTTGAACGGCTTGTATGTCGCCGATGGCCGCCAGCACATCGATAACCACACGTGCATCGATCACGCAAAGCCGGGCTGCACGAGCCGCGAGTTCTACAAAGGCGTGCTGGACGGCCGGGCGCGTGCGGTGTTTAGCGGCCGCGTGGTCGTGCAGCCGGACGCGCAACGAACCGACGCGGAGCAGGTCAACAATAATCTGTTGCTTTCCGAAGATGCGGAGATCGACACCAAGCCGGAGCTCGAAATTTACGCCGACGACGTGAAGTGCAGTCACGGCGCGACGGTCGGGCAACTCGATCTGGATCAGCTGTTTTATTTGCGTGCGCGCGGCGTCGACGACGCGGCGGCGCGCGATCTGCTTACTTTCGCGTTTGCGAACGAAATCCTGCAGCGTTTACGCCTTGCGCCGCTGCGCGCGACGCTGGAGCGGTTGCTGACGACGCGCTTGCTGCAGGGCCGGGGGATCCGGGAGTTGGAACTGCTATGACACGGGCGGTCAATGAAACGACAGTAAAGGTGCGGGCACCTGCCGACTCTGCGTTTGACGTGCAGCGTCTGCGGGCGGATTTTCCGATCCTCGCGGAGCAAGTGCACGGTAAGCCGCTGGTGTACCTCGATAACGCCGCAACGGCGCAGAAGCCGCGTGCCGTCATCGATGCGATCGCGCATTACTATCGCCATGACAACGCCAATGTGCATCGAGCCGTGCACACATTGAGCGAGCGCGCCACCGCCGCGTACGAGGGCGCGCGCACGAAAATCCGCAAATTTCTCAATGCCGCCTCGGATAAAGAAATCATTTACGTGCGCGGTGCGACCGAAGGGATCAACTTGGTCGCGGCGAGTTGGGGGCGCGCGAACGTTCGGGCCGGAGACGAAGTGCTCATCACGGCGATGGAGCACCATTCCAATATCGTCCCCTGGCAGCTTCTGTGCGAGCAGGTGGGGGCGCGGCTGCGCGTCGTGCCGATAAGCGACGAGGGCGAGCTCGTCATGGAAGACTTCGAGCGCCTGCTGACCGGGCGCACGCGGCTCGTCGCCATCGTTCATTGTTCCAACGCG
>JAJPKH010000120.1 GCA_021323795.1 Acidiferrobacteraceae bacterium | reverse complement strand
CCGGCCGCCGCGTGCACTAATATAGTGTCGCCCTTCTTGACCTTGTACGTCCGGCGCAGCAGGTATTGCGCCGTCATGCCTTTCAGCATCATCGCCGCCGCGGTCTTGTCGTCGATACCCGCGGGAATCTTCACCAGGCGCTCGGCGGGGCGCAGCGCGTATTCGGCATACGACCCGATCGGTTGCGCGTAGGCCACGCGATCGCCCTTCTTGAACTCCTTCACCTTGGGCCCGACGGCCTCGACCACGCCGGCGCCCTCCATGCCGAGCGTCAACGGCAGCGGCATCGGATAAAGCCCGGTGCGATGATAGGTGTCGATGTAATTGAGCCCGACGGCGGTATGGCGCACGAGCACTTCGCCCGGCCCGGGCTTGCCGATCTCGACTTCTTCCCAGCGCATTTTCTCGGGACCGCCGGTCTCATGAATGCGTATTGCGTACGGCATGTTCTTTTCTCCTTTTTTAGCCAATCGCGCGATCTTACTGGCTTCCGCGCCCGACCAAAACATCCCGCTCGCGTCCGCCGCTTTTCGGGCGGCCGCGGCGGCGTCTTTTACCGATTCAAGCTCTTTGGGGAATTCGCCGCGCTCTCGTCCGACGCGCCGACGGCGACGCGCGCGCGAAGAAACGTCGGCGCAGCCGAGGTCGCGCGCGATTCCCGTTTCTCTTTTCGCGCCGACGCAAGCCGCCAAGCGGCCGGAACACTGATACAATTGGCCGCTATGATAATTCCCGGGCGGACCGTTGGCATCTCGCGCACGTGCGTTAACGCATGCCGCGCGATCCGTGTATATCCCCGCCGCACCGACGTCCATGCCTGAGCCGAAACGCCGCCTGCTCGTGACCAATGCGCTGCCGTACGCGAACGGCGCGATACATCTGGGACATCTGGTCGGTTATGTCCAAGCCGACATCTGGGTGCGCCATCAGCGCATGCACGGGCATACCGTGCACTACGTCTGCGCCGACGATACGCACGGCACGCCGATCATGCTGTCCGCGGAGAAGGCCGGCGTAACGCCGGAGCAGCTGATCGCGCGGATGAACCGTGAGCACGCGCGCGACTTCCGCGGCTTCCACGTCGAGTTCGACAACTACTACACCACGCACAGCGAGGAGAACCGCGAGCTCGCGTACGATATTTACCGCAAGCTCAAGGCCAAAGGCTTGATTGCGGTGCGCACGATCGAGCAGCTGTACGATCCCGTGAAGGGCATGTTCCTGCCGGACCGCTTCGTCAAGGGCGAATGTCCGAAGTGCGGCGCCAAGGACCAGTACGGCGATTCTTGCGAAGTTTGCGGCTCGACGTACGCCGCGACCGATCTGAAGAACCCGTATTCCGTCGTATCCAACGCCAAGCCCGTGCTAAAGGCGTCCGAGCACTACTTCTTCAAGCTCACGGAATGCGTTGAATTCCTGCGCCGCTGGACGCAGGCGCCGGGCCATTTGCAGCCCGAAGCGCTGAACAAGATGAAGGAGTGGCTCGGCGAGCCGGGGGAGAACAAGCTCTCGGATTGGGATATCTCGCGCGACGCGCCGTACTTCGGCTTCGAGATTCCCGACGCGCCGGGAAAATATTTCTATGTCTGGCTCGATGCGCCGATCGGCTATCTCGCGAGCTTCAAGAACTACTGCGCGAAGCAAAAGCTCGATTTCGACGGGTTCTTGCGCGACGCCGGAACCGAAATGGTCCATTTCATCGGCAAGGACATACTCTACTTCCACGCGCTCTTCTGGCCGGCCATGGTCGCGAACGCCGGCTACAAAACCCCCGACGCCGTCCATGCCAACGGCTTTCTCACGGTGAACGGCGAGAAGATGTCGAAATCGCGCGGGACGTTCATCACCGCCGAAAGCTATCTTCAGCTCGGCCTGAATCCCGAATGGCTGCGCTACTACTACGCCGCCAAATCGAACGGGACCATGGAAGACCTCGACCTCAGCCTCGATGACTTCGTCGCACGCGTCAACAGCGACCTCATCGGCAAGTACATCAATATCGCCAGTCGTTGCGCGGGATTTCTGACGAAATATTTCGACGGCGAACTGTCGCTGCCGGATCCTTCGTCGCATGACGGCAAGAACCTCATCCACGGCGCGACCGCGACCGGCCAACTGTTGAAGGAGCTCTACCGCCAACGCGACTTCAGCAAAGCGCTGCGCGACACCATGGCGGCCGCCGACCGGCTCAACGTGGCGATCAACGACGCCAGGCCGTGGGATCTCGCGCGAGACGATTCGAAGCGCAAACAATTGCACGAGGTGTGCTCGACCGCGATCCACGGGTTCTACGCGCTCTCCATCTGGCTCGCGCCGGTCCTGCCGGAAACGGCGCGGCGCGTCGCGCGCGAGTTTTTCGGGCTGAAGCGCGATTTCGTCTGGGAAGACCTCAAAGTTCTGCCCGCGCGGATCAATCCCTACACGCACCTCATGACGCGCATCGATCCAAAACAGATCGATGCGCTGATCGAGGCCAACAAAGAGAGCCTGCAAGCGGCGCCCGTGCAACATTCCGCCCAGCGTCACGCCCAGCATCAGGAGCAGACCGTGGAAACCATACCGTCGGCCACCATCGCGATCGAGGACTTCGCTAAAGTCGATCTGCGCGTCGCCCGCATCGTCAAGGCCGAGCACGTCGAAGGCGCCGAGAAGCTCTTGAAACTCACGCTCGATCTCGGCGGACCGACGCGCACCGTCTTTGCTGGCATCAAGTCCGCGTACGATCCGGCGCAGCTCGAAGGCCGGCTCACCGTCATGGTCGCGAATCTCGCGCCGCGCAAAATGAAGTTCGGCCTGTCCGAAGGAATGGTCCTCGCCGCCTCGGATGCGGAAGGCAAAACCGCCGGCATCTACTTGCTGTCGCCCGACAGCGGCGCACAGGCCGGCATGCGCGTGAAGTAAGACCGCGCCTCGCGGCCGCGTTCCGCCTTCGGCGCTCGCCGCGCCGGTAAAACCGCAAGCGCGCCCGACTATACTCGGCCTATGCCTTCACTAGTCACGACGCCTTCGCGCGACTACGAACCGGTCCCGCTCACGGAGCTGCTGCAGTCGCTTTGGCCGCTGCTGCAAGAGCCGGCCACCTGGTGGCAATTGGCCGTGCTTGCGAGCGGCGGATTGTTAGCCATCTGGTTGGGACATCATCTGCGGCGTCGGCTCGAACGTGCCATCGGCCCGCCAAGCGAGGACGGCCTGCGGCGAGTGGCGATGCGCACGGGCGCGCTCGTGAGCGTGCCGTTGCTGTTCTGGTTGTGGCTGCTCGCCGGATCCGCGCTGCTGCGGCATTGGCTGAAGATTCGCACGGACCTGTTGCACTATTTAATTCTCGCCGCCGGCGCCTTTACGCTCGTGCGCATGGGCGTGTTCGTCCTGCGCCACAGCTTCAGTCCCGGCAGCCGCCTCAAGGCTTGGGAAGGCGCGCTGACGCTGACGATCTGGACGCTGCTCGCGCTGCACATCGTCGGCTGGCTGCCGATTGTCAGCGATGTATTGGACGAGTACGCCGTGGTCGTGGGCGCCATTCGCGTATCGCTCCTCACCGCCACGAGTTTCCTGCTGTCGATCGCGCTGCTGCTGATTTTGTATCTCTGGATCGTCAAGGCGCTCGACGTCCGCATCAAGCGGGCGCAGAGCCTCGACGCCAGCATGAAGGCGGCGGTGATCAAGCTCACCAAACTGGTATTGCTCACCTCCGTCGTCTTGGTGGCCTTGATCACCGCCGGCATCGATCTCACCACCTTGACCGTGCTCGGCGGCGCATTGGGCGTCGGCGTCGGCCTCGGCTTGCAACGCACGGTGAGCAACTATGTCAGCGGCTTCGTATTGATTTTCGAGGAAACGGTGCGCCCGGGGGACATCATCACCGTGGGCGAGACGTTCGGCACCGTGCAGGCGCTCAACTCGCGCCACGTGGTGGTGCGCACCGGCGACGGCCTGGACGTCTTGGTACCGAACGAGGAGCTGGTGACGAACCGCATCACCAGCTGGTCTTACGCCGACCGCAACGTGCGGCTGCGCATTCCGGTGCAAATCAGCTACAACGACGATCCCGAACGGGCGCTCGCCCTGTTGGAAGCAATCGGGAAATCGGAAAGCCGGGTGCTGGCGCAGCCGGCGCCGCAAGCGTTCGTCATGAGCTTCGGCGACGCCGGCATCCAGCTCGAGCTGGCCGTTTGGATCAGCGATCCCGAGAACAGCATCGCGGAGCTGCGCTCGCGCCTGAATCGCAAGATCTGGCGCGAGTTCCAAACACAAGGCATCACCTTGCCCTCCCCGCAACGCCTCGTCGCGGTTGCGGAAGGGACGAGCGAGCACGGAAGCCGAAAAACGGCCGACCGCGCCGCGCGCCGGACTAGTAAATCCCGGGAATAAACCGCCGCACGCGCTTGGCGTAGGCGCCGTACTGCTGGAAGCGTTCGCGCAACCAGCGCTCTTCGCGCTCGGCCTTGAGGTCGAAGAAGATCGCGACGGCGAGCCCGTAGAGCACCGCAACGTCGCTCAGCCACACCACGGCCCAACCGAGGCATACCACGATCAGGCCGATATAGATCGGATGGCGCACGTAGGCGTAGATGCCCTGCGTTTCCAGCCGCGCGTCGCGGCGCGGATACGGAAACGGCGTGAGCCGCGGTTCGAGCGCCTGCACGCCGGCGGCGACGATGAACATGCCGATCGAGACGGTCAGCCAGCCGATGCGATGCAACGCAAGCGTCGGAAACGTCCCGCCCGCCTCCCAGACCGGCAATAAAGCGGCCGCGAGCAAGACCAGCGCCTGCGCGACCACCCACCAGCCGCCGCGGGCGGCGAATGACAATT
>JAJPKH010000220.1 GCA_021323795.1 Acidiferrobacteraceae bacterium | reverse complement strand
GCCGCGGCGATCGGCGACACGGCGATCGTTGCGGCCGGCGAATTGCGGTTGAAGCAGGTGCCGTGGTTGATTCGACGGCTCAAGCTGCTCGTCACCGGCGACACGGGCATCATGCACTTGGCCGTCGCCGTCGGCACGCCGGTGGTCGCGCTTTTCGCGGCAGCCGACGCGCGCCGCTCCGGTCCCTATTACGACAAGGAGATGCACAGCGTCATCCAGAAGCATCGCACATGCGTGCCCTGCGTCGGCAAGCGCTGCACCTTCCAGATCTGCATGGACAATATTTCCGTCAACGAGGTTCTCACCGCGGTCGCGCGCACGCTGAAGCGGCCGCTGCGTTCACCGATGTCCGCGGCCACCCCGCTTTATTCGTCCAAGTGAGCAAGAGCGTTGTCCTGCTCGACACCGGGAAGGAGTGGGGCGGCGGCACCAACAGCATGTTGGAGTTGCTCAAGCGCATCGACAGGAATAAATACCGCTTCACCTGCGTCTTTTACCATGACTACCGCCCGGGGAGCGGCGCGAGCCTGAGCGAGGAACTGCAACGGCTCGGGATCGACTTCGTGTTGTTGCCGCAAACCTCCTTGCCGAAAGGCGCGAAGTTGAGCAAGGAAGTCGTCAGGGTATTGCTCTTTTTCAGCAAGAGACTAAGAAGGCTCGGCGTTTTTTGGGTCGATTATTATTTTCGCATTCGCCCGGACGCCGCCCGTATCGCCGAGCTGCTGCGGAGCCGATCGGCCGAGCTGTTGTATCTCAATAATCAGCCGTCCTCGAATCTGGAGGGCATACTCGCCGCGCGCGCCGCGGCAATTCCCGTCGTTCAACATGCGCGCAGCAACGCCACCCTCAACGGGGTCGAAGTAAGAATCGCGAACCAAACACTGCGAAAAGTTATTTGCGTATCGGAAGGCGTGAAGCAGCGTCTGGTGGAGCAGGGCATTATCGCGGCGAAATGCGTGGTGGTTCATAATGGCATCGACGGCGGGTTGCAGCCGCGTCTCGCACCCGGCGAGATAAGGACGCGCGCGAGGGTTGGCGATGGATTGCTGATCGGCACCGTCGGCTCGCTCATGCGGCGCAAGCGCATCGGGGATCTGATCCGGGTGATTGCGGCGCTGGTGAAGGAGAGGCGAACGGCGGTCAAATGCTTGATCGTCGGGGCCGGTCCCGAGCAGCCGCGACTCTCCGCCGAGGCGAAGCAATACGGCGTCGCGGACCAGATCATATTCGCCGGTTTCCAGGCGGACGCCCTCTCGTATATTAACGCGCTCGATATATTCGTCCTGCCCTCCGAGAGAGAGGGGCTGCCTCGGACGGCGCTCGAGGCGATGCTGATGTCAAAACCCGTGGTCGCGTCCCGCGTCACGGGTTCCTCGGAGGTGGTCGTGGACGGACAGACGGGTTTTCTATTGCCCTTGGGTGGAATCCCCGAGTGGGTGCAGGCGCTCAGCCAGCTCGCCGATGACGCCGCCCTGCGCAAGCGCATGGGAGAGGCAGGGCGACGGCGCGTGCTCGAGCAATTTTCGATTGATAAATACGTCGCCGGTACGCGCGCGGTTCTCGATGATGTCTTGGCGAGTAGTGTTCGCGGGGAAATTCCTGTAGAACTTGCGCGGAGCGGCAAGGATGACGGTTAGCGTGTTTCAATTCTCGAGAACGAGTTAAGTTGTTCTACGTAATCCTGTCCTATCTATTCTATCCCTTGGTCCGCCTTATCACGGCTTTACGCGGGCGCCGGGAAGTATGCCGGATACTCGTCGTCCAAACCGCGAAGATTGGCGACGTAATTAGCGCGACGCCGGTATTGCGCGCGTTGGCGCGGCGATTTCCCGAGGCGCATATCACGGTGCTGGCAAATCCGGTGACGCGCGAGCTGCTCGAGGGCAATCCGCACGTGGACGCGGTGATAGCTCTCGCGCCCGGCTTTTCCGACGGCTTCGCCGGCAAATGGCGTCTGGTCCGGCTCGTGCGCGCCGGCCGCTACGACGTTGCCATTACGTTGAATCCGAACGTTCCCTTCGCGGTCGGTCTATTCTTGGGCCTGGTTCCAGTCAGGCTTTCCGTGATGCCTGATTTCGCCGGAAGCACGTTCAGGCTGGCGTCCGGTTTATTCAGCCACCTCGCGACCCATCGCGGCGATCGGTTGGTTCTGCAAACGTATTTCGATGTCCTGAAAGAAATCGGTGTGGAAAGCGGCGATTTCTCTAAAGGCGTCGTCAAGACGCCGGATGGTGAAACCAAAGCCACGACGCTATTGGCCGGAGTGAAGAAGCCGATCGTCGGTGTCGCCGTGAGCAGCGCTAACAAACTCAAGCAACTTGACGCCGCCAAAATTTCACGGTTAGTTGACGCTCTGACTAAACGCCATGATTTGTATGCGGTGCTTATCGGGGCCAAGAACGATCGTCAGGATGCCGATCGAGTCATCGCGGGACTGAGCGATACCGCCCAGGTCATCGACGCGGTTGGGAAGTTTACTCTCCGGGAGCTGCCGGGGTTGCTCGAGCGTCTGTCCGTTTTTGTCGGTGTCGACAGCGGGCTCACGTATATGGCGGACGCATGCGGCACGCCGCTTGTGCAGATCGCGGGGCCGGTGAACACGATTGAGCAGCGCCCCATGGGCGATTCGGTGGTGATAATAAAACGCGATCTTTCCTGCGCGCCGTGCTCGCATGTTTTCAATACAGTGCAGTTTTGCAAGATCAAAACGCGGGAATGTATCGAGTCGGTGACGCCGGACGAGATCTGCGACTCGGTATTGTTGCTGCTCAGGAAAGTCCAGGAACGCGCCGAGCGGAACAACGCAATTTCATGAGACCGAACTTTTCCAGAGGCTTTCAGCACGAACGAATGTCGCTTCCCGAGCCGTCACACCTGGATACAAAAGAGTTGGAGGGCTGAAGATGAAGGCGCATAAGCATGTTTCCGATCGTGAGGCGTATAGGCGGTTCTACATCGAGGATACGCACGTAAGACTGCGCCCGGCGCGCGATTTCTTTCGCAAATGGAGAGGCGCGCTGGGATTATTGCCGAAAACATTTCGTGCTCTATCTCGGCATCCCCGCTATCGCCGTGTCGAACAGGAAATACTGCGCCGCGGGTTCCGCCGTATTTTGGACGTCGGCTGCAGTCACGGCATGGTGGCGACACTCCTGGGCCACCGGCTCGGCGTGAATGTTACCGGCGTGGACCTCTCGCCCCTCAAGATCGCGAAGGCGAAAGCGCTCTGTTGGGTGGACTCGGTCAGCTTCCACGAGATCTTGGCCGAAGACCTGAAATTGTTCTCTGCACCGGGATCCTATGACTGCATCCTTATGCTCGAAATCCTCGAGCACGTGATCAGCGTGGAGGAAATTCTGACAGCCGTCACCCCTCTCTTGGCTCCCGGCGGTCTTGTTTTGGTCACGTTGCCCAATGACGACGAGGTACACGAGCCATCCTCGCAGCATGTGCGCGAGTTCGATGAGGACGAAACCCGGCGAACCTTCGGTCATCTGCCGGGATTCCACTACGAGGTGTTGCCGGCCGTACCGGGCTACGCCGGCGGGCACTACGTGCAATTCGCGCTTTCCGACGCGTCCGCGGCGACGCTGACCGAAGCCGGGAATAAATAGTGCGAGGGCGCGCATTTCCTTGGGCGGTGTTGCTGCTCGCGACGGCTTTGGTATTTATTTGGCCCATACCTCATACGATCAGCCTGCGGCAGCTCTTGATTCTGCTCTTTGCCATCTTGCTCGCCTATGGAATTGCCAAAGGGCGTATCGGCGTAAAATTTCCCCGGGACTTGCGAGTCCCGGTCTATCTACTTGTGGCGTTGACGCTGTGGATGATCGTCGTCGCCGTATTCTTATCCGGCGAGACAGCGTGGTCGCTCAGCGAACTACGCGGGCAGTGGGACATGAGCGTCGTGACGCTTACCTTGGGTGCTGTGGTTGGGACGTGGGCGCGCGAAGACCGATCATGGCAAGTGCG
>JAJPKH010000041.1 GCA_021323795.1 Acidiferrobacteraceae bacterium | reverse complement strand
TGGCGCGGATGAGGGTTGTCGTGCATGAAGCGCCGGTAGGGGCGCGCCATCTGATCGTGGTTGTCGACGAAAGTGACGAAGTAGCGCCCGGCCTCGCCGTGGTCGGTGTAGACCTGATAGAAGGCCTCGTAGCGCGCGCGCAGGAATGCCGGACTCGCGAAACCCTTGATCACCTCTTCGAGCATGAAGTAGAGCGGAAAGTCGAGCGCCGCATCGAGCGACGGGAAACGTTCCTGCGTCCCTTCGATGCGGCTGTTGCGGCCGAGGTAGTGCTGGATCGTGGCATCGTCGGCGACGATTTCGCCGAACATGAAGAAGCGGTGCTTGCCGACGCGCTGGGCGTATTCGCGCACCGCGTTGCAGAAGATCGCGGTCGCCGAATCTTCCATGTGCTTGACGGTATCGAGGCGATAGCCGTCGATATCGGCCACGGCGATCCAATGCTTGTAGATCTTGATCAACGTATCGAGCACCTCCGGGCGCGGCAGGTTGAGCTCCTTGAGGCTCAGGAAATCGCCGTCGCGCGCCTCGACCGGATCGAACCAGTTACGGATCTGGCCGCGGCGCTTGAAGGCGTCCGGCGTCTGCAATTCCGTCGGCCAGACCGCGTCGTCCTCCTGCAAGCCCGACGCCGCGTCGGCCTCGCGCCAGCGCCCGAACGGGAACGTCTGGCCGTCATAGTAGTAATAGGGCTGATCGTCCGGGTACGCCCAGACATCGCCCGCGTGGTTCAGCACGATGTCCAGAATCACGTACATGCCGCGGCTGTGCGCCTCGCGCGTCAGCTGCTGCAGATCCGCGAGCGTGCCGAAGCGCGGATCGACCTCGAGGAAATCCTGGATGCCGTAACCGTGGTAGCTGTCGTTGAGGTCGCGGCGATTCTTCAAGATCGGACTCAGCCAGATCGCGGTGCAGCCGAGGTCGCGGATGTAATCGAGGCGGCGCGTCACGCCGCGCAGATTGCCGCCCTGAAAGCGCGCCCGCCGCGCGGGATCGCTCGGCGCCGCCGGCTGACCGGCGCGATACGGCGGGACATTTGTCGCGCCGTCGTCGAACCGGTCGACGAGCAAGAAATAGAGGAACTCATCGCGCCAGTCTTCGGGCGAAGGGTGCAGGCGGGTAGTCGGCCGGAAATCCAGAGTCGCGGCGGAATGTGGGACAGTGGACATGTCACACCTCCTGTGATGGGCGGATCCATTGAACGCGCGCTGATGGTAACGCCCCAGCGAGCGCCGAGGTAGTCGCAAATCCCCCAATCAAATTAACGACGCTGCTCGCTATCCGCGCGCAAGCCTCCTCGCTATCGTCCCTCAACGGGTTTCAGCTTCCCGGGCGCTTCCAAAACGCGCAACGGCAGCACCGTCAGCTTCTTCGCGGCGAACTTCCGTGCGAGCGCTCGCTGCATCTCGGCCAACGGCACGCGCTGCGGATCGAAAGCGACCGAGAGCGCCGCGGATTCGACCGATACTCGCACGCCGTCTTTGTCCGCGCCGCGGGCCGACTGCGCCAGCGCCGCGAGCGCGCGGCGGGTACCGTCATCGGGCGTTAACGCGCCGTCGAGAGCGAAGAAGGCGACGTAGTGTTTGCGGCCGAGCGCCTGCGTCACCACCGCATCGTCGTAAACGGCCGCCACTTTGTCTTCGACACAGTAGCCGCAAGCGACCGCCGCCGTCCCTGGCAGCGCAAGCACAAATCCGATCGCTACTAGAGAGGCGCGCACGCTCAATGTCCGCCCGCCGCCTTCGCCGTTCCCGGGAGCTGCGCATCGGCCCAGTGGAAATACTTAAGATACTGCCGAATCTCGGCGTCGCTCAAGTTCTGATTCGGCATCGCGATGTTGCCGAACTCCTTCAACATCGTTTTGGCGTCGGCGTCCGTCCGTAGCATCGCCTCCGGCGACTTCAGCCATCGAGTGAGCCAATCGTCGCTGCGCCGCTTGGTGACGCCGGCGAGATCCGGTCCGAGCTTGCGGCCCTGCCCGAGCGAGTGACACGCGAGGCATTTACTTTCGAAGTCGAGCTTGCCCTTGACCGCCTCCGGGTCGTCGGGGGTCGCGGTCGCCGCGATATTGTGATGCTCGATATCGCCTCTCTCCTCCTTCGATCCGCCGGCGTCGATGAGACCGATCGCACCCTGCGACGCATTGGCGAAGTGGTGGTCGACCATGATGTACTGTCCCGCCTCCGGAATCATGAATTCGACGATCGCGCCGCTCGAGGAGCCGAGCAGCACCGTCTGCATGCCGCGAAACTGGTTGTCCGGATTGCCGTCCATCCACACGCGGTCAAAAATGGTCCCGACCACGTGGAAGCTCGACGTCTTGCTCGGGCCGACGTTGAGCACGAACAACCGCACCCGCTCGCCGGGCTTCGCCGGCAGCGGCTTGCGCACCATGCCGTTGTGCACGCCGTTGAAAACCGTGTAGTTGGGCGCGGCCTTGCGCAGGTTGTCGCCGTCGAGGACATAGAGCGGCCGGCCGTCGACTTTATGTTTCTGCGGATCGGGCTTGGCGTAGAACTCGCTCTGGATGATCACGTATTCGCGATCGGCCTTGGTCGGGTAGCCTTCGCGCGGTTCGACCACCAGCGCGCCGTACATGCCGGAGGCGATGTGCTCGAGAATCATCGGCGTGCCGCAGTGGTACATGAAGACGCCCGGGTAGTTCGGCGTGAACTCGAATTCGATCGTCTGCCCCGGCGCGATCGAGCGGTATTTGTCCTGCGGCGAGACCATCGCCGCGTGAAAGTCCATCGAGTGCATCATCGGCGCGGCCGTCAGGCGCACGCCCGGCACCGGCTCGTCGCTGCGATTCGTCATGCTGAAGCGGATTTTGTCGCCGACGCGCGCGCGGATGGTCGGACCGGGCACTTGGTCGCCGAACGTCCAGGCGCTGTACTTCACCCCGGGCGCGATTTCGATGATCTTATGAGTGGTGTCCAGTCGGATCGTCTTCACCGGCGCGGGATCGAGCGGCTTCAGCTCCGCGGTCATGCTGAGCGCGGCTCCTTCGGCGAAGGCGCCGGTATGGCGCTCGGCCGATATCTTCGCCGGCACCGGCTTCAAATCCATCTTGCTCGGATCGTAGCGATCGGCCGGCGACGCGCCGGAATTACAGGCACCGAGAAGCAGGGCGGCGGTGGCCCCGATGAGAAAGCGGGCCCATGGAACCATGGTCGTCATTGGAATTCTCCTGAGTGCATTCGCTTATTCTTGTTCAGCCGCGCGGCGCACGCATCGGCATGCGCCGATATCTAATCCGGCAAAAGCGACGGCGGTAACGCGCCTCGAGACGTTCGGGTCATACGATGCGGTTGACTTTAGTTAAAGAAAAATCGGCCTGCTACTTCCGTAAGAGCCACAACACCAGCGAAATCACCACGCTGATGATGATCATCGTGGTGATCGGAAAATAGAAACGGAAATTGTCGCGCTCGATGACGACGTCGCCGGGCAGGCGGAACAGCCCGAGCTTGGTCAGCCACGGCCAGGCGAGCCCGATGACGACGAGTAGTATGCCGACGGTGATCAGCCAGCGGCCCATTCAGCGCCCCTTCATGTCGAGAAACTCCAGGATCTCCGCGCGGCGCACCATGGCGTCGGCGTAACCGAGGCCGATGAGCGCGCGGACATAAGGTTTTTCGAACAGGAGATAGCTTAACAAGTTCGACCCGCCGCGGCGCATGGCACCGACGCCGCGGAACAGATAGCGCACGGGCCGCGGGAGGAAATGCACGTACTTGGACGCGATGCGCTCGATGTCTTCGCTCGGCGATATCACCAGCACGTCGATGGGCCTCAGCGTAACGGCGCCTTCCTGCAGGTGCGCCTCCGGGATCAAGCTGATGGTTTTGTTGATGCGCTGTAAACGCTCGACATCGACGTCGAGCGCGTCCAGAAAAATGCTGTTTAACACATGGCCGGCGATCTGGGCCAATGTGGGGTATTGCGCGGCCGGCCGCGCGGTCGCGGGCGCCTCGTGCCTGACGCCGATGACGAGCACGCGCTCCGCGCCGAGATGCAGTGCCGGGCTGATCGGCGCTTCCTGGCGCATGGAGCCGTCGCCGAAGTACTCGCGGTTCACCCGCTCGGCCGCGAACACGAACGGAATGGCGGAGGAAGCCATCAGGTGATCGATGGTAATGCGGGCCGCCGAGCCGACGCGGCGCGCGCGCCTCCAGGAGGTGAGCGTATCGACGCCCTGGTAAAACGATACCGATTGCCCCGAGTTGTAACCGGAACAGGTGATCGACAGCGCGCGCAGCGCGCCGGCGTCGATCGACGCCTGGATTTCCTCGCACGGGAGCGTCTGCTCGAGCAACTCGCGCAACGGCGCGCGATCGAGCAGCGCCTGCGGATTGTGCTTGCCGAGGCCGCCGAGGAGCAGCGCCGCGAGCCAATGCGCGCCCGTTTTCATGATGCCGAGGGCGTCCGCGCGGAATACCCGGTCGACGCGGAAGTTGCGCCACACGTAGTTCAGGCGGCGCACCCCGCTGTGAAAACGGCGCGCGTAGATGGCGAGCGCGGTGGCGTTGATGGCGCCGGCGGAAGTGCCGCAAAGAATCGGAAATGGATTGGGCGCGCCTTCGGGCAACATCTCGGCGATCGCCTTGAGTACGCCGACCTGATACGCGGCGCGCGCGCCGCCGCCGGCCATTACCAAACCGACCCGCGGTCGCTTGGGTTGCGCGCTCACCGGATTTCGCCTCCCATGGTCAATGTATCTCCCGTTTTTGCTCACGGTTTAGCCGTTCGCGCGCGATACGTCAATCAGCGGAGCGCGGGCGCACGGATGACGCCACGGCCGCGCGCCGCTAAGATTAGAAAGCGACCGCACCGCCAACCGCAAGCACTAAACGACGCGTGGGCCAACTGCAAGACCGAACACTCGCCCTCGCCGGAATTTTTCAGTCGGCGCGGCTGGTGCAGCAACTCTCGCGCGATGGCCGGGCCGACGCTCAACCCTTCGGCGCCAGCATTCAATCGGTTCTGCTCATCGACGCCCGCACGGTTTCCGACGTGTATGGCGGAATGCCGGGCGTCGCGCTCGGATTGCGGCTGCTGCGCGATAAGCTCGGAGGCGACGCGACGCCGGAGGATCTCGAGATGGCGAAATACGTGGTCGCCATGATGCAGCTCGAAGCCGGGCTGCGGCGCCGGCCGGAAGTCATGGACGCCATCCAGGACGGGATACGGACCGTCAGGTCGCAGATGCAATTCTTCGAGGCGCAAGCGCACGGCGGCGCGCAAGCCAGGCTGGTCGAGAAATTGGCGGAGCTGTACACGCGCACGCTCAGCACGGTCGGCCCGCGCATTATCGTCGCCGGCGAACAGGGCTTCCTGGCGAACGCGCACATCGCGGCCAGCGTGCGTGCGGCGTTGTTCGCCGGCATCCGCTCGGCCGTTCTCTGGCGTCAGATGGGGGGCGGCCGCTGGCAATTGCTTTGGCTCCGTCGCAGGTTCATCGCCCAGGCGGAGCAACTGCTGAACGAGCTGGGCCGGTCGTGAGCGAGACCGCAGCCGCGCGCCGGGACGAGGCGGCCGGCCCGATCGGTGTTTTCGACTCGGGTGTCGGCGGCCTCTCGGTGCTGCGCGAAATCCGCGCCCTCCTTCCCCATGAAGACCTGCTGTACGTGGCGGATTCCGCGCATATTCCCTACGGCGAAAAATCGACGCGCTTCGTCGAGGCCCGGTCGCTCGCGATCACTACGTTTCTGCTGAAACATCGCGCCAAAGCGGTCGTCGTCGCCTGCAACACCGCCTCCAGCGCCGCGCTCGCAACGCTGCGCGCGCAATTTTCCGTTCCGATCGTCGGCATGGAACCCGCGGTGAAACCGGCCGCGCAGCAGACGCGCTCGCGCCGCGTCGCCGTGCTCGCCACCAGCGGGACGCTGGCGAGCGAAAAATTCGCGCAGCTACTCGCGCGCGTCGGCGGCGGCGTGGCCGTGCACGTGCAAGCCTGTCCCGGACTGGTCGAGCAAGTGGAAGCCGGGGCGCTCGACGGCGATGACACGCGGGCGCTGGTGGAAAAGTACGTCGCGCCGCTGTTACATCGCGGCGTCGACACGCTCGTGCTCGGCTGCACGCACTATCCGTTTCTGCTGCCGCTGATACGACAAGTCGCCGGACCGGCGGTCAGCGTTATCGATCCGAGTCCCGCTGTGGCGCGCGAGTTGCGCCGGCGGCTCGAAAGCGAACGTCTGCTCGCGCCCGCCGTTCGGCCGGGCAGCGAGAGATTCTGCAGCAGCGGGCCGACGGATCAGACCAAGCGAGTGATGGCGCAGCTTTGGGGAAAGCATGTACCGCTCGCACCGATGACGGAAAGCTGAGCGGTCTGAAACGTTTTAACGGCCGATACGAACCGCCGTCAGCGGCGCCAACCGATGGCCGCTCGGCTCACGCCGGCTCCGCCGGCGCGTGGCCGTCGCTAGATAAGACCGAGGTTGAGTTTCCAAAGGGAATAATTTAAAGCCGCCGCGAACGCGACCCAGAGCGCGTAGAAAACAAAAAGAACGGCCGCGATGCGGCTGAGCCGAAACGCGGCGAGGATGAAGCCCAATACGGTAAGCAGCAGCAATACGACGTCGAGGAACGCAAGCAGCGGGACGTGGAGGCCGAAGAACAGCCACGACCATGCCGCGTTGAACGCCGACTGCATCAGCCATAACAGCAACGCCAGGCTGAGCCGCGGCGCGGCCCGCCACACGCGCCAGCCGGCGATGGCGATCGCCGCGTAGAGTACCGCCCATACCGGCGGGAACATCCAATCAGGCGGCGTCCATGCCGGTTTTATCAACCCGCGGTACCAGTCTCCAGGGTCGAAGTAGATGCCGGACCACGCCGTAACGGTGACCAGCACGGCGAAGGCCAACAGCGATGGCGCGGACGCGATCGCCTGCTTTCGAGTGCTGACGCGGCGCTCCATCGGGTTACCCTATACTTTCACCAGCGAACCACAGAGACGCGACGCCGCCATGTCCGAATTGAATGACCCGAGAGTCCTCTTCGCCGCGGAACGCACGCTGCTCGCCTGGAACCGAACGAGCATCGCGCTCATCGCTTTTGGATATGTCATCGAGCGATCCGCGCTCTTCGCCGAGGTGCTGCTGGACAAGAGCCAGCATTTTGGCACCAAGGCGGCGGTATGGATCGGCGTGGCCTTCGTGCTCCTGGGAGCAACGCTTGCCGTTCTCGGCATCGTCCAGTATCGAAAATCGGTGCGAACCCTGAAGCCGGTGGAGATCCCCGAAGGTTATCTCATCAACCTCGCGGTGTGGGCGAACATTATCGTGGCGCTGCTCGGTTTCCTCATGGCGCTCTATATTGTCTTCGGCGTACCGGGCACTTGACGGAGTTTCAAACGCCGGCATTCCCTTTTTGAAGCGCGAGTTGGGCCAAATCTTCGCGCGACAGCGTCAGCGCGGCCGCCGCGGAATTTTCCTCGAGGTGCGCGATCGAGCCGGTGCCGGGAATCGGCAGCATCATCGGCGACTTGGCGAGGAGCCAGGCAAGCGCGACTTGTGACGGGGTGGCGCGCAGACGTGCGGCGATTGTCCGCACCGCCTTCGATTGAAGCGCCTCTCCCGCGCCGAGCGGATACCACGGAAGAAACGCGATACCGAGCTTCTCGCAAGCGTCGAGCACGTCCTCGTGCGTACGGTCTTCGAGGTTGTAGCGGTTCTGCACCGACACGATCGGCACGATGCGGCGCGCTTCGTCGAGCTGCTGCGCGCTCACGTTCGAGAGGCCAACATGCCGGATCTTGCCCGCGCGCCGCATGTCCGCGAGCGCGCCCACCGACTCGGCGAACGGAACCTTGGGATCGGGCGCGTGCAGCTGATAGACGTCGATGCGCTCGAGCCGCAGGCGTTTGAGGCTGCCGTCGAGCGCGCGGCGCAGATGCTCCGGCCGCGCGTCGCGCTCCCAGCGGTGACGGTCCGGCCGCACCAGCCCGCCCTTGGTCGCGATCACCAGTTCCTTCGGATACGGATGGAGCGCTTCGGCGATGAGCCGCTCGCTCACGTGCGGCCCGTAGCTGTCGGCGGTATCGAACAGGTTGTGCCCGAGCTCGAACGCGCGCACGAGCAACCGCTTCGCAGCCGCGCGGTCCGCGGGCTCGCCCCACACGTCGGGCCCGCAGACGCGCATGGCGCCGAACCCTAAGCGGTTTACCGTTAAATCGCCGAGCGTCATTGTCAGCGGCAGTTTAAACTAGCGCGATGCAGGAAAGTATCGACGCCGTGCGTGGTTGGATCGAAGCATCCACGCGCATCGTGGTGCTGACCGGCGCCGGCGTCTCCACCGAGTCCGGCATCCCGGACTTTCGCGGACCGCACGGCGTGTGGACTAAGAATCCGCTGGCGGAAAAGCTCTCCAATATTCATCACTATCTGTCGGATCCCGAGGTGCGCAAGCTCTCATGGCAGCACCGCCTGGATCATCCCACCTGGCACGCCAAACCGAACGCGGGACATATCGCGCTCGTGGAGCTCGAGCGGCGCGGCAAACTGCATGCGCTCATTACGCAGAACATCGACGGGCTGCACCAGCGCGCGGGGAACGCGCCCGAGCGCGTCATCGAGGTGCACGGCACCCTGCACGAGGTCGTTTGCATGAGCTGCGGCTGGCGCGGACCGATGCAAGCGACGCTCGAACGCGTGCGCGCCGGCGAAGCGGACCCGCCGTGCACGATCTGCAGCGGCATTCTCAAGAGCGCCACCATCTCTTTCGGGCAGGCGCTCGTGCCCGAAGTGATAGACCGGGCGATGCAGGCGGCGGAAGCCGCCGATCTACTGCTCGCGGTCGGCTCGAGCTTGCAGGTTTATCCGGTCGCGAACGTCGTGCCTGCCGCAAAAGCGGCCGGCGCGCGCATCGTCATCGTGAATGCGGAACCGACGCCATTCGATGACATGGCCGACGCCGTTCTTGCCGGAAGGACCGGCGACGTCCTTCCCCGGCTATGCGCCAAGCGCGGGCACCGCTAAGCGCCGCCGCCGACGGTTTTCCAAAAAGCGAAAGGCGTCGGAGCCTCCACTCCGACGCCTCGCGCCCTCTGACTGAATTGAACGGTTGCCGATGTAAACGGTTACTTGGACTCGCTCCCGCTCGCTCCGCCGGTTCCGCTGCTGCTGGGGCTGCTACTCGACGAGCCACTCGCGTTTCCGCTGCCGCTTGCGCCCCCGCTGACGCTGCCGCTCGAACTGCCGCTGGTCCCGCCGCTGCTACCCGTTCCATACGAACCACTGCTACCCATTCCTTTGTCGCTGGAGCTGCCGCGATCCGTCTGGCAGGCGGCGAGCGCCAGACCTGCGGAGAGCGCGAGCACCAACACGATCGAGCGTTTGAGCAGTTCCATTGCAAATCTCCTTATCTCTTAGGTTAGGGGGCTTCGATCTTCCCCGACTCCCGTTCGCGTGCGTATCCGTAGTAACCCGGAGCCGGGGAGCACGCTTCCCCGCAGCGTTTCACGCCGCGCAAGCGGGGACATTCGCAAGAACAAACTAGGGGGATCGCCGTTTTAGAGAGCACGGAGCGCCGTACGGCGCGAATCCGCTACGGTTCGTAGTGCATTTTTCGCGTCATACCGCCATCGACGATCATGTTAATGCCGGTCACAAAATCGTTCGTGGCGTCGGTCAGATAGAAGCAGGCGCGCACGATATCCTCCGGTCGGCCCACCCGCCCCGCGGGGTGCTGCTTGTGGTCCACGTCGCGCAGCTTTTCGTAAGATTTTGTTTCGATCCAGCCCGGCGAAACGCAGTTCACGCGAATGCGGTCGGGCCCGAGCGACAGCGCCAATGCGTGCGTCAGCGCGACGATGCCGCCCTTGGAAGCGGCGTACGCTTCAGAATTCGGCTCCGATTGCAGCGCCCGCGTCGACGCGATGTTGACGATCGATCCCCCGCCGCTTTGGCGCATGCGCTTGGCCGCCTCGCGCGAGCACAAGAAGGCGCCGCGCAGGTTGGTGTGCAGCACGGCATCCCAATCCTCGACGCTCAGCTCGTAAACCGGTTTCCAGCGGCCGAAACCGGCGTTGTTAATTAAAATATCGATGGTGCGGAACGCGGACATCGTCTCTTCCATCAGACGAATCGCATCGCGTTCCTGTCCCACGTCCGTTTGCACAAAAACGGCTTTGCCTCCGGCAACGCGAATGGCGTCGGCGTTGCGCTCGCCATCCACGTCGTTGACGTCCGCCAGCACGACGCTGGCGCCGCGCTGCGCATAGGCCGCGGCGAGCGCCTTGCCGATTCCCCCGCTCGCGCCGGTGACGATCACGGTCTGGTTTGCGAAGTCCACGGCTCTCGCTCCACGTTCCACGTTTTCAAAAGGCGAGCGAACAAAAAAGAAACACCGCGTCCGTTGCGCGACGGCATGTGCCGTCGCGGTCGCTTTTCCCGGCCGGCTCACGGCGGGCTTTGTTCACTCAAGTAAAAAGGCCGAGCCGTTTTGCGCGGCTCGGCCCGTTCCCTTTTTCTTTCTCTAAACCGGCGTCTTGCCGGTTCCGTACCCCCAGTACGTATCTAGAATTGGAGGCTGTCGCCCGGGTTTATCGCCATCACCTTCGTCGTCGTCTTGCCGAGCGCCTTCGTGTACTCAGCCGGCGTCCCCTTCAATTGCGGGAAGGTACCGTAGTGTATCGGAACGGCGAACTTCGGTTTGAGATAATTTTTGGTCGCGAACGCCGCGTCGGCGGGATTCATGACGAAATGTCCGCCGATGGTACCGAAAGCCGCTCTATTATTCCCGCCTTCGCGCCCGCTGCCAAACGTGGCAGTGTACTTGTGTTCGTCGTCCGAAGACACCAACAAAGCGCGCTCCGAGGAATAGCATCACCGGGCTTTTCCTTCTGCATCAGGGGGAGGCCGCACGAGCGCGCCGAAAACTTACCGATGCGAACCGCACAAGTGGATACCGAAAACCGCCGAAGCCGGCCGTCATGAAATCGCGCCACGGAACCGGGTGCGCATAAACGGAGTTCGAGAATAAACTACAGCACAACGCGCGCCACGCCGACCGCTCGAGCAAGCGAGCGGACATGAAAGGGGAAACATGCATCCACCAGCCACGCCGCTAACGATGGGCACCGTGTTGCGGCGCGCCGCCGCGCTTTTTGGAAACCGGCCGGCGATTCTCGATCGTGAAGGGAATATGACATGGTCGCAGTACGTGGACCGCGTCGCCCGTGCCGCTTCGGTGTTGAACGGCCTCGGCGTTAACGCGGGCGAGCGCTTCGGCATCCTCAGCCGCAACTCGTTTCGCCATGCGGAGCTGATCAACGCCGGGTATTGGCTCGGCGCCGTGCCGGTACCGGTGAACGTCCGCCTCGCCCCGCCCGAAATTCGCTACATCCTCGACGACGCGCAATGCCAATTACTCGTGCTGGAGGATCGCTTCCTGCCGTTGCTCGACAACGAGACATTCGCACCCTGGCGCGACAAGGCGCTGTGTGTCGCGGCGGAGCGAAGCAACACGCGCTCCCCGCAATACGAAGCGCTACTGATCGACGCCGGACCGGCCCCCATCCATCAAGCGCGGCAAGAGGACGACGCCCTCTTGCTTTATACCGGCGGGACGACCGGACGCAGCAAAGGCGTGCGGCTGACGCACGGCAATCTCATCGCGAACGGCACGCAGGTCGCGCTCGTCGCGCGCACCTACGCCGAGGACCGCTTCCTGCACGTCTCGCCCATGTTCCATTCCGCCGATTGCCTCGGTACCGCGTTCACGCTGGTCGGCGGCGCGCACGCCTACCTCAGCGAATTTTCCGGCAAGAACTTGTTGCAAGCGATCGAAACGCATCGCATCACGGTCACGATGCTCGCACCCACGGTCATTATCTTGACGCTGCAGGAACCGGACTTCGAACGCTTCGACCTGCAAAGCCTGCGCCTGATGTTCTACGGCTCGGCGCCGATGGCGGTCGAGTGGATCAAACGCGCGATGGAACGGCTGCCGCACACCGGCCTGGAACAGTTGTACGGCCTCACCGAAACAGCGCCGATTTTGACCGCCATGACGCCCGAGGAACACCATCATGCGATCGCGAGCGGCAACCATGAGCTGCTGCGCTCGGTCGGCAAGCCCTTGGTGCAGGTGGACCTGCGCATCGTCGACGAGGACGACCGCGAAGTGCCGATCGGCAGTGTCGGCGAAATCGTGGTGCGCGGACCGAACGTCACGAAGGGGTACCTCGGATTGCCGGAACAGAACGCCAAGACATTCCGCAACGGCTGGTTCCACACGGGCGACGCCGGCCGGGTCGACGCGGAAGGCAACCTCTATTTGATGGATCGGCTGAAGGACATGATCATCACCGGCGGCGAAAATGTGTATTCGTCGGAAGTGGAAGCGGCACTCTATAAGTATCCGGGCGTGCACGAGGCGGCGGTCGTCGGCGTGCCGGATGAGACCTGGGGCGAAGCGGTGTTCGCCGTCATCGTGCCGGCGCCGGGCCGCACGCTTCGCGAGGAAGAAATCATCGAGCACTGTCGCCGCTACATCGGCGGTTATAAAATTCCGCGGCGCATGGCGTTCGTCGAGGCGCTGCCGAAAAGTGCCATGGGCAAAATCCTAAAAACCGAGTTACGCAAGATCTACAGTGGAGCGAAATGAAAGCAACTGCTAAACCCGGCCTGAAAAAAACACGGCGTGTCCTGGTCGATGACACGCGCGTGACCCTCCACATGGGTGAGGGGCTCGGCCTCTATGCCACGCCGTTGATGCTGCGGGACATGGAGCACCTGAGCCGCGATCTGTTACAGGAACACCTGGATGCGGGCGAGGACTCGGTCGGCACGCACGCCGAAATTCGGCATCTGGCGGCGACGCCGCAGGGCATGTGGGTCGATCTCAGCGTCACCATCAGCGCGATCGACCGGCGCGCCGTGACGTTCGATCTGGTGGCGCGCGACGCGTTCGATGAAATCGGGCGCTGCACGCATACGCGCTTCGTGGTCGAGACCGCCAAGACGAAAGAGCGCCTACAGGCGAAAATCGCGAAGGCGCGCGCCGCGGGGAATCTCTAACCGGCGGCGCTTTTCCCGTTTCGCCCGTTCGGCCGGACCGCGCAGGCGCGGCGGCGATGGGCGCCGATCCGCGCAACGCCGCATGCCGCGATCACCCCGCGAGCCGGCGCTGCTTGGCGTTCCAGTGGCGCTCGAGATTCGCCACGAGCTGATCGCTCAAATGGCATAGCGCCTGCTCGTAGGCATAGAGCGCCATGTAGTTGCGGAAGGTTTCGAGCGGTTCGCTTTGCAGGCGCAGCGCCTTGCGGTTGGCGCCGGCGCTGACCATGCCGGAGCCGACCGCATTGGCGACGGCGCGCGCCACCGCGTCGTCCATTGCCGCGCGCGGCACGACTTCGTTGATCATCAGGCTCGCTTCCGGACTGTCCACCGGAAACTGCTTGTCGAACATGATGGCCGCGCGCGCCTGGCGCTCGCCGATGAAGCGCGGCAGGCGCATGTTGGCGCAGCCCGGGATGATGCCTTCTTTGCGCGCCGGAAGACTGAAATAAGACCCGGCTTCGGCGATGACGTAATCCATCACCAGCAGCAACTGGCAGCCGCCGCCGATCGCGAACGCTTCGACGACCGCCATCCACGGCTTCTCGAGCGTGTTCTCCGGCCGCTCGAGATCGAACTCCTCGAGGGCGAGGCCGCGGTACAGCTTATTGACCAAACCCATGTCGCGCACGATGTAGAACAAGTACGGCAGCTTCCCGTAATAAACCTTGGTCAGGTTGAGGCCGGCGTTGAAGATGCGCCGGCCCTGATAGCGCGGATGCTCGACGAAGTCGCCGCGCATCACGCCCATCTTGAGATCGGGATGAAGCAGGATCAGGTCGACCGCGACCTCCTGCGGCCCTACCGTCTCGCCGTCCTCGGCATTCAAATATTTCGGCTGCTTCAGGTAGAGATAGCCCGTTTCCCCGCGCGCCTCGACGCGCGCGCACTCGAGCTCCACGGTACCCTTGCGCTTGAACTCATCGAGGCGCTGCAGCGCTTCCTCGGTCGGCCGCAGCATGCTGTTCATCAGATGCAGGCCGCACTTCTGCGCGGTCATCAGCTCACTGATCAGACACCCCTGAAAGATCTCGAGACCGTCTTTGTCCGCCTGCACGCGCTCCATTTCGCGGCGCAACTCCGCGCGCGTCGGCACGAGCCCCGGCCACAGCTCCGCCGCCTTGAATACGAGGTCGTCCACGCGCACATGGCGCGCGTAGTTGTCGGTGAGCCTGGCGTAGATCGCTTCGCGATGCGCGCGCGCAAAGGCGCGGCAGAGATCGGTGGTTAGAATCACCAGCGTTTGGCCCGCGGCTTTTTCGCGTTCGTTGCGCTTGGAGCGCGGCGCCAGCCGATCGAGCAGCGACCAACCGCGGCGAATCCAGTCCGAAACGAGTTTCGCATCCGCGTCCAGTCGCCCTCGGTCGGCGGCATCGGGAAGATTCGCGCGCGCGCGGCCGTTCAACCAGTCGTCGAACTCGCGCCGGTCCAGCCCCGCCGCGCCGAGACGTCGTGCATGTTCTTCCAGTGATAACGTTGCGTTCATGTAACAAGCAATATTAATTTTAACGGTGACGGGAATTGGCGCTGGCGAAGGAAGTCGGACAAACGGCGCTGCGTCATTGTCTTTCCGCTCTCGGCGGTTACCAACGAAAGCGATATATCACGCGAGAACAAGCCCGGCAACGCTTCCCTCGGGTGCTCTCCGCATGGCGATCGGGTGTCTCTCCGGGTACACTGGCGCCACAATAAGAACTAGACCGGCAGATGCTGGTCACCACCAAAAAGAAAACTGGCTGATGCCGGTACAAGGTGGTCGTTGCACAGGGGGGAGCGCTTGACGCGGTGACGACCGTGAAGCGAACGTTACCGGGATCGTAACCCGGCCCAACCCCAACCCGCCGCCCGCAAGGGCGCGGGTTTTTTTATGGTTTTTACGGTCCACTGCCCGGGCGGCACCGTGAAATATAAGTAACTGGCCGGGCTTCCCGCTTCCGCCCGCCCCGCCAACGACGAACGGTACGAATCCTGCAAACCTCTCCGGTACAGGCCGGCGGACAAGGCGAAGGGTCAGGGAACGACGCTCCGTTCCTCCCACCTTGCGCCTTCCGTCTACTCTTTAGCTATTGACGGCTAATGACGCCCGGGTCGCCGCTACCGATCCAGCGGCCCGGTTCGGCAAAAGCGAACCGGTTCACAACAGGCTTGGCCGCGAGCCGGCGAGCCGAAGGGGTCACTATGAAGAACTCTTTTTTTGGGCTGGCTTTTGCCCTGATCACGCGCCTCGGTTTGCGCCTCAATTTCAGCCTGGCGATCGGGCTGTTCATTGGGGCCCAGCTCATCGCGCTGCACATGCTCGGCGCAGCGCTCTACGAGCGTGGCATCACAGCCGCGCTGATGTTTGTCGCCATGCTTTGCGCGATCTATTTGCTTTCGGCAATTTCATTCTGGACGACCGCCGGCATGGATCGTATGAACAAGATCATCGAGCGCGTGGCCAGCGGTGACTTGAGCGGGCACGCCGGAATCACGAATACATCGACGGACATTCAATCCGGCGCCCTGTGGCGCTCGGTCGCGCAGATGACCCGCAACCTGGTCGATATCGTGAACCAGGTGCGCGCGAGCGCCGACAAGATCGTGCACGGCGCGAAAGAAATCGCGGCGGGAAACACCAGCCTTTCACAACGCACCGAGGAGCAGGCCTCCACGCTCGAAGAAACCAGCGCCAGCATGGAAGAGCTCGCCGCCACCGTGAAGCAGAACGCCGAAAGTTGCCGGCGCGCCCGCGCGGCGGCGGACGACGCGAGCAAGATCACCGCGGAAGCGACGCAGCGCATGCGCGACCTCGCGCGGACGATGGGAGCGATCGAGAGCGGCTCGCGCCGGGTGGCGGAAATCACCAACGTGATCGAAAGCATCGCGTTCCAGACCAATATCCTCGCGCTGAACGCCGCCGTCGAGGCGGCGCGCGCGGGCGAGCAAGGCCGCGGCTTCGCGGTCGTCGCCGCGGAAGTACGCAGCCTCGCGCAACGCAGCGCCGAGGCCGGTAAGGAGATCAAGGACCTGATCCAGACTTCCGTCGGCAACGTCGCGCAGGGCGCGACGCTCGCCGGCGACGCGGGCGCGACGATGGAGAAGGTGCTCGGCGTCGTGCAGCAAGTCAACCAACTGATCAGCGAAATCGCCGAAGCCTCCGCCGAGCAGAGCACCGGGGTTGAAGAGATCAGCCGCGCGGTGAGCCAGCTCGATCACGTGACGCAGCAGAACGCCGCGCTGGTCGAGGAAGCGACCTCGGCCGCACTCTCCTTCGAGGAGGAGGCGGCGCGCCTGGTCGATGTCGTCGGCACGTTCAAGGTGGATCGCATGGAGGACCGCGACCACGCGGTGGCGCTGGTCAAGAAGGCGGTCGCGCACTTGAAAGCCGTGGGCGTGGAACAGGCCGCGCGGGACTTCGAAGATCCGAACGGCGGCTTCATAGAGGGCGAGTTCTATCTTTTCGGCAACGACTTGGACGGCATCCGCGTGTGCAACGGTCGCACACCCGGCCGGCGCGACAAGGAGAACAACCTGGAGCGCACCGACGCCAAAGGCAAGCGCTTCGTGCGCGAAATGATCGACATCGCCAAGACGAAGGGTAAAGGTTGGGTGGATTATCACGCCCTCAACCCGGCGACGGGCCAAGTGGAGCCGAAGTCCGCCTACGTCGAGCGGGTGGACAACATCCTGCTCGGTTGCGGCATTTACAAGGCCGGGTCGGCCCCCGTCCCCGCGGCCGTGCCGTCGCGTGCTTCGGTAACGCGGCACAACACCGGACGCGCGCTTAGAACGGCCGGCTGAGCGCCACGCGCGGGTCCGCAACCTCCCAAGCTTCCCGCTCGCCCGGCGGTCTGGATCCGCACTCGCAACGAACTTCCGTCGTCCACGATCTCGCCGGTGGCCGCCGCGCGGCAAGGGCGCCGGCCTCCTACCGAGCGCCTACTTCGCGAGAACCACATCGCCCGCGGCCGCGAGCGCCTCGATGTCGGCGTCACCGTAACCGTACTCGCGCAGGATTTCGCGCGTGTGCTCGCCGAGCACGGGTGCGGCGCGGGCGACGCGCGCCGGCGTATCGGAAAACTTGATCGGCGCGCCGAGCGCGTGCAAGCGTCCGAGACGCGCGTGCTCGACCTCCACCACCATGTCGCGCGCGAGCACTTGCGGGTCGCGCAGCATCTGGCCCATCGACAACACCGGGCCGGCCGGCACGCCGCCGGCTTCGAGCTTCGCCAGCCACTCGGTGGTCGTGTGTTTCTTGAAGCGCTCCGTCAGCAGATCGATCAGCGCCGGCAAGTTTTGCTTGCGCGCGGCGTTGTCCTTGAAGCGCGGATCGGTTGCAAGCGCCGGCATATCCACCGCTTCGACCAGGCGCCGCCAATTCGCCTGGTTGGCGGCGCCGATGTTGATCCAGCCGTCCGCGGTTTGAATCGCCTGGTACGGCGCGCTCAAGAGATGCGCGCTGCCCGCCGGCTTCTCCGAAATACCGGTGGCGAAGTAGATCGCCGCGGCCCAGGCGGTGTAAACGACGCTTGCCTCGAGGAGCGAGGTGTCTACGCGCTGGCCCTCGCCCGTCTTCAGGCGATGCACGTAGGCCGATACCACGCCGAGCGCGCCGAGGATGCCGGCACTGATGTCGCCGATCGGCACGCCCGCTTTGACGGGCGGGCGGCCCGGCCCTTCGCCGGTGATGCTCATGATGCCGCTCATGCCCTGCGCGATAAGGTCGAAGCCGGCGCGATCCGCGTACGGGCCGGTGGCGCCGAAGCCGGTGATCTGGCAATAAATGAGCCCGCGGTTCGCCGCACGCAACGTGTCGTAGCCGAGGCCGAGATTCTCCATCGTGCCGGGACGGAAGTTTTCGATGATGACATCGGCCGTCGCCGCCATCCGGCGAAACACCGCCTTGCCGCGCTCGCTCTTCAAATTGAGCGACGTGCCGCGCTTGTTGCGGTTCAGAATCATGAACGCGGCCGATTCGTCGTCGACCTTCGGCGGCACCATGCGGCGCGAGTCGTCGCCGTCGGGGAATTTTTCGATCTTGATGACGTCGGCGCCCATGTCGGCGAGCATGAGGCCGCACATCGGCCCGGCCATGATGTGCGCGAGCTCGAGCACCTTGATGCCGTGCAACGGTCCCTTTGCCGCGGTTGCCATCCTAGCGCCCTCTGAACTTCGGCTTGGTTTTCGCGAGGAACGCGCGGTACCCGATCTGAAAATCTTCGGAATCGTACGAGCGATACGCCTCGTCCAATTCCTCCGCCGTTAGCGGGCGCAGATCGTCCAGGCGGCGGATGAATTTCTTGTGCCAGCGCGCCACGAGCGGCGCGCCGTCGGCGATGCGCCGCGCCGTGGCGTACGCCTCCGCTTCGACTTGGTTGTCGGCGACGACGCGCGTGACCAGACCTTTTTGCAGCGCTTCATCGGCGCCGATCACCCGCCCTTCGAGCAGCAGCTCGAGCGTACCCGCGCGGCCGGCGACGTTCAGGAGCGTGCGAATTTCCTCATAGCCGGCCGCGAGGCCGAGACGGCTGATGGGTATGCCGAACCGGCTGGAAACTCCGCAGATGCGTAGATCGCAGGCCGAAGCAATCTCGAGCCCGCCCCCGACGCAGATGCCTTTAATCAGCGCGACGGTCGGGTGGCGGCACTCGCGCACGGCCGCGAGCGCGGGCAAATGGATTTTCCCGTACGCGCGCGCCTGCGCGGCGTTCCGGCGGTCGTGCTCGAACTCGGCGATGTCGTTACCGGGCGCGAACGCTTTGTCGCCCGCGCCACGCACGACGACACAACGCAGACCGTCATCGGTTGACAGCGCGTTCATGGCTTCGCCCAGACGCTGCCACATCGGCTTCGTGAGCGCGTTGAGCTTTTCCGGGCGGTTGAGGATGACGGTCGCGATATCGTCGTCGCGACTGACGAGAACGACTTCCGTTGACATGCTGGACTCCTGAAGCGAGCTCACTGATAGAACAAATGCACCAGCCCCATCGGCACGATCGGCACGTAGGTGACAAGGATCAGAACCAACAACAGCGCCGCGATGAAGTAAACATTGACCTTCGTCACTTCCCAGATGTCCGCTTTGGCGATGGAGCACGCCACCATGAGGACGCTCGCGACCGGCGGCGTCTGCTGTCCGATCGCGAGGTTGAGCGTGACGATGAGCCCGAAGTGCACCGGATCGATGCCGACGGCGTTGACCAGCGGCATGACGATGGGCACCACGAGGATGATCGCGGCGGCCGAGTGCAGGAAGAACCCGATGATCAGGAAAAAGACATTGAGGACGGCGAGGACGACATAAGGGTTGCTCGTCCAACTGCTCATCGCGTGCGCGAGTTCCTGGGGGACCTGTGCCTCGGTCAGGTAGGTCCCGAGCAGCGCGGAGGTCGCGACCAGCAGCATGACCACCGCCGTCTGGATGCCGCCGTCGATAATCGCGTGCCTCAAGTGTTGCCAGTCGAGCTCGCGGTAAGCGAGCCCGATGAGGATCGCCGCGACCACGGCGAGCCCCGCGCCTTCGGTGGCCGTCACCAGGCCGCTGAAGATGCCGCCGAGAATGATCACGGGGAGCAGAAAGGCGAGCCAGGCGTCCTTGAACGTCTGCCACAGGCGCTTCAACCGGAACGTCTCCTCGACCGGATAGTGATAACGCACCGCGAACCAGTAGGCGAGCGCCATCATGGCGAGGCCGCCGATGACGCCGGGCACGATGCCGGCCACGAACAGTTGCACCACCGACGTGTCCGCCATGGCGGCGTAGAGGATCATCGGATTCGACGGCGGGATAATGATCGCCAGCGACGCGGCCGACGACGTCACGGCGGCGGCGAACGCCTTCGGGTAGCCCTTCTTCTCCATCGCCGGAATCAGAATCGATCCGATGGCGGCGACGTCCGCCACCGCGGAGCCCGAGATCTCGGCGAAGAACATCGAGGCGCCGATGTTGACCATCGCCAGTCCGCCGCGGATGAAGCCGAGCAGCGCGGAGGCGAATGCGATCAGCCGCCGGGATATGCCCGCGGCATTCATGATCGCCCCGGCCAGACAGAACAGCGGGATCGCGATCAGCGGAAAGTTGGTCGACCCCTGGTACATGACGAGGGGCAGGTTCACCACCGCGTCGAGCCCGCCGCTCGCGACCATGGCGACAATGGCGACGATCCCGAGCGCGATGGCGATCGGCACGTTGATGAGGATGAGCGCGATGAGGCCAACGAACAGCAGCAGCGTGGCCATGCTAGACCCCGATCTCCTCGGATGCGCCGAGGTGCGTGGGGTGCCGGCGCGCCTCGGCGAGGAGCGCCGGCAGCCGCAGCGCCTCGGCGATGATAAAGAGCACCGCGCTGATCGGAATGACCGACTGAGTGTACTGGACGGAAACATCCGGCAGGCTCACGAGCGTATCGGTCGCGAGCACGTCGATGACGTACCAGCCGTACCAGGCGAGCACCGCGAAGAACACGATCACGATCGCTTCCGCGAGCACCACGAGGGGCACACGCACGGACGGCGGCGCCAGCCGGACGATCTCGGGCACCCCGATATGCGAGCCTTTCAAGGCGGCCAGCGCCGCGCCGTAGTACGTCAGCCAGGCAAGCGTGACGGAGGCGATCTCGTCGTACCACACGAGCGATTGGCCGAACTTGCGAAACGTGACGCCGAGCATCACCTCGACGGCGAGCGCGGCCATCAAAAGAATGACGATCGCTTCGAGCAGGCGCTCGAATCCCCCACGCAGGCGCGCGAGCCCGGTTCGCGGTGCTGACACGGTTATATTACTTTGCCGAGGCGAGCGCGCGGTCGATCAATTCCTTGCCGCCTTTGACCTCTTTGCCGAACTCGTCGTACACCGCCTTGCTCGCGCGCACGAACGCCGCCTTGTCTACGTCGTTCACTTGCATGCCGGCGGCCTTCATTTTCTCGAGCAGGTCGTTATCGAATCGTGCGGCCGACTCGTAGACGAACGCCTGCGTCTCCTTGGCGGTATCCTCGAGGATCTTGCGCACGTCGGCCGGCAGCGCCTCCCAGCGCTTCTTGCCGGCAGTGATGTAAGCCGGCGTATAGACATGACCGGAAAGCGACAGGTACTTCTGGACCTCTTGGAATTTGGCGCTGTAAATCTGCGTCAGCGGATTCTCCTGGCCGTCCATCACGCCGGTTTGGAGCGCCACGAACACCTCGGAAAGTTTCATCGGGCTCGGGTTGGCGCCGTAGGCCTGGAACATCTTCACGCGCCATTTGCCCTCCGGCACGCGCAGCTTGATGCCCTGCAGATCTTCGGGCTTGCGGATCGGATGCTTGCTGTTGGTGATATGGCGGTAGCCGTTCTCCCACACCGCGAGGATCTTGAGGCCCTTCTGCTCCCCGGCCGGCGCGAGCTTGGGCCAGAAGACGTCTTTCTCGATGCGCTTCATGTGCTCGCGGTCTTTGACGAGATACGGCATCTCGAAAACGCCGAAAAGATCGCTCTCGGTCGACATGACGGTCGACGGCAGCGCAAGATCGAGGGTGCCGAGCTTCAGCTTCTGCAGCATCTCCTTGTCGCCGCCGAGCTGGCTCGAGCCGAACACAACCACTTTGGCTTTGTCGCCGAGCTTGGCGTTCGCCCGCTTGGCGAACTCGAGCGCCGAGACTTCGAACAGCGACCCGGGGCCGCCGACGTGACCCAACTTGAGCTCGATCGGAGCGGCGAAAGCCGGGGTGGTCAATGCGCCGGTTGCCAGCACTATTGCAACAAGTCGTTTTATCAATCTCACGGCACCCTCCTGTCTCTTCCTGGTGGTTGTCGATTTATCGGAGATTGCTTCGTCGCCTGCGGCTCCTCGCGATGACGACGAGGCCCGCATTGCGAGCGCAGCGGGGCCGGTTATCTTCGCCATCGCCCATGATCATCCGCGGCCGCGCTGCGCCGCATGGCGCGCGGCACCCGGCGCTTCCACGCCGGCGAGATAATCGAGCGCGGCCATGACGCCGCCGCGCTGATGCGGCACGCCCGCCGCCGCCAGTCCCATTTCGACCCCGGCGAGGGTGCCGGCCAGCATCAGCTCGTTGAAGTCGCCGAGGTGGCCGATGCGAAAGACGCGGCCTTGCACCTTTCCGAGCCCCATGCCGAGCGACATGTTGAAACGCTCGAGCACCGTCGCGCGCAATTTATCGGCGTCGTGGCCCGGCGGCATCAGCACCGCCGTAAGCGTATTGCTGTATTCGCGCGCGTCGAGACACAGGATCTCGAGCCCCCACGCGCGCACCGCGCGGCGGGTGGCCTCGGCGAGCCGCGTGTGGCGCGCGTACACATTGTCGAGACCTTCTTCCTCGAGCATGCGCAGCGCTTCGCGCAAACCGTACAACAGATTGGTAGCCGGCGTGTACGGAAAATAACCGGTCTGGTTCGACTTGATCATTTCCTCCCAGCGCCAGTAAGCCTTCGGCAGGCGCGCCGTCTTCCCCGCGGCGCGCGCCTTGGCGCTTACCGCGTTGAAGCTGATGCCGGGCGGAAGCATCAGTCCTTTCTGCGAACCCGCGACCGTGACATCGACGCCCCATTCGTCGTGCCGGTAGTCGATCGAGGCGAGCGAGGAGATGGTATCGACCATGAAGAGCGCCGGATGACCCGCGCCATCGATGGCCCGGCGAAGTTCGGCGATGCGGCTGGTGACACCGGTGGCGGTCTCGTTGTGCACCACCCCGACCGCTTTGATCTCTTGGCGCTTGTCGTCGCGCAGGCGCGCCTCGAGCGCCGCCGGATCGACGCCGTGGCGCCAATCGCCCGGCACCAGCTCGGCGCTCAAGCCCAATTCAAGCGCCATGCGATACCACTGCGCGGCGAACTGTCCGGTCTCGAACATCAGGACTTTGTCGCCGGGGGACAGCGTATTGACGAGCGCCGCTTCCCACGCGCCGGTGCCCGAGGCGGGAAAGATGACGACGTCGCTTGCGGTTTTGAAAACGCGCTTCAGTCGCTCGAAGATTTCCTGCGTGAGTCGCGCGAACTCGGGCCCGCGATGATCGATGGTGGGGAAATCCATCGCGCGCAAGACGCGATCGGGAACGTTGGTCGGGCCGGGAATTTGGAGAAAGTGACGCCCGCTTCGAAAAGCCATCAGCGCTCCTTGTGCGAGGCTTGGCAGTTGCAGCTCGCGAGCTCTATCGCGCGCCCGTTGTTGCCGTTTGCACTATGAATGCATAATGCGGCTATTCTTCACAGTCGCGTGCCCAACGCAATAGCCAATAAATGCGTCGGCGGAGGAGCAACCGTGGAAAAGGGCTTCGTGATGTATCGCGGCGTGCGCATGA
>JAJPKH010000117.1 GCA_021323795.1 Acidiferrobacteraceae bacterium | reverse complement strand
TTCTATAGAACTAAGAACCCTCGCTCAACCCAAACGCCGACATCCCAAGCCCCCGATCAGGCATGCGCGTCATAGGGAGCGTGGCGTATAACGCCGGCCGCCGCGTCGCGACCGTAAACAAATAAACGATATACCAGGGGTTGTCGTTCGCGCTTTGATAAATGACGGTAAACCCGTTGTCCGCCAGCATGCGCTCGATGGCCGCCGGCGTCGGGCGCCAATAGTCGCCGTACGAACCGGGCTCGTAGTGCACCTGTTGCAGGAAAGGTGTCACGAGAATGACCGTATCGTTGCTCAGCGCGCAGATGTTCGCCACCGCCTTCTTGATGTCGTAGATATGTTCCAGAACCGTGTGGTTAAACGCGATTTGATACCGGTGCTTCAAATGTTCCGGTAGCTCGCCCTCTAGGTCGAGATAAATATCGGTTGGCGTACTTACGCCGCGTGCGCCCTGCGTGTTGGAAATGGAGTAGCTTGCGGCGTTGCTGAAGTAGTCGCGATACTTGCCTCCGTTCTTGTCCTCATCTTTCCAGCCGCTCACATTAATGACATCGCCGGAATAGAGAGGCGCGAATTTCCGCAGCTCCGCGTTCGACCAGTTGCGCGGCCGGACGTAAGATTTGTGGGCACGCTTCATGACTTCAATCGTCCATGCGTTCAGCCGCTCGAACAGTGCCTCTAATGGACGGCGCAACGGGCTACGCAGCAATAGCACAACCAGCTGTTTCATCATCAAGAATCGGTCCTGATACAGGTTACGATTATTGTTTCAGACAATGCCCCTCGGGTGAACGGCGAATTTCGCGCTTATACGTCAGAACTGGGAATTTGCGCCCTCGTTTTGTCGATGCTGACAGCAAGGCCTAGAGAAAACCGTGAGAAAACCGGGCCAGAGAGCATTTCTCGTCGATGTACGAAGCGGCGTATGATCTATGCTGACCTCGCCCCACCGAAAGCGAGCAGCGGAAACCAACAACATCACGTAAGGGAGACCCGCCATGCCCCGCAAACCGCGCTTTACGCTGCCGGGAGTCCCGCAGCACGTGATCCAGCGCGGCAATAACCGCGAGCCGTGTTTCCTCACCGACGCGGACTATCGGCGTTATCTCGACGACCTGCAGGCGTCGGCGCAGCAATACGTCTGCCGCCTCCATGCCTACGTCCTCATGACGAACCATGTGCACTTATTGCTGACTCCGCTAGAGGAACGCGGGATCGGCGACATGATGCAGGCACTGGGGCGGCGTTACGTGTATTACATTAACAAGACCTACGGGCGCACCGGCACCCTGTGGGAAGGCCGCTACAAGGCGAGCCTTGTGGATTCCGACGCCTATCTGCTCACCTGCATGCGCTACATCGAAATGAATCCGGTACGGGCGGCAATGGTCAACCATGCCGGAGAGTACAAGTGGTCGAGTTACGGGGCCAACGCCCAGGGCCGAGCGGATGCGCTACTCTCACCGCACCCGTTGTACCTCGCGCTTGGCGCTACCGCTGCCGAACGCCAACACGCCTACCGCGAACTCTTTCGACATCATCTCGACCATACCGCGTTACATGAGATCCGCGAGGCCTTGAACCACGAACTGGTGCGGGGGCGCTCCTATTTCAAAGACCGCATCGAAGCCATGACCCAGCGGCAAACCCGGCTTCGCCTCGCCGGCCGACCGCGCGCGGAAGAAGAGGCGGGCGTGTATTCCATCGAGTAGCGTGTTCGGGGAAAATCCTCTCTGACCCGGTTTATCCTCCGCGACGAGGCAAGAGCTGCTGTGTTCGATTACATCGAGGTGTTCTACAACCGGCAACGACTACATCAAACGCTCGACTACGTATCGCCGGTGCGGTATGAAGAGCGGGTTGTTGCTTAACTTAACTGTTCGTCGTTGTGGGGACGCTCCAGTCTGTCCCCGATTTATCCTCCTGTCCCCGATTTATCCTCCGATTTATCCTGAAGTCGCGGCGTCGGCCCGCGCTTGCCGGCGCCATTCTTCAGCGAGTTAGCGTTGGACGAATCCATTCAATTCATCATCCGGCGCATACGGTCGTGCTTACCGCCGCAGCGGCACGCCTGGGAAGGACGGTTCCGCTCCTGCCTCGCCCGGAGCGAATACGTGCTTAGCTGCTACCGCTACATTGAGCTAAATCCCGTACGCGCTAATATGGTAAGTTATCCAGCGAGTACCGCTATCAAGTAAGGGCATGATGACGATAAAGACGGCGGATCTTTGCGATAAATACGAACAGCTCCTCCAGGTGGTGGAACCGGGTCTGCGGAGTTTCGGCGGAAAGTCGGCTTGTGCCGGCCAGATCGTCACGCTGCGCGTGCACGAAGACAACAAGCTCGTGCGCGGCGAGCTTGAAAAGAACGGCGCGGGCAAAGTGCTCGTGATCGACGGCGGCGGCAGCTTACGCACCGCGCTCGTCGGCGGCAACCTCGCGAAGCTCGCGGCGGATAATAAATGGGCGGGCGTGATTGTGTACGGCTGCGTGCGCGATTCGATCGAGCTGGCGCAGACCACCCTTGCCGTCTTTGCGCTCGCGACCAACCCGGTCAAGCCGAGAAAAAACGGATTTGGGGAAGCGGGTGTTACCGTTTGCTTTCACGGCGCGACCTTCAAGCCGGGCGCTTATGTATACGCCGACGAAGACGGGATTGTGGTTGCCGATCGGAAACTCGAGTAGCCGTCGGTGCCTTTTTGGCTAAGGAATCTCTGGTTAATTCCGTTCGTCCTGAGCTTGTCGAAGGACGAACAGCGCAAAACATGGATTCACCGCGCCCGCCGTTCATGGTTCGATAGGCTCGCCAGGAACGGCGGGAATTAATCAGAGCTTCCCTAGGGCGCGTAGCGGCCACCGGCATTGGTGATGCCGCCGGTAGTATCAACGCCTCCCCACACGATCATTTCGCTCCCGGTCCACACGGCCGTGTGATTCCTGCGCGGAGTGGGCGCGGCGGTAATCGTCGTTGCGCGCCAGGTGTTGGTGGATGGCCGGTACGCGTAGCCTCGATCGGAAGATGAGTCGCCGCCCCACACAATCATCTCGGTTCCGGTCCAGATGGCGGTATGGCCGGTGAGGGCAGCGGGGGCATCGGCGATTTTGCTCCAGGTATCGCTCGCCGGGTTGTAGCGCGCGCCGGTATTGGTCGGTAGGCCGTCATTTCCGCCCCATACGATCATTTCCGTTCCCGTCCAAATCGCGGTATGGCCTGTTCTCGCCGACGGCGCGCCGACGATCGAAACGCTGCGCCAGTCACCGGTCGCGGGGCGAAAGCGCCCGCCGGTGCCGACGATTGCCGGCGCGAATTCATTGCCGCCCCATACGATCATCTCCGTTCCCGTCCATACGGCGGTGTGACCCGAGCGAGGGCTGGGCGCGCCGCTGCTGGAGACATTCGTCCAACTGTCCGTGGCCGGCCGGTAGCGCGCGCCGTTACCCGCTAGTATTCCTGCGTCGGTGAGGCCGCCCCACACGATCATTTCACTCCCAGTCCACACCGCGGTGTGTAGGCGCCGGCCGAGCAGGCCGGAATTGTTCATTCCCGGCGCGACCGACCATGAGCCGGCGCCGGCGGTAGGCAGGTAACGCCCGCCGGTGTTCGTGGATCCGAGTATTCCGCCGAGATCGCCGCCCCAAACCAGTATCTCGCTGCCCGTCCATACCGCCGTGTGGCCGGTACGTGCGAGCGGCGCGCCGCTTGTCTCCGTCTCGGTCCAGGTATTGGTGCTCGGGTTGTAGCGAGCGCCGGTGTTCGTGACGCCGATGGTATCGGCGCCGCCCCAGACGACCATTTCGTTTCCTGTCCATATCGCCGTGTGATCGGCGCGCGGCGTCGCGGTAGAGGCGGCGATGGCGGTAGAGAGCCATGCATCCGTTGTGGTCGTAAAGTTCCAGGTGAAATCCGCCGCCAGCGCGTTGCCGGCGGAGTCCCTGATACCCGGCGTGAGCGTCGCCTGATAGAGGGCGGACTTGACGAGCGCGCCCGGGGCCGGCGTAAAGCGCGCGGTGCGGCCGCTCGCGCTGACGGTGCCGTTGGCGGCCGTACCGGCCGAATTGCGCACGACAAAACTGTTCGCGCCGACCGAGGCGGGATCGATTGTCTCGCTGAAGGTCACGATGATGGGGTCGGTCAGCTGCACGCCGACGGCGTTGTCCGGCGGATCTACCGCGGTGACAGTAGGCGGCGTTGTATCCGGAGTTCCCGAACCGCTCCCGCCGCCTCCGCAACTAGCGAGCATGAGGACCGCTGTGATCGCGGCCAGAAAGAATAACTGGGGAACGGGTCTAGTCACCGTTTTCCATCCTAGGGGAGCTCTGAACAAGTACCCACGCCTGTCGTCGCCTGCGGCCTCCTCGCAATGAGACTTGTTCAGAGCTTGTGCCGAACCTGGGTTCGCGAGAAGAGTTTGCGGAGGATGGCGGGATTAAGCAACGGCCCGGTGCCGGGCGAGCGCCCAGGCGACATGTTCCCGCACGAGAATCGAGGGATGATCGCGGCGCGCCCGTAGCGCCTGCACGACCGCTTCGCCGGTCGGCGCGTTGCCAAGCGCGACGGCGATATTGCGCAGCCACTGCTCGTGATTGATGCGGCGGATCGCCGAACCTTCCGTGCGTTTTAAGAACTCTTCCTCCGACCAGCTGAAGAGCTCGATGAGTTCGGGCGCATCGAGGCGGTGGCGCGGGGCGAAGTCCGGCTCGGTTGTCATGTGCGCGAAACGATTCCAAGGACAGACGAGCTGACAGTCGTCGCAGCCGTAGATGCGGTTGCCGAGCAACGGGCGCAGCTCTACGGGAATCGAACCGCGCAGCTCGATCGTGAGATAGGAGATGCAGCGGCGGGCGTCGAGCTGGTAGGGCGCGACGATCGCCCGCGTGGGACAGACGTCGATGCACGCCTGGCACGTGCCGCAATGGTTCGCCGCCGGCGTATCCACGGGAAGCGGCAAGTCGGTGTATATCTCGCCGAGAAAGAACCACGACCCGGCATCGCGCGAAATCAAATTCGTATGCTTGCCGATCCAGCCGAGCCCGGCGCGTTCGGCGAGCGGCTTCTCGAGCACCGGCGCACTGTCGCTGAACACGCGGTATCCGAACGGACCTACTTCGTGCTCGATGCGCGCCGCGAGCCGGCGCAGCCGCGCGCGCAACACTTTGTGATAATCGCGGCCGAGCGCGTAACGGGATACATAACCCGCGTTCGGATCGTCGAGCACCGCCTGCGGATCCGCGCCCGCGGGAAGATAGTTCATGCGGGCGCTGATGACGCGCGCCGTGCCCGGCACCAGCTCCGCCGGGCGGCTGCGCCGCACGCCGTGCGCCGCCATGTACCGCATTTCGCCGTGGCGGTCGCGTTGCAGCCAATTCAAGAGATGCGTTTCCGCCTCATCGAGCACCGTGTCGACGATGCCGACCTGCTCGAAGCCGAGCTCCTTGCCCCAGGTTTTGATGCGAGCGGCGAGCGGCGCGAGATCCATGTGTCGGGCGGTGGCGGACATACGCGTTATACGAGCCGGCTGGTCCAGGGCGTCAGAGTAACCATGGCCGCCAGTGTACCGGCAGAGACGAGCCATGCCACGCCCGGGCCATCGCCGCCCATGCGTACCTACGGATATAAGCGGCGGAGGCGGGTGGGAGCGCGGCAAAGGCGACGCCGCCGCCGAAGTACCTGCCCGCAAGCGCGAGCCAGCGTCCGGCCCAGCCTACCATGGGAACGGCGAGAAGCTTGACCGCGGGAAGAGGAGTACATTCTGCATCGAGCAAGCTTAACCCGGGCGTTTCGCTCCGGGCTACACTACGCAGCAGCGATGGATCTGCCGTCACCTTTATATAGCGCGAACCAGGTACGTGAGCTCGACCGGCGGGCGATCGAGGTGCATCGTGTTCCGGGCGCCGAGCTGATGCTGCGGGCGGGCAAAGCGGCGTTTCGCGCTTTGCGGGTGCGCTTTCCGCGCGCACGCCGGATCGCCGTGGTATGCGGGCCGGGAAATAACGGCGGCGACGGATACGTGGTGGCGCGGCTCGCGAAGGCATCAGGGCTGGAGCCTCTGGTGCTTACGGTGGGTGCTCCGCGGGAAGCGGGGGACGCCGCGCAGATGCGAGGGCGGTGTCTGGCCGCGGGTGTGAATGCGCAACCCTTCGCCGGCGCACAACTCACCGCGAGCGACATAATAGTAGATGCGTTGCTCGGGACCGGCTTGCAGCGCGCGGTCGAGGGCGAGTGGCGCGCGGCCATCGAGGCGATCAATGCAAGCAATCGCCCGGTCATCGCGATCGATATTCCTTCGGGACTCAATGCCGACACCGGCGCCGCGATGGGCGCGGCCGTGCGCGCGGACGTCACGGTGTCCTTCATCGGACTGAAGGCGGGTCTCTTTACGGGCGACGGCCCGGAGCACGCGGGCGAGATTTTGTTCGATGACCTCGACGTGCCGCCCGGGCTCTACAACGACATCGTGCCGCTCGCGCGCCGCCTTTGCGCCGCTGCGCTGCGCGGCATTGTGCCGCGGCGCGCACGCAACGCCCACAAAGGCCGCTTCGGGCATGTGCTTGTGATCGGCGGCGGCAAGGGCATGTCCGGCGCCGCCCGGATGTGCGGCGAAGCGGCGCTACGCGTCGGCGCGGGCCTCGTTACGATCGCGACCCATCCGGATCACGCCGCGGCGCTCAACGCGGCGCGGCCGGAGTTGCTCGTGCACGGCGTGCACAGCGCGCGTGAATTGAAACCGCTGATCGAGCGCGCCACGGTCGTTGCGCTCGGCCCCGGTCTTTCGCAAGACTTCTGGGCCGCCGGGCTTTGGCGTGCCGCGCTCAGTCATGATCTGCCGCTGATTGTCGACGCCGACGGCCTCAACTTGCTCGCCGCCGCCAAAGCGATCCGAAAGAAAGAATGGATCCTGACCCCGCACCCGGGCGAAGCCGCGCGTTTGCTCAAGGCCACGACGGACGTCATACAGCGCGACCGCTTCGCGGCGGTTAAGAATCTGGTGCAGCGTTTCGGCGGCGTGTGCGTGCTGAAAGGGGCGGGGACGTTGATCGCCACGAGCGAGGACCTGTGGCTGTGCGATCGCGGGAATCCCGGCATGGCGAGCGGCGGCACCGGCGATGTGCTGACCGGCGTCATCGCCGGGCTGCGCGCCCAGGCAGTCTCCGCGCTCGATGCCGCGCGCCTCGGCGTCTGGCTGCATGCCGCGGCCGGCGATGACGCGGCCCTGCAGGGGCAGGCGGGCCTCCTCGCGTCCGATCTTTACCCGCCGATTCGCTCCCGGCTGAACCGGCTCGCGCATGACGACGCTGCATCTTGAGACGGCGAGCGAGGCGCAGACCGAGGCGCTCGGTCGTCGGCTTGCACCCGTGCTGCCCACGCTGCATCTCATTTATCTTCGCGGGCCGCTCGGGGCGGGAAAGACCACGTTCGTGCGTGGGCTGCTTCGCGGCCTCGGGCACGGAGGGCCGGTCAAAAGCCCCACTTTTACCTTGGTCGAACCGTACCAGATCGGCGCCGTTTCGCTCTGTCATTTCGATCTTTACCGCATCGCCGATCCGCGGGAGCTCGAATTCCTGGCGCTGCGTGACTACATTGGGAGCGATGCTATTTGCGTCTTTGAATGGCCCGAGCGGGCGGGCGCGCTTTTGCCGCGGCCGGATCTAGACGTTATGATTCGTCCAAGCAACAACGAGGGACGAGAGGTGCAGGTGCAGGCGCTCACTCAAGCCGGCGCAGCGGCGCTCGGCGCGTTTTCATGAAGCTCCTCCGGGCCGCTGTTTTATTCTCTCTGCTTTACTTCACATCCTTCATCGCCGACGCCGCCGTCGCCGTCCACAATCTGCGGCAATGGCGCGCGCCCGATCACACGCGGCTGGTTTTCGATTTGAGCGGCCCGCTCGAGCACCGGGTATTCGTCCTGACCGATCCCGACCGGGTCGTCATCGACCTCGACGACGCCGAGTTGAGTAGCCCGCTGCCGGAGCTCGACTCGAGCGGTTCGTTGCTCGCCGCGGTTCGAACCGGCAAGCCCGAAGGCGGGACGCTGCGGATCGTCCTCGATCTGAAAGCACCGGCGCAGCCCCGCACCTTCGTGCTCGGGCCGGCCGGACAATACGGGCATCGCTTGGTCATCGACCTGCTCGACAGCAACGCGGTCGAGGAGGAGAGCAAGGCCGCGCTTCAACCGGAATCTCCGCCCGTGCGCGAACCGAAGCGCGCCCCCGCGCGCCCGGCCGCTCCGAAAGCGTTCGTTGTCGCCATTGACGCCGGCCACGGCGGCGAAGACCCGGGCGCCCTCGGGCGGCGTTACCGCACGCGGGAGAAAGACGTGACGCTCGCGATCGCGCGCGAGCTCGCGCGCCTCGTCAATCAGAAACCGGGCATGCGCGCGTTGCTGATTCGCGACGGCGATTATTACGTCGGTTTGCAAAACCGTTTTTCGAAAGCGCGCGCCCATCGCGCCGACTTGTTCATCTCGATCCACGCCGATGCCGTGCCCGGGCGACAGGCATCCGGCTCGTCGGTCTACGCGCTCTCCGAAAAAGGCGCGACCGACGCGATGGCGCGCCAGCTCGCGGAAAAGGAAAATGCCGCGGACTTGATCGGCGGCGTGACGCTGAACGACAAGGACGAGGTCCTCGCCAAGGTGCTGCTGGATCTGTCGCACACCAAGACCATCCAGGACAGCCTCATGTTCGGCGGGGATCTGTTGTCCGAACTGCGACGTGTCGGGCCCATTCATACGACGCACGTGCGCCAGGCCGGCTTCGCGGTGCTGAAGGCGCCCGACATACCGTCGGTGCTCATCGAGACCGCTTTCATTTCCAATCCGGCCGAAGAGAAGAAGCTGCGCAGCGCGCGTTTCCAGCGCCAGATGGCGCAAGGGATCTTTCAGGGCATCGAGCGCTACGCGGTGCGCAACGCCGGCGGTTCGGCCACGGCGGCCAACCGTTCGCCGAGTCGGGGGACGGCGCTCGCGCAAGGCGAGAGTGCATCGCGCGGTGGGAGTGCCGTAGTGAGTCGGTGAATGAGCCGCGCGTTCGCGCGGCTCCTGCGATTGTCGATGTAATAGCTGAAACCCGACCGTACCGCGCTTCGCGCGGTCGCGATTCATGCCTGGAGCGATCTAACTTCCGGAAGCGCGGCCGGCGGCGGGTCGAGGCGCTGGGCGATTTCGCGCGCGAGGGATTTTTGCAGCGCCGGGTCGTTGACCAGCTGGCCGTCGCGAGTCAGCACGAAGAAAATATCCTCCGCGCGCTCGCCGAACGTCGCGACCTTCGCCGTGACGAGCCGCACCTTGCACGCGACGAGCGCGAGCGCGACCTGGTAAAGCAGGCCCGGGCGGTCTTGCGCGGTCACTTCCATGACGGTTGTTTGACCGTTCTGCGCTGCGCCGAAAGTGACGCGCGTTTCGATGGGGAAATGCTTGAGGGTGCGCGGTAGCTGCGCGTGATGAACGTCGCGACCCGGACGCGGGTTCAGCAATTGCTCGCGCATCGCACGCTGGACCTGCGCCAGCTCGGTCGCGTCGGTGATCGGCTTGCCGTCCTGGTCGAGCACCACGTAAGTGTCGAGCGCAAAGCCGTAGCGCGTGGTATGGATGCGTGCGTCCCAGATCGACAGGTTGAGCCGGTCGATGCCGGCGGTGAGGTCCACGAACAGGCCGTCGCGATCGGGCGTATAGACGAGAATCACGGTGCCGCCGGCCTCCGGATGGTAGCGTACGGCGACGAGCGGAAGCTCGGATGCGGGCGTGCCGATGATCACTTCCGCATGCCACGCGAGGCTTTCGGCGTCGTGGCGCAGGAAGTAATCGGTATCCATGCGCGCCAAGTGCTCTTCGACGACGGATTCGGCGATACCTTTGGCGGCGAGCCGCCGGATCACTTCCGCGCGCAAGTCCTTAACGCGTGCCTCGAGGTCGAGCGGCTTCGCCACGCCCATGCGCAGCTCGTGCAAGGTCGAATGGTAAAGCATGGAGAGCAACCGGTCGCGCCACATGTTCCACACCTTGGGGCTGGTGCCGCGCATGTCGGCGACGGTGAGCAGGTACAAATTATCCAGGCGCTCCTTGTCGCCCACTTGCTCGGCGAAGCGGCGCACCACCTGCGGATCGAAGATGTCCTGGCGTTGCGCGGTTTCGGACATCAACAGGTGGTAGCGCACCAGCCATTGCACCAGCCGCGTGTCGTATTCGCTCATTTGATGCAGGCGGCAGAACGCTTCCGCGTCCTGCTCGCCGAGAACGGAATGGTCCCCGCCGCGACCCTTGGCGATATCGTGGAACAGGCCGGCGAGGTACAACCGCTCGCGCTTCACCAGGCCCTGGGCGATGGCGCTCGCCAGCGGAAATTCATGCTGATGCTGCGCCAGCATGAACCGGCGCAGGTTGCGCAGCACGAACAGCGAATGCTGGTCCACGGTATAGACATGGAACAGGTCATGCTGCATCTGCCCGACGATGCGGCCAAAGGCCGGGAGGTAGCGCCCGAGCACGCCGTAACGGGCCATGCGGCGGAATTCGTGCGTGATGCCCTGCGGCGCGCGCAGGATTTCCATGAACAGGCTGCGGCAGGCGATGTCGCGCCGGAATCCCGGGTTGATGCGGTGCAGGTTGGCGCGCACCAGCCGGATGGTGTCGGCGCGAACGCCCTTGAGCTCCGGATGCAGCTGCATCAGGTGAAACAGCTCGAGCAGCGCGAACGGGTGGCGCTCGAAGACGCGCGCGTTGCGCACTTCGAGAAAACCGTTGTGCGATTGAAAGCGCCGGTTGAGCGGAACGATCTTGGCGCGCCCGCGCGTCAGAATCGCTTCATCGAAGTGCTGCAATAAGATTTCGTTCAGCACGGACAGCTCTTTGATGGTGCGGTAATAGCGCTTCATGAACAGCTCGACCGCGAGCGCGCCGGGCCGATCGCGATAGCCGAAGAGCTTCGCGAGCGCGCGCTGATGATCGAACAGCAGCCGCTCCTCGCGGCGTCCGGCGAGATAGTGCAGGCCGCAGCGGATCTGCCAGAGCAACTCGCGACCGCGCATGAGCGTGCGGTACTCCTGCTCGCTCAGGAAGCCGTGCTCGACCAGCTCGTGCAGCGACTGGGTGTTGAAATGCCGTTGCGTGACCCACGAGATCATCTGGATGTCGCGCAGGCCGCCGGGCCCTTCCTTGATGTTCGGCTCGAGGTTGTACGCGGTGTCGTCGAAACGCAGATGGCGCTCGCGCTGCTCCTCGCGCTTGGCCGCGAAGAATTTCGCGCTCGGCCATATTTTCCTCGGGCTGGTGAGCTTGCGCATTTTCCTGAAGAGCGCGGCGTCGCCGGCGAGCAGGCGAGTCTCCATCAAGTTGGTCGCGATCGTGACGTCGCCTTTCGCCTCGTGCACGCACTCTTTTATGCTGCGCACGCTGTGTCCGATCTCGAGCCCCATATCCCACAGAAAACGCACGAACGATTCGATGAACGGACCGGCTTTGGGCGAGCTCTTCTTCAGCAGAATCAGAATGTCCACGTCCGACGCCGGATGCAGCTCGCCGCGGCCGTAGCCGCCGACGGCAACGAGCGCGAGCGGCAGCCGCTTCGGGGCGAGGGCGGTATGTTGGCTCCAGGCGCGAACCAGGAGCTCGTCGACCAGCCAGGCTTGCAGCGTGACGAGATGGGACGCCTGGCGCGGTTCGTCGAGGTAATGGCGCTTCAGCGCTTCGCGCGCGTCGTGCAGGGCGGTGCGGAAAACGGCGAGCGGTTCGTTCGATTGCGCTAAGGCGCGATCGAGCGCCGCGGTATCGAGGACCAGGTCCTTGCCGAGCCGCGCGCTCATGACGCGCCCGGCGAGCGGGTGAGTATTTCGTGCCCCGTTTCCGTGACGAGGACGGTGTGCTCCCACTGCGCGGAGAGCGAGTGATCGCGCGTGACGACCGTCCAGTTGTCCGGCAGCAGTTTTACTTCCGGGCGGCCGGCGTTGATCATCGGCTCCACGGTGAAAGTCATTCCGGGGACCAGCTCTTCGCCGGTGCCGGGGCGGCCGTAGTGCAGGACTTGCGGGTCTTCGTGAAATACCCGGCCGATCCCGTGACCGCAATATTCGCGTACCACCGAGAAGCCGTTGCGCTCCGCATGCGTCTGGATCGCGTGGCCGATGTCTCCAAGCCGTGCCCCCGGGCGCACCTGTTCAATGCCGAGATACATGCACTCCCGCGTGACTTGCACCAACCGGCGCGCCTGGATCGGCGGTTCGCCGATGAAGTACATCCGGCTGGTATCGCCGTGATAACCGTCCTTGATGACGGTGACGTCGATGTTGATGATGTCGCCCTTTTTCAACCGCTTCTCGCCGGGGATGCCGTGGCATACCTGATGATTCACCGAGGTGCAGATCGACTTCGGAAAGCCTTTGTAATTGAGCGGCGCCGGAATCGCCTGTTGCTTGTTGACAATATAGTCGTGGCAGATGCGATCGAGCTCGCCGGTGGTAACGCCGGCCACCACATGGGGCGCAATCATGTCGAGCACGTCGGCGGCCAAGCGGCCGGCCAGGCGCATTTTTTCGATCTCCTCCGGGGTTTTGATCGTCGCGGACATAAAGCAGACGGCTATTGTCGGTCATTCAGGCGCTTAAACAAAGGGCTGCGCGCACCAAACTCCTTGATTCTCATTGTTTAAGCGCCTGACATTGTGGTATAAGTGCGGGCCCTCGTCGCCAGTAACGACGAGAAATTCCCGCGGCCGAGCCGTGAAGGTCGCGGGTTACATCAACCCTCACACGGGTTCTTGCGCGTGCATCCGGGTGCCTGGCGTCTTCGTGAGACTGCCGGGTCGATGCACGGAATCCGTGGCGGAAAAACCCAATAGGAGCAACGATGAGCGCTGTTACCATGCGCCAGATGCTGGAGGCCGGCGTGCATTTCGGCCACCAGACGCGTTTCTGGCATCCCAAGATGCGCCCCTATATTTTCGGCGAGCGCAACAAGATCCACATCATCAACCTCGAGAAAACGTTGCCTCTGTTTCAGGAGGCGATGCAATTCCTCAGGCGTCTTACGGCGAACAAGGGCACGGTGCTTTTTGTCGGCACCAAGCGACAGGCGCAGGAGATCGTTCGCGAAGAAGCGATCCGCGCCGGCGCACCCTACGTCAACCACCGGTGGCTCGGCGGCATGTTGACCAATTACCGCACGGTGCGCAAATCCATCGAGCGGCTGAAGTTGCTCGAAACGACTCTCGCCGATGAAACGAGCGGGCAGAAGCTTTCCAAAAAGGAGCTGCTGAACCTCGAGCGCGAGCGCGTCAAGCTTGAACAGAGCCTGGGTGGCATCAAGGACATGCCCGGGTTGCCGGACGCGTTGTTCGTGATCGACGTCGGTCACGAATACATCGCGATCAGCGAAGCCAACAAGCTCGGCATTCCCGTCGTCGGCGTGGTCGATTCCAATTGCAAGCCCGACGGCGTCGATTACATCATCCCCGGCAACGACGACGCGATCCGCGCCATTCGCCTTTACGCCCAGGCGGCCGGCGACGCCGTGCTCGACGGGCGCACGCAAATGGAGATCGCCGAGGTCAAGGACGACGAAGATTTCGTCGAGGTCAAGGAAGAGGCGGTGAAGGTCAAGGTGGCGCCGAAGCGCCGCGCCGCGGCGCAAGCCGAAGTCGCCGCCGCGGACGGCGCAGAGAAGTCGAAGCGCGAAGCGGCGCCGGCGAAACGCCCGGCGCGCAACCGCGCGCGTCCCAGCGGCAAGGCGGCCGTTATCGCGGACGACGAAACGGAATGACGGCGGCAAGTGGGAGTAAGCCATGAGCATTTCAGCGACACAGGTGAAGGAACTGCGCGAGCGCACGGGTCTCGGCATGATGGAGTGCAAGCAGGCGCTGAGCGAGACCGGCGGCGACATGGAAGCGGCGGCGGACCTCCTGCGCAAGAAAGCGGGCGCGAAGGTCGAGAAGAAGGCCGGGCGCACGGCGGCGGAGGGCGTGATCGGGCTTAACGTGAGCGCCGATCGCAAGCTCGCTGCGATCGCCGAAGTCAATTGCGAGACCGATTTCGTGGCGAAGGGCGACAATTTCTCCGCTTTCGCGAACGCGGTCGCGGCCGTCGTCGCTGCGCGTAATCCGGCGGACGTCGATGCGCTCTACACGCTGCCGGCCAATTCCGGAACCGAGACGGTGGCGCAGGCGCGCGAGGCGCTGGTCATGAAGCAGGGCGAGAATATCGGCGTGCGCCGTTTCGTGCGCTACGCCGCGACCACCAAGGGCCACATCGGTTCGTATGTGCACAGCACCCGCAAGATCGGCGTGCTGGTCGAGCTTGAAGGCGGCGATGAGAGTTTGGCGAAGGACATCGCCATGCATATCGCGGCCAGCAAACCCGAATACGTGTCGCGCGACCAAGTGCCGGCCGCGACGGTGGCGAAGGAAAAGGAAATCTACACCGAGCAGGCGGCGGCGAGCGGCAAGCCCAAGGAGATCATCGAAAAAATGGTCATGGGCCGGATCAACAAGTACATAAACGAAATCACGCTGCTCGGACAAGCGTTCGTGAAAGATCCCGATACGACGGTTGAGAAACTACTTAAGTCGGCGGGCGCCAAGGTCGTGCGTTTCGCCCGCTTCGAAGTCGGCGAAGGTATTGAAAAGAACAAAGGCGACTTCGCCGCCGAAGTCATGGCGCAGGTAAACAAGTGAGCCGAGGTTTTCGCGGAGGCGCTTAATCTGTCTCCGCGCCGGCAAACGCTTGCCCACGGACATGGCGGGCCGGGGTCGATCGAAGTCGAGACGCTGTGCCAGGACGGCGGGAAAAATTAACGCGATAGCACAGGTGCTTCGATGGTGACCACCAAAGAGCCGCTCGCTTACCGACGCGTGCTGCTCAAGTTGAGCGGCGAAGCCTTGATGGGGTCCGATAGCCACGGCCTCAATCGCGCCGTCATCGACCGCATCGCCCAGGAACTGAAGGCGGCGCTGGCGGCCGGCGCGCAGATCGCCGTCGTCGTCGGCGGCGGTAATATTTTTCGCGGCGTCGCCCCCGCGGCGGAAGGGATGGATCGCGCCTCGGCGGACTACATCGGTATGCTCGCCACCGTGATCAACGCGCTGGCGATGCAGGACGCGCTCGAGCGGGCCGGGGTTGCGGTGCGCGTGCAGTCGGCTCTGCGAGTGGATCAAGTGGTAGAGCCGTACGTGCGTCGTCGGGCGCTGCGGCATCTCGAGAGCGGCCGCGTGGTGATATTCGCCGCGGGCACGGGCAATCCGTTCTTCACGACGGATACAGCGGCGACTTTGCGCGCCGCCGAAGTCGGCGCCGAGATCGTCTTGAAGGCGACCAAGGTGGACGGCGTCTACGACCGCGACCCGATGAAGCACCCGAACGCCAAACGTTACGACGAGATCAGCTACAATCAAGCCCTGGCCGAGCGCGTAGGCGTCATGGACGCGACCGCCATCGCGCTCTGCCGGGATCAAAATCTGCCCGTGCGTGTCTTTAATATGAATAAGCCCGGGGCGATGCTGCGCATTTTGCGCGGGGAACCCGAGGGTACCTTGCTTAAGGGGTGAAGCCATGCCGCAAACGCTGGACCAGATCAAGAAGGATGCCGAAGCCCGGATGGCGAAGTCGATCGAGGCGCTGAAGACCGATCTGGGCAAGATTCGAACCGGGCGCGCGCACGCGGGACTCCTCGATCATGTCCGCGTCGATTACTACGGCACCAAGACGCCGCTGAATCAGCTCGCGAATATCAGTACCGCCGACGCGCGCACGCTGACGGTCACGCCGTACGACAAAGGCTCGTTGAGCGCGATCGAGAAGGCGATCCGCGAATCGGATCTCGGCCTCAATCCCGCGGCCGCCGGTCAAACGCTGCGCGTGCCGTTGCCCGCGTTGACGGAGGAGCGCCGGCGCGAGCTGACCAAGCACGTGCACAAGGAAGGCGAAAACGCCAAGATCGCGATCCGCAACGTGCGTCGCGACAGCAATCAGCACCTGAAGGAGCAGTTGAAGAAAAAGCTGATCACGGAGGACGACGACAAGCGCGCCGAGGACGCGGTGCAGAAGATGACCGACCGCTCCATCGCCGAAGTCGACAAGCTGGTCGCCGCGAAAGAAAAGGAGATCATGCAGATTTAACTTCTGCTGATCTCGCGATTCATTCCTTATGACACGCTCCGCTCCCCATCCCGCCGGCGCGAGCAACATCCCGCGCCATGTCGCCGTCATCATGGACGGCAACGGCCGTTGGGCCAAGAGCCGTGGCCTGCCGCGCGTCGCCGGTCACCGCAAAGGCAGGGAGCGCGTGCGCGAGCTGGTGGAGGCGGCGGGGGAGAGCGGCGTGCGCTATCTCACGCTCTTCGCCTTCTCGAGCGAGAACTGGCGCCGCCCCGCGCAAGAAGTCGAACTGCTGCTCGATCTTTTTCTCGCCGCGCTCGATCAGGAAGTCGCGCGGTTGCACGAGAACGGCGTGCGCTTCCAGGTCATCGGCGATACCGCGCGTTTCGGCGACAAGATCGTCGAACGCATCCGCGCCGCGGAGGCGCTCACGCGCGGCAATACGGCGTTGACGCTCAGCATCGCGGCGAACTACGGCGGCCGCTGGGACATCACGCGCGCGTGCGCCGAGCTCGCGCGCGCCGCCGTTTCCGGCGCCATCGATCCCGCGCGCATCACGCCGGAAATGGTGGAGCAGCGTCTGGCGACGGGCGCGTTGCCCGAGCCCGATCTCTTCATCCGCACCGGCGGCGAGCAGCGCATCAGTAATTTCCTGCTATGGCAGCTCGCGTACACGGAGCTTTATTTCACCCCGGTGCTGTGGCCCGATTTCGATCGCGAGCAATTTGCCGCCGCCCTCGCTTGGTTTGCCGCGCGCGAACGCCGTTTCGGTTTTACCGGCGAGCAGATCGACGCGGCGCGGAATGCTTAAGCAGCGAATCATCACGGCGGTGGTGCTGGCGCCGCCGCTGGTCGCGGGGCTTTTTCTGCTTCCCGCGGTCGGCGTGGCGCTGTTGCTCGGCATCATCGTTGCAATAGGGGCGTGGGAATGGAGCGGGCTATGTCAGTGGGGGCGGACGGCGCGCCACGGCTACACCGCGGTGGTGATCGGAGCGGGCAGCATTTGCGTCGCCGCCGTGCTCACGTCGGTGGTCGCCGCTTACGTCGTTTTACTCGCGGGCGCGTTGTGGTGGCTGGCGGTGCCCGTCGTGGCGCTCATGCGTCCGACAGGCAGCATGCTCCATAGCGCCGGCGGCAGCGCGACGGCAGGATTGCTCACGCTGCTGCCCGCCTGGGCCGCGCTCAGCTTCCTCCACGCGGCCGATCCGCGGCGCCCGTTCTTATTGTTGTTCCTTATCGTGCTCGTCGCCGTGGCCGACACGGCGGCGTATGCGGCGGGACATGCGTTTGGGCGCACCAAGCTCGCGCCGTCGATCAGTCCCGGCAAGACCGTGGAGGGCGTGCTCGGCGGGTTCCTGGGCGTGATGTTGCTGGCATATATTTGTGGGAGAATCATCTGGAATTTTCAGGGCATGGTTCTCGGTATGTGGGTTGCGTTATGCGCGGTCGCCGGACTCGTATCGGTTGTCGGCGATTTAGCGGAAAGCAAAATGAAGCGCATCGCCGGCGTCAAAGACAGCGGCACGTTGCTGCCGGGTCACGGCGGTGTGCTCGATCGCATCGACGCCTTGACGGCGGCGGCGCCGGTGTTCGCACTCGGCTGGATGGAATTGTTTTACGCTCGCGCATGAGCACGCCTCGTTCCGATCGTGAAGTAGCCGGCCAGGGCGTGGTTATTCTCGGCTCCACGGGCTCGATCGGCGTCACCGCGCTCGATGTGATCGCGCGCCATCCCGCGCGGTTTCGCATCGCCGTGTTAACGGCGAATAAACAAGTCGACGTTATTTTCGAACAGTGCCGCCGTTTTCGGCCGCGCCTCGCGGTGATGCTGGATGCCTCCGCCGCCGCCACGCTCGCCGGGCGGTTGCGCGCGGCGGGTGTCGATACCGAAGTGCGCACCGGCATCGAAGAACTGGAAGCCGCCGCGGCGCATCAGGACGCGCCCATCGTCATCACCGCGATCGTCGGCGCGGCGGGGCTGCGCCCGACGCTCGCCGCCGTGCGCGCCGGCAAGCGCGTGCTGCTCGCGAATAAGGAGCCGCTCGTCATGGGCGGCCGATTGCTGATCGAGGCGGCGCGCGCCGCCGGCGCGCTGCTGCTTCCGCTCGACAGCGAGCACAACGCCATCTTCCAATGCCTGCCCGCGGACTTCACGGCCGGCGAAGCGCCGCGCGGCCTGCGGCGCATACTGCTGACGTGCTCGGGTGGGCCGTTTCGCAGGACGCCGGCGGAGCGTTTGACGCACGTGACGCCCGAACAGGCGTGCGCGCATCCGCGCTGGGTGATGGGACGCAAGATTTCCGTCGATTCCGCGACGTTGATGAACAAAGGGCTCGAGCTGATCGAGGCGTGCCGGTTGTTCGGCGTGGCGCCCGGGCAGATCGAAGTGGTGATCCATCCGCAAAGCGTCATTCATTCGATGGTCGAGTACGCGGACGGCTCGGTGCTGGCGCAGCTCGGCAATCCCGATATGCGCATCCCGATCGCGCACGCGCTTTGCTGGCCCGAGCGCATCGAATCCGGCGCCCGGCCGATCGATCTGCTCGAAACCGCGCGGCTCGATTTCGCCGCGCCCGACCTCGAGCGTTTCCCGTGTCTGCGGCTCGCGCGCGAGGCCGCGGCGGCGGGAGGAACCGTGCCGGCGATTTTGAATGCCGCCAACGAGGTCGCCGTGGCGGCGTTTCTCGAGCGGCGCATCGCCTTCACCGATATCCCGCGGTTTATCGCGCGGACACTCGATGAAGTGGCCGGCGGGCCCGATCAAACGCTGGAACAGGTGCTTGCGGACGACGCGCGCGCACGGCAAGTTACCGGGGAACTCATTGCGGCAGTCACCGCTCGAAAGCAACATGGGGCACTATGATTGATATCCTTTTTTACGCGGCCGCCTTCGTCATCGCGCTCGGTGTCCTGATCGTCGTGCATGAATTCGGGCACTACTGGGTGGCGAAGCGCCTCGGCGTCAAGGTTCTGCGCTTTTCCGTCGGTTTCGGCAAGCCGCTGTGGCGCCGCCGGTTCGGTCCGGACGGTACCGAGCTCGTCGTGGCCGCGCTTCCGCTCGGTGGCTACGTCAAGATGCTCGACGAAACGGAAGGGCCCGTGCCCAAGGACGAGGCGCATCGGGCCTTCAATCGCCAGCCGGTATGGAAGCGTTTTCCGATCGTCGCCGCCGGCCCGATCTTCAATTTCCTGTTTGCCATCCTTGCGTATTGGGCGGTCTACATGATCGGCATCGAAGGCATTCGACCCGTGATCGGAAACGTCGCGGCGGGCTCGATCGCCGAACGCGCCGGCTTCAAGGAGGGCGATCAAATCCTCGCGATGGACGGCCACGAAGTGCAGAGCTGGGGGCAACGGCGGTTGTACGTATTTCAGCGCGCGCTCGATCATTCCGTCCTGAACGTGGAAGTGAGAGACCCGCAGGGCCGGCTCGAAACGCGCCGCCTCGATCTGCGCGATGTTCCGGCATCGGCGGTCGACGCGAGCTTGATGGAGCGCGCCATCGGATTGTCGCCGGTATTGCCGCAAGTGCTTCCGGTCGTGGGCGCGCTCGAGGACGGCCCCGCCAAGCGCGCCGGGATTCAGGTCGGTGACCGGTTCATACGTATCGCCGGCCAGCCGGTTAAGGGATGGGAGGATATCGTCGCGCTGATCGGCCCGCGCGCGGGGCAGACGGTTCCCGTCGAGGTCGAGCGCAACGGACAACGCCTCAGCGTAGAAGTTACGCCCGAGACGGTGCCGCAGGGCGAGCGCACGGTCGGGAGGATCAACGTGCGTCCGCAAATCGCCGACATTCCGCCGGACATGCGTGTGCGCGTCAGACTCGGTCCGCTCGAAGCGCTCGGGGAATCGGCGCAGAACACCTGGGCCATGACGGCGCTGACGCTCCAGATGCTCTATCGCATGGCGACGCTCGAGATCTCGAGCAAGAACATCAGCGGTCCGATCACCATCGCGCAATACGCCGGCTATTCGGCCAAGACCGGCGGAACGCAGTTCCTGATGTTTCTCGCCGTCATCAGCATCAGTCTCGGCGTGCTCAATCTCCTGCCCATTCCCGTCCTGGACGGCGGACATTTGATGTATTACGTCATCGAGGCGATCAAGGGCGGGCCGGTATCGGAGCGCGTGATGCTCGTCGGCCAGCAGCTCGGCATCGCGCTCCTGGCCGGGCTCATGCTGCTCGCTTTTTATAACGACTTAACGAGGATATTCAGCTAGTCTCTGTCAACGCCGCCGACTCCAAGAACCATAATGAATCGATTTCTCGCGGCGCTCTTCATCGCCTTGCTGCCCGCGCTCGCGTGGGCGCTCGAGCCGTTCGTGGTCAAGGATATCAGCGTCGAGGGTTTGCAGCGCATCGCGGCGGGCACGGTTTTCAATTACCTTCCCGTCAAGGTGGGTGACAGGCTCACCGAAAAGGGCGCCGAGAACGCCATTCGCGCCCTGTACAAAACCGGCTTCTTCAAGGACGTGCGCCTGGAGCGCAAAGGCGACGTGCTTATCGTCTCCGTGGTGGAGCGGCCTTCCATCGGCAGTATCCGCATCACCGGCACGCACGAGTTCTCCCAGGACGATCTCAAGAAAGGCTTGAAGGAGATCGGGCTGAGCGAGGCGCGTATCTTCGACCGCTCGCTGCTGGATCGCGTCGAGCAAGAGATGCGATCGCAATACTTCAGCAAGGGGTTCTACGCGGTCAGCATCCAGCCGACGGTGACGCCGCTCGAGCGCAACCGCGTGGACATCGACATTGCGGTGACGGAAGGACCGCCCGCGCGCATCCGCGAGATCATTATCGTCGGTAATCAGGAATTCTCCACCAAGGAGTTGCTCGATCTGTTCACGCTCGGCCCCGCCTCGTGGTGGGCGGTTTTTTCCAGCCGCGACCAGTATTCGAAACAGAAGCTGGCGGGCGATCTCGAGCGACTGAGGAATTTCTACCAGGATCGCGGATTTCTTGAATTCAACATCGACTCGACGCAGGTCTCCATAACGCCGGACAAAGAAGCGATTTACATCACGGTGAACGTTTCGGAAGGCAAACGCTATACCGTCTCCAACGTCCGCCTGACGGGAAAGTTTCCCGTCGCCGAAAAGGAATTGCGCGACCTGATCAGTTTGAAGCCGGGCGCCGTGTTTTCGCGCAAAGAGGTCACCGAATCTTCCAAGCGCATCTCCGATCGCTTGGCGAACGACGGTTATGCGTTCGCCAATGTCAACGCCGTTCCGGATATCAACAAGGACAGCCGTACCGTCAGTTTCAATTTTTTCGTCGATCCCGGCCGGCGTACGTACGTCCGGCGGGTGAATTTCGGCGGCAACGTCGCGACGCACGACGAAGTGTTGCGCCGCGAACTGCGCCAGCTCGAGGGTACGTGGTATTCGGCGGAGAAGATCCGCCGCTCGCGCGAGCGCCTGCAGCGTCTCGGCTATTTTGAAGACGTCAACATCGAGACGCCCGCCGTGCCCGGCACCTCCGATCAGGTGGACGTGAACATCACCGTCAAGGAACGTTCGACCGGAAGCCTGATGCTCGGCGTCGGTTATTCGGACGTCGGTCTCGGCATCAATGCGGCCGTCACCGAAAGCAATCTCTTTGGTTCGGGCAAGGAGCTGTCTTTCCGAGTGGACAACACCAAGGCGACGCGCAACTTCAGCGTTCGTTATGTCAATCCTTATTATACCCCCGACGGGATCAGCCGCGGTTTCACGTTGTTCTCGAACTCAATAGACACCAGCCAGCTCGATACGGCGGCGTACAACACCAAGACGGTCGGCGCCGGCGTGTTCTGGGGAATTCCGCTCACGGAATACAACCGGCTGAACGTCGGCCTCGACTACGAAAGCATAGGAATCGAGACGCGCGATACCAGCGCCCAGGTGGCGAAAGACTTCGTTGCGCTGGAAGGTTCGCCGGTCAAAGCGTACAAACTGAGCCTGGGATGGTCGAGCGACAGTCTCGACAGCGCGATATTTCCCACGCGCGGCTCGCTCCAACGCATCAGCGGCGAAGTCGCGGTCCCCGGCAGCGATATAACGTACTACAAGTTGAATTACCTGCTCGGTCGCTACTGGCCTTTGACCGAAACGACCACCTTGCGTGCGAAGGCCGAGCTAGGTTACGGCGACGGCTATCGCGATACGACGACCTTGCCGTTCTTCAAGAATTTCTACGCGGGGGGAAGCTCCACGGTACGCGGCTACCGGGGGAGCTCGCTCGGGCCGCGCGACCCTTCCGTGGATCAAACGATCGGCGGCAATCGCCGCGTGCTCGGCAATATGGAATACTTCTTCCCGGTGCCGGGAACGACGCGCGACGACAAGTCGATGCGCATGAGCCTCTTCGTCGATACCGGAATGGTGTACGGACCGGGCGAGCGCGTGGATCTCGGGGAGTTGCGTTATTCCGCGGGTTTGGCGTTTAATTGGTTTTCGCCGGTCGGCCCCTTGAGTTTCAGCTACGCGAAACCTTTGAACAACAAGCCGGGCGACCAAAAAGAGCAGTTCCAGTTTACGCTAGGCGTCCCGTTCAGATGATGAGAGGTTTTTTTTCCAAGCACATGATCCGCGCCATACTGTTGGCCGCCGCAGGCATCGCGGTGCTGGCGGATGCGGGCTCGCTCCATGCGCAAGAGCTCAAGGTCGGTTACGTCAACGCCGTCAAAGTCATCGAGGAAGCGCCGCAGGGCCAGGCGGCGTTGAAAAAACTCGAAGCCGAGTTCGGACCGCGCGACAAAAAGCTGGTCGCGATGCAGGCCCGGATCAAACAGCTCGAGGACGAGTTGGAAAAAAACGGCCTGCTCATGAAAGAGGCGGATCGCCGCGCCAAGGAACACGAGATCGTGGTGCTGAAGCGCGACGCGCGCCGCGAGACGCAGGAATTCCGCGAGGACTATAATCTGCGGCGCAACGAGGAACTCGCCTCGCTGCAGAAGGTCGTGTACAAGGCGATCGTCGAAATCGCCAAGCAGGAGAACTACGACCTGATCTTGCACGAAGGCACGATTTACGCGAGCAAGAAAGTCGATTTGACCGACAAGGTTTTGCAGAAGTTGGGAAAGAAGTAGCAGCAACGATGGCGGCCACCCTAGCAGAGCTCGCCCGGCGCTTCGGAGGGCGGTTGCGCGGCGTGGGCGACGTCGAGATCACCGGTGTCGCTCCGCTCGAGCGGGCGCAGTCCCACGAAATCTCTTACGTCAACGACCCCAAGCATCGACGCCTGCTGGGCGCGTGCCGGGCGGGCGCGGTCGTGCTCACCGAAGCGGACGCCGCCGAATACGGCGGCAACGCGCTGATCGTCGAGCAGCCGCAGCTCCACTTTGCGCGCATCGCGGGGTTCCTCCATCCGTCGCCGACCCCGCGGCCCGGCATACACGCGAGCGCGGTGGTCGACAGCGCGGCGCGCGTTTCCGCGACGGCGAGCATCGGGCCGCACGCGGTCGTCCAGGCGGGGGCGGTGATCGGTGAAGGAACGGAGATCGGCGCGGGCTCGTACGTCGGCCGCGAAGCGGCGATCGGGGCGGGAACCCGGTTGACGGGGCGCGTGTGGGTCGGCGAACGCTGCGTGATCGGAAAGAACTGTTTGCTGCACCCGGGCGCGGTGATCGGCGGCGACGGCTTCGGCTACGCGAAGGACGGCGAGCGCTGGGTCAAGATTCCACAGTTGGGACGCGTGATTATCGGCGACGATGTCGAGATCGGGGCGAATACGACGATCGACCGCGGTACGTTCAACGACACGCAGATCGCCGACGGCGTGAAACTCGACAATCTGGTGCATATCGGGCACAACGTGCGGATCGGGGAACATACGGCGATGGCCGCCTGCGTCGGCGTTTCGGGCAGCGTAACCATCGGGCGGCGTTGCATGTTCGCCGGGCAGGTCGGCATCGTCGATCACATCGACATCGCCGACGACGTCGTGGTGCTGGGTAAATCGATGGTCGCGAGCTCGATCGGCCAAGCGGGCGCTTATTCGTCCGGGATTCCGGCCGAGCGCGCGGAGCATTGGCGGCGCCAGGTGGTCCGACTCCAGCAGCTCGACGAGCTCGCGCGCCGCGTCAAACAACTCGAAAAGGAAATTGCGAAACTCAACGAGGAGCGATCTTGAAGCCGCTTGATATCCGCGAAGTGCGCAAGTATCTGCCGCACCGCTTTCCGTTCTTGCTGGTCGACCGCGTGCTCGATTACGAAGCCGACAAGCGATTGACGGCGATCAAGAACGTGACGATCAACGAGCCGTTCTTTCCCGGGCACTTTCCGCATCAGCCCGTCATGCCCGGCGTGCTGATCCTCGAGACCATGGCGCAGGCGTGCGCCATCCTCTCGATGAAAACCCTCGAGCAAGTGCCGGACGAGAGCTCGGTCTACTATTTCCTCGGCATCGACAAGGCGCGGTTCAAGCGCGCCGTCGGCCCCGGAGATCAGATGCGCATCGAAGTCGCGGTCAAGCGCAAGATGAAGGGCATCTGGCTCTTCGATGCGTCGGCGTCGGTCGACGGCGAGCTCTGCTGTAGCGCGGAGTTGATGTGTACGTATAAGGGGATAGGGGGATCGGAGTGATCCATCCGACCGCGGTGGTGGACGGCCGCGCGCGTTTGGGGCAGGGCGTCGAGGTCGGCGCGTACGCGATTGTCGGGGCGGACGTCGAGATCGGCGATTCGACCCGGATCGCACCCCATGTCGTGATCCTCGGGCCGACGCGCATCGGCAAGGAAAACCGCATCTACCAATTCTGTTCGCTCGGCGATGCGCCGCAGCATACCGGGTACAAAGGCGAACCGACGCGCCTGGAGATCGGCGACCGCAACGTCATCCGCGAATACTGCACGCTCAACCGCGCGACCGTGGCGGGCGGGGGAGTAACCCGGCTCGGGAGCGACAATTTTCTCATGGCCTATTCGCATATCGCGCATGACTGCCAGGTCGGGGACCACACGATTTTCGCCAACGCGTCGAGCCTGGCCGGCCACGTCCACATCGGTGATTATGCGGTGCTCGGCGGGTTCACGCTGGTCCATCAGTTCTGCCGCATCGGCGCGCATTGCATGACGGGCGTCAATACCACGCTCTTCAAGGACGTGCCGCCGTTTGTGACGGTCGCCGGCCAAGGCGGTGTTCCCCACGGCATCAACGCGCGCGGACTTCGGCGCCGGGGTTTCAGCGAAGAAACCATTCTCATCATCAAGCGCGCGTACAAGACGCTGTACCACTCGGAGCTGAAACTGACGGAAGCGGTGCAAGAGCTGGAACGCGTCGGGCAATCACAGCCGGAAATCGCGCGCTTCGTCGAATTCATCAAGGCGTCGAAGCGCGGCATCGTGCGGTAAGCCAGGCGGCGTTATCGCCCCGGCCCCTCTGCCTGCGCAGGAGGGACCACTAATTTATGGAAAACACCACGCTGTCGAACGCTGCCCCCTCTCCCCGATCCCTCCCCGGCCGGGGAGGAAGGGGTTTTATCTATAAGATCGGCATCGTCGCCGGCGAAGTATCGGGCGATCTCCTCGGCGCGGGCTTGATGCGCGAGCTGAAGCTACGGCTGCCGGGCGTCGCCTTCGAGGGCATCGGCGGCGCGCATATGCAGGCCGAAGGTTGCCGCAGTCTTTACGACATGGAGCGCCTATCGGTCATCGGGCTCGAAGGGATCGCCAGGCTCCCGGGCGTTCTCCTCACGCGCCGCCGTTTGGCCGCGCACTTTCTCGCGAAACCGCCGGATCTCTATATCGGCGTCGATGCGCCCGACTTCAATCTCGCCGTCGAGCAGCGCCTGCGCGCGGCCGGCATTCCGACGATACATTACGTCAGTCCCACGGTATGGGCGTGGCGCGGCTACCGTCTGCGCAAAATCCATCGCGCGGTCGATCGGATGTTGACGCTGTTTCCCTTCGAGGCGCGCTACTACGAGGAGCGCAAGGTCCCCGTTACTTTCGTCGGGCATCCGCTTGCGGATCAAATTCCCGACAACTACGACGCTCGGGCGATTCGCGAACGTTTAACCCTGCCCGTCGATCGGACGCTCGTCGCCTTGCTCCCCGGCAGCCGGGTCGGCGAGCTCAGGCGCCATGCGGCGCTGTTCGTGCGTACCGCCCGGTGGCTGCACGCCCGACGTCCGGGATTGCATTTCGTCGCGCCGTTCGCGAGCCGCGCGACGCGCGTGCTGTTCGAGCAGGCGTTGGCGCGCGAGAGCGCGGCCGATTTGCCGCTCACACTGCTCTTGAACCATTCGCGCGACGCCCTCGCGGCCTGCGACGTCGCGTTGCTCGCCTCCGGCACCGCCACGCTCGAGGCGGCGTTGCTGAAGAAACCGATGGTCGTCACCTACAAGGTGTCGGCGCTTTCCGAGGTGTTGATCCGCTTGTTCGCGCACGTAAAGATGTACGCGCTGCCGAACCATCTCGCCGGCCGCCGCTTGGTGCCGGAAATAATGCAGGACGAGGCCACGCCGGAAGCGCTCGGCGCCGCCGTCGAGCAGTATCTGGAACACCCCGAGCAGGCGGAGTCGGTGCAAGCCGCGCTCGCCGAAATGCATCGGGCGCTCAAGCAAGACGCGGACGCGCGCGCGGCGGAAGCGGTGATGGAGGTGCTGATCGAGAGGAATCTTGGCGATTCCGCTCGAGCAGAATAGTAGCCCCGATCTCAGTAATCGGAATCCCGGTTTTTGTTCTCTTAATCGAGCGCCGCTCGGCGCGTCGTCGAGTTGTTAACAAACGTAATTGCGGTTCCCGAACCGCGGTCGGGATATGTTCGACCCGATTCTATTATTTCGACTAGATCGCGCGGGACGCTGCCTTAATATCCCAATTGCTGCATGACCGGAAACTTACCGACAAAGCGGATCTCGCGCCGGCCGCCGCCGAGATCGCGACCGAGCGCGCGCAGGAGCGGCTCGAGTTGCGCGGCATTTCCTTTCGGCGTCGCGCTGCCGTTAAACCGGAGCTCGCCGTCGCCCGTTACGCGCCATTGCCCCTCGCCTGCGAGATCCAGGTTACCGCGCAATGTGGTGAGACGAAATGTCGCGAGATCGCCGCGGCCGGTGATCTCGACGCGATAGTCGCCCAATCCCTCGGGTCCGGTGAAGCGCCCGCCGGCGCCGCGCCACTGCGCTTCCGCAACGGCCACCAGGCCTTCGCGACTCACGTCGACGCTCGGCGCTTGTATTTCAATCGTGCCGGTCGGCGCGAAGAAGGCGGCGGGCGGATAGATCAGCGGCGTGAGCTGGGCCGGGAGCGAGGCGTTCAGGTCCCGCACGTTGATGTTGCGCTGCAGTCCCACGCGCACGGAGGCTTGTCCTCGGGCGGGTTCGCCCTCGAGCCGCATCGCGAGCTGTGCGCGACCGACGAACAGCCACAACGGGTTCACTTGCCAATGCAGCGTGCCGAGATGCCGCACGCCGGTCGCCGGACCTCCGGCATAGAGCTCGCCGGCGCCGCGCCAGAAGGTGCCGCGCGGGCTCGCGAGCGTGAGCGCGCCGTCGCTCAGCCGCGTCGTGGCTTCGGCGAGCCAAACGGCGGGGGCCGTCGCCAGCAGGAAGATCAGGTAAAGAACAAGGCCGAGGATTAAATAGCCTGCGCCTCGCCGCAAGCGCCGCACATTGCTCATGAACCGGGAGCGCGCAATAACAGCCGCGCGTTGATGACGCCGGGAGTGGGCGATGGTTCGAGCGTGGCGTTGTCGATACGCACGCCGCCTTGCTTTTGCAGATTCGCGAGCCACTCGGCGAGGCTGTTGAACGCGACGCCGTCGATCGCGAGGCGTACGGCGTTGGGACCTTCGGGCTCGACGCGCTTGATGCTGGTACGGATACCGTAGGTTTGCGCCGACTGCTCGACAAAGCTCAGCAGCCCTCCGCCCCGGACGCCGCTTGGCGCGGCGGCGCGCAGTTGATTGATGCGGTTGACCTGCGCCCGCATCCACTGCAATTGCTGTTGTTCGCGCGGCACTTCGGCGCGCAGGCGGTCGAGATCGTGCTGGAGCGGCGCCCAAAGAAACGCGTAAAGCAAGAGAACGACCGCGGCAACGCCGCCGATGCCGACCACCAGCTGTTCGCGAGGGGCGAGCCCGCGCCAGTAAGTGAGGGTCCTTTGGTAGAGCTCGCTGTCCATCTTCATGAAGGCTGCTTCGGTTTGATCTTCAGTCCGCCCGGCTGCACCCGCAGCCGGCCTTCGACTTCATTGCCGCGGCCGTTGGCGGCGAGCACCTCGACGTCCAAGCTGGCCGCCTGCAGCGCGTTCTTCATCGCATCGAGCGCCTGATAATCGGGCAGCGCGAGCTCGAGCGTGAGGCTGCGCTCGGTGTACTTGACGCCCTGAAGTTTGACGCGGCCTTGCTGGTTCTGTAACGCCGGAGCGACGCGCGTCAGCAGCGGCAGCAGGTCGGCCGGCCCGCCGCCGCGCGACTGCAGCGCGTCGAGCTGTTTCTGCATCTGCGCGGCGGGATCGAGCACCGTTTTTACTTCCGGGAAGCTGCGCTGAAAAATCTCCCGCATCTCGGCGGCGTACACATTGTGTTCATGACGCAAGCGCCCCCATTCGATCGCGTCCATGATCACCATCGCGACGAGCCAAACCCCGAGCATCACCGCGGCCGGACGCAGCGGCCGGAAGATTTGCTGCACGTGGGCGACTTGCCCGAAGTCCGCTTGCAGCAGATTGAGCGCGGGCGCGCGTGCCGTTTCCCAGAAATCTCCGGTTTCGACGACGATCGGCACGTGAAGCGCCGTGGCCCAGCGCTCGGAATCGAGATCGGCCGGGGGCGCATAGAGAATGAGTTGCTGCGGAGCCGCGTTTTGGGCGCTCGCTTCCTTCAAGGCGGCCTCGAGCAACGGCGGCGGCGCGTCGGGAGCGGCGCTGCTGACGAAACCCGTGTGCGCGCCGCTACGCACCCAGAGCTCGTTGTCGACAAACGCCGCCGACCACGCGTCGGGATAGAGCGGCAGCGCGAGATTCGCGGGACACAGGCTCGCCGGCCGCACGCCGGCACTCTTGAAGATTTCCAGCCAGACATTCAGGCGCGCCCGCTGCGTAACGGCGACGGCGAGGCTCCCGTCCGCTTCCAGAGCGTACGCGAAATGAAGATTCTCCGGCTCATCGAGGAGCTGATCTTCCAGCGCGTAGGGCAGGGCCTGAAGTATGCGCGCGCGCGAACGCGTCGGGAGCTTGGTGCGCGTGAGCAACGTATCGCCCGGTGGCGTCCACGCGTGCACCGGGCCGGCGCGCAACGCCGGCGGCAACTGCGTGATATTCTCTTCGCGCCCCGCACGCGTGCTGCGCGTGTCCGGCCCGCGCGTCCACCAGTAGACCGAAGGATTGCCTTCCGGCCACCCGCGCGGCAACAGCAGCTGGGTGCCGCGTCCGCCGAGCAAGGCGGAGCCGGCGTTCAGCGCGCCGAGCCAGTCGCCGAAGCGGTCTTTAAGCCTTGTCTTCATCCAATACGATCTTGACGGCAGGTTGCCGATACCACAACGCGCGCACGTTCGCGCCTCCCGCGGGGCGCTCGACCAATGCCTCGCTGCGGCGTTGCGTCCGGCCGATACGGGTTTCGACCGACACTATAAAATACCCGCTGGTCACAGCATAGTTCGACGGGTTGAGCGTCTTGCCCGGCAGCAGCTTTTGAAACTGACCGACGTCTTTGAACGGATTGTTCGCTCGGGCGCTGACGATCTGCTCCGTTTGCGCAATGCTCGTGTTCGTCAGCGCGGCAAGAACCGTCGCCGAGGCCGTGTTGACGTTGACGGGGGATTGTCCCGGCGCGGGCAACACGATGACGTAAGGACGCAGCTTCTCGACGACGTCTTCGGTGTAGCCCTTGATGAGACGCAGCTCATCGACGGACGTCAGCGGGCGATTGGCGGCGCGGTAGGGCGGATCGTGGTTCAAGTAGTCGATGTCCTCCGCGCCGTCGGCTTGCGCGGTTGCATCGGTGTCCATCCAGTCGAGCAGCGCATCGGCGAGCTGCGGATTCAACCCGAGCAGCGTCAAGAGCTGCCGGTAGGCGCCCACGTAATCCGTGCTCGGCCCGCCGCTCTGAGCCTGCCCCGGTCGCGGAGGCTGTATCAGGTTGTTCAGGTTGAGACGGGCCTGCGCATCGGCGATGGAAATCAGGATCGCGCCGCCTTCCACCGGCAACGGCGGTATCGTCTTGGCCCAATCTTCGTCCAGATTATCGGTCCCGCTCGTTTGGCCGTTCTTGGCGTCGCGCGCGAGGATCGCGGCGGCGAACTCGAGCGCGCCTTGGCGTAAGCGCTCCGCCTGCGCGAGGTCGACGAGATTCTGCGTCTGGCGCAGCCATACCTGCTGGCCGAGCGCGAGCGAAGTCGCGAGCGTGGCGACGATCGCGACGATGAGCATCGCCGTGATCAGCGCGACGCCTCGCTGGCGCGCTCTCATTTATCGTCGCCCACGAGGAACACGCGCTTGTACTTGCCGCGCCCCTTGAGCGCCACGGTGACTTCCACGGCACGCGGCAGCGGCGTGAAATTACTGCCCTGCTGGGCCGGCGGCGGCCAGCGATCGATCCATGCGCCGCTCGCCGCGCCGCTGGCCGCTCCGACCGCGTTGCCGCTCATGAAGAAACGCACCTGGAATTCTTCGACGTTGTGCAACAGCGGCGTCATGACGGGCTTGGTCAACGGCGCGCGGTCGAGCACCGGCCACGTCATACGCATGAGATTGTCGTCCACCAGTCGATACGCGACGCGTTGCAAGTCGGCGGTGAAGCCGTTCGGAACCAGTATTCCGCCGCGCGTGAACTCGACGCTCGGTTCGCCGACCGCGCGCGTATCCGTCGGCTGGCCGGTGAAGGCCGGCTTTTCGGTGCCGTCGTTGTCGCGGATAGGGCGCTTGCGCGCGAGCGCGAAGTCTTGCTCGAGGCGCGTGAACCCGAGCGCGGCCTCGCGCCAGAAACTCCGTTCCGCATCGATGCGCTCGCGGTTGTCGAGCAGCCGCATCAGACCGCCGTACGCCATCGCGGAAAATATCGCGAACACGGCGACCGCGATGAGAATTTCCAACAGCGTGAAGCCGCGCGCGCGGATGTCGCCGTTCATGGCTGGCGCAGGAAAACGGCGAGGTGCGCGAGGACGTCCGGCGAGTTCGGCGTGCGGATCTCGATATCGACGCGACGCAGCTCGGCGAGCGGCGTCGAGGAAATGCGGTCGCGCCAGCGCCATTCCCGGCCGCCGAACTCCATGGTGCCTTCCTTGGTATCCAGTCCCGGCCAGTCGCGTTTCAACTGGTACTCGGTGGCGCGCTCCTCGGCCACCCACAGCGCGAGCGTGCGTTCGCGCAGATCGGTAGAGAGGTCGATCGCCTGGCCCATGGCGCGCAGAACCGCGGCCAGCGCGATGGCGAGAATGGCGAGGGCTACCAGCACTTCGACCAGCGTGAAGCCCGATATCAGGAAGTGCCGACGCGCCGCGTGCGCCACGGCCCGTCTCCCTCCCCCCGCGAGGGGATCGGGGCGGTGGTCGCGCGAATGTCCAGCGGACATTCGCGCCGCCGAACGGGCGCGCGGGCGTTCGCGCGCCCCGGCGGGAGCAGCATGAGGGAGCGGGAAGTGCGCGCGCACGGCGTTAAGCGGCCGCCGGCGCAAGGACCGGGGAAGATTGAATGCTGCCATCGCTCGAGCCTTGTACGTACCACGAGATATCGCCGAAGGTGAGCACCATCGCGAAGGCCGGAAATTCCCCGCTCGGATCGAACAGGATCACCTCCGGTCGCCGCGACGTCGCATCGCGCGGTTTGACGGGACCCAGCATTAAGGGCGGCGGAAGCTTGCGCGGCGCGAGCAACTCATCGGCTTCGATGGGGACGAGCTTGCCTTTAGTGTCGATGCGCAGAAATCGGTAACCCTCGTCCGTGAACGCGAAGGCGTACGGTTGCCCTTCGAGAATCGCCTGCTGCTGGGCGTTTTGCAGCACGAGCACCAGGCGGCCGGCCTCGTCGCGAAGAATGTCGGTTTGATCGCGCGTCAAGCGCACGCCGACCATGCCGAGGATGATCGTGAGCACGAGCATGACGACGACCAGTTCGATTAAAGTGAATCCGTGCGCGTGCACGAATCGGCGCGCTTCCTGCTCTCTGGCCGCGTAGGGGCGAAGGCGAGGGCGGCGAAACATCATATTCGCTTCCTGACCTCGACCCGCTTTTTCACCGGGACAGGCGTTCGCCTCGCCTCAGTTCGCATCCCACGAGCCGATGTCGGCATTGTAGCCCTCGCCCCCGGGCTGGCGGTCGGCGCCGAGACTGAGCACGTCCACTTCGCCATGGATGCCGGGGTTCAGATATTGGTAGTCGCCGCCCCAGGGGTCTTTCGGCAGACGCTCGAGATAACCGCCGCTCTTCCAGTTGCGCGGCACCTCGCCGGTCTCGGGCTTGCGCACGAGCGCCGTCAGCCCCTGATCGGCGGACGGATAGGTGCCGTTATCCAGGCGGTACAGCTTGAGCGCGTTGGTGATCGCGTGGATGTCGTTCTTCGCCGCCACGACGCGCGCCTGATCCGGCCGGTCCATGATGCGCGGCACGATGAGCCCGGCGAGGATGCCGAGGATCACGACCACGACGAGCACCTCGATCAACGTAAACCCGCGCGACCCGATAACGTGCGCGGGTAGCGTGCTTCGGCTCGCTCTGCTGCCCAAGGACGCGCGAATGCGGCGAAGCGCGGGACGCGCGAAAGCGGCCGTCTCCGGCGCGGGCGGGACAGGGAATAAGAGTGAGGGTTGACGCCGTTCTATGCGTTCTTGACGGCGACGGAATGCGCGGTTTTGTCCTTCCTGCATGTAAAACCTCATTTGATCAATTGGTTCATTTCAAAGATGGGCAGCAGTATCGCGATCACGATAAAGAGCACGATGACGCCCATGACCAGAATCAACACGGGCTCGAGCAACGCGGTCAACGCCTTCACCCAGTTTTCGAGCTCGCGCGCTTGCGCCTCCGCCGCGCGCTGCAACATGGCATCGAGGCGTCCGCTCGCTTCGCCGCTCGCGATCAGGTGCACGACGAGCGGCGGGAACAGCTTGGATTTGCCGAGCGCGCGCGACAGGCTTCCGCCTTCGCGCACTTGCCGCAACGCTTCTTCGACGCCGGCGCGCATCGGCAGGTTGTTCACCACGGGAACCGCCGACTGCAGCGCCGGCAGCAGCGGAATGCCGCTCGCGGTCAGGATGCCGAGCGTATCGGCGAAGCGCGCCGCGTTGATGCCGCGCACCAGCCGCCCGACGACGGGCAGGCGCAGCATCACGCCGTGCCAACGGAAGCGCACCGCCGGATTGCGCAATGCAAACAGCCCCCCAATGATCGCCACCCCAATGCCGATCACCCAGAAAATTCCGCTGGCGCGCGCGGCGTCGCTGATCGCGATCAAGACGCGCGTCACCAACGGCAGGGCCTGGCCGGTGTTGGTAAACACGCGCGTGACCTGCGGTACGACGTAGACCAGCAGCAGCGACACGACACTGATCGCCACGAACGTCACGAGGGCGGGGTAAATGAACGCGAGCACGACTTTTTGCCGCAGCGCCTGCCGGTTCTCGGTGTAATCCGCCAGACGCTCGAGCACTTCGACGAGCCGGCCCGACTGCTCGCCCGCGTCGACCATGACGCGATAAATATCGGGAAACGCCTGCGGAAACGCGCCCATGCTGCGCGCGAGCGACTGGCCTTCGACCATGCGCCCGCGTACACCGGCGAGCACGTTGCGCGTGCGTGGTTTGTCCGTCTGCTCGATGAGCGCGGTGAGGCATTCCTCGAGCGTCAAGCCGGCGCGCACCAGCGTCGCGAACTGACGCGTGACGAGCGCCAGTTCGCTGCCGGAAATGCCGCGGCGCACGCGCGGCGCCTTGCCGCCGCCCGCGCGCGTCTGCTGCTCGCGGATGGCGTCGACCGAAAGCGGCGTGAGCCCGCGCTCGCGCAGCAGCGCGCGCACCTGGCGCTCGGCGTCGCCGTCGATGACGCCGCGCACCGCACGGCCGGTGGAATCCAGTGCCTGATATTCGAAGCCCGCCAAGTTTTACCGGCCCCTTTTTCCTTCGCTCCCTCTCTCCCGGCGGGAGAACGAGCGACAGGCGTTAGCGCTTGTAACAGCGTTTTGGTGATGACGGCTCATGGGAGATCCTACTCGCGCGAGACGCGCAGGACTTCATCGAGGCTGGTTTCGCCGGCGAGCACCCAGCGCAGCCCGTCTTCGCGGATCGAGTGCATGCCCCGGTGGCGCGCGTGGTCGCGCAGGCGTTCTTCGGAAGCGCCGTCGTGAATCAGCGTGCGCAGCGCGTCGTCGACGGTGAGAAGCTCGAACACGCCGGTGCGTCCCTGGTAACCGCTGCTCGCGCACTCGGCGCAGCCGACCGGCATGTTGATCTGCCGATCATCTTCCGCGGAAAGCTGCAGCAGCCGCCGCTCCGCCGCGTCCGGCGCGTGCGGCTTGCGGCACTGCGGGCACAGGCGCCGGACCAATCGCTGCGCCAGTACGCCTAGCAGGCTCGAAGCGACGAGAAACGGCTCGATGCCCATATCGACGAGGCGCGTCACCGCGCCGACGGAATCGTTCGTGTGCAACGTGGCGAGCACCAAATGGCCGGTGAGGGACGCCTGCACCGCGATCTGCGCCGTCTCGAGATCGCGTATCTCGCCGATCATGATGATGTCCGGGTCCTGGCGCAGAATGGCGCGCAGGGCACGCGCGAAGCTGAGATCGGTCTTGGGGTTGACTTGCGTCTGGCCGATGCCGTCCAAGTCGTACTCGATCGGATCCTCGACCGTCATGATGTTGTGGCTCTTGGTGTCGAGCTGCGACAGCGCCGCGTAGAGCGTCGTCGTCTTACCGGAACCGGTGGGACCCGTTACCAGGATAATGCCGTGCGGTTGATTGATCAGCCCATCGAGTATGGTGAGCATTTCCGGCGACATGCCGATGGCCGGCAGCGTCAGCCGGCCGGCCTGCTTGTCGAGCAGACGCATGACGACGCGCTCGCCGTGAGCCGTCGGCAGGGTGGAGACGCGCACGTCGACCGGCCGACCGGCGAGGCGCAGCGTGATGCGTCCGTCCTGCGGCATGCGTTTCTCGGCGATGTCGAGCCGCGCCATGATTTTCACGCGCGACACGATGAGACCGTGCGCCGCTTGCGGCGGCTCGATGACATCGCGCAGCACGCCGTCGATGCGATAACGCACGACCGAGCGCGTTTCGAACGGTTCGACATGGATATCCGAGGCGCCTTCGCGCACCGCCTGCGAGAGCAGCGCATTGATCAGCCGCACGATCGGCGCGTCGTCCTCGCTCTCAAGCAGGTCCTCGACGCGGGGGAGTCCTTGCGTGAGATCCGTGAGATCCGGATCGGTATCGAGCCCGTCCACGATTTCCATCGCGTGGTGCTTGCCGCGCTCGTAGGCGCGGTGAAGCGCGGTATCGAAAGCTTCGACGGTCAGCTCGCGCAGCTGTATCGGCTGTCCGAGCGCCCGTTGCAGCTCCGCGAGCACGGTGCTCGAGACGCCCGGGCGCGCCCACACCTCGAGCCCCGCCTCGCATTGGCGCGCCGCCAGCACGCCGTGGCGTTTGGCGAAGTGGTAGGGCAGGCGATCAATCCATTGCGGATCGAGAGTGTCGATGGTCGTTGGCGATTGCATAGCGGAGGATCAGCCGGGATTGCCGGAGCCAGCGGGTGGCGCGGGTGTTACGGGTTTCTCCGTCTTTTCCTTCTCCGGTTCGGCCGGTTTAGGCGCAGGTGGTACCGGGCGGAACCGTTCGAATTGCTGGCTGCGCTGGCGTTCCTCCTCGCTTTGCGCGCGGATATAGTCGTAGCGATCGGTGGTAACGCGGTAGTGGTCTTCGACGGTACGAATGATCGTCGGTTTCAAAAACACCATCAAATTCGTCTTCCGCTTCGTCTGTTCTTTGGAACGGAACAGCGCGCCGAGCAGTGGGATACGCCCCAGTAAGGGCACACGCGCCTGCGTATCGGTGGTGTTGTCTTCGATCAGGCCGCCGAGAACCACGGTCGCGCCGTCGTCCACCAGAACTTTGGTTTCCACGGAGCGTTTATTGGTGATGATGTCGGAAGCGGTAACACCGGGCGGCGGGGCGGTGACTGTCGAGATTTCCTGAAAGATATCGAGCTTCACGCCGCCGCCCTCGGAGATTTGCGGCTTGATGCGCAACTGTATGCCGATGTCGCGGCGTTCGATCGTTTGGAACGGGTTCACGCCCGTCGCGGCGTTCGCGGTCGACGCGGTGGGAAGAAAACCGCCGGTCACGAAGGGCACGTTCTGGCCGACGATGATCTTGGCCTCGGCATTATCGAGGGTCAGCAGGTTCGGCGTAGAAAGAATGTTGGCTTGGCTGTCTGATTCGAGGGCGCGGGCGAGCGCCCCGATGCTGCGCACCTGTCTTCCGTCCGGCAGGGTGATGGTGCGCCCGAGGAAGGCGAGCGTGAGGCCGGTCGCCCCGGCCAGCGTTTTGGGATCGGCCGTCGCGGCGATGATGCCTTGCTGGGTGCCGCTGCGGAAATTGCTGACGCCCGCCACCGCGCCCGAGCCGGCGCCGCCCACGGATGCCCATTGAAAGCCGAGCTCGCTCGCCTTGTCCATGCTGATTTCGGCGATCAGCGCTTCGACGAACACCTGCGCGCGCCGCACGTCGAGCTTTTCGATGACGGCGCGCAGGTTGTTATAAACGGCGTCCGACGCGTTGATGATGAGCGCGTTGGTCGCCTCGTCGGCTTGCACGAGCGAAGCTTCAGCGCCCCCGCGCGCCGCACCGACGGGACGCGCCGCGCCTGGCACGGCCGACGGCGCCGCCGCTTGTTGCGCGCGCGCTTCGCCCGCCAACAACCCGCGCAGCACTTCCGCGAGTTTCACCGCCTCGGCGTTGCGCAAGTAAATGACGCGTGTCTGTCCGCCGGTGGTCGCCTGTACGTCGAGCTTGGTGATCAACGATTGCAGCTGCGCGAGGCGGCCCGGGTTCTCGGTACGAATGAGCAGGCTGTTGGTGCGCAGATCGGGAATAATGGTGAAACGATCGCCCGCCGGCACACCGCCGGGCTGGATGGGTACGCCGCTCGGCGCGCCCGGGGTCGCGCCCGGCGTCACCGCGAGACGCGTGATGAGATCGGCGATGTCGAGGGCGGAGGCGTACTTCAGCGGCACGACCGTGACTTCGCTTGCGGCCGGCTGATCGATGCGGTCGATAATCGCGAGCAAGCGGCGAATGTTGTCGGCGAAATCCGTGATGATGAGCGCGTTCGCGGCGTCATAAGCCGAGAGTTGGCTCGTGGGCGCCATGAGTGGACGCAGTATCGGTACGATCTGACTGGCGGAAACGTTCTGCAATATGGCGACGTGCGTCGTCACCTGCTCACCGCCGCGCGGCACGTCTTTATGCACGTCCGCGCCTTGCTTGGCCTCTGCAATGGGAATGATCCGCACCAGCCCGCCGGGGCCCTCGACGGCGGTGAAGCCTTGGGCCTTGAGCGCCGAGAGAAAAATTTGATACGCCGCCGATCGCGGCACCGGTTTCGCGGAGATGATCGTGACTTGGCCCTTTACCCGCGGGTCGAGCAGAAAGTTCCGATTGGTCATCTGCGAAACGGCTTTCACCACCGCTTGGATATCCGCCGCCTGGAAGTTGAGCAGCACTTCGTTGCTGCTCACCTTGGTTACGGGCGGAGCCGGTGAGGTCGACGCGGGCGGAGCCGGAGCGGCCCCGGCGGGCGGCCCCGGCGGGATCGGCGCCTGGGCGTTGCTCGGGGCCGGTACCGTGGGACGCTGGCCGCTCGGCGGTACGGCTCGATCGTTTACCGGCGGAGGAGTCGGCTCCGCGTCACCTTCGTCGTCATCCGGATCAGCCGCGTACAGAGATGTGACGGCCGCGAGCGCAAGGGCGATCAGCCCGTAGCGCCAGCCGGCATGTGCAGTCGCAGTCATTTGCAGTAATCGCTTTATTGAAAGTTATATACGAGCGTTTCCACTCGGCCGGCGCGGCGCACCTCGACGGATACGTTCGCCACCGACTCGAACTGCTGATACAGCCGCATCACATCGTCCACGGTGTTGACCGCCTGGCCATTCACCGACTGAATCACGTCCCCGACGCGCAACCCGAGTTTCTCGTACATGCTGCCCGGCTGGATTTCGCGCACCAGGAATCCGCCTCCGGCGTTCGGCACCATGAGCGCCTGGCTTAGAAAGTCCGGCTTCTGCATTTGTTGCGTCAGCTGTTGCCGGCTGACCGCGTAATTATTGTCGCCGCGGCGCTGCACGCCCGAGGTCGGAGCCGGACGCGGCGGGGCCGCGACAATGGAACCGTCGGGGAGGTTGGCACCCGTATCTTTAAGCATGAGGCTTTCGGTCGCGCCGCCGCGGCGGATCAATACGCGGTCGGAGTAAACCGCGTAGAGCGTGACGCCCGAGACGATATCCTGCCCGATGGCGAACGGCGCTTCCGGGCTGCCGTCGGCGCTGATCAACGCAAAGCTTGCGGCCGGCGTCACCATCACGCCGGTGAGAACCAGGTTGAGACTGCTGAGTGGAATGGTCTCGAGCGATACGCCGGGCTTCGTCGCCGGAGCCGCCTGCCCGAACAGGTTCGCGGACAGCAGCGCCGGGAGGTTGTAGTCGCCGGTTAATTCGTTCGATGGAACGATCGGGACCGATTCTGAAGGAGCAGGTGGCGTAAATAGGCGCCACGTGCCGCGTGCAAGGCTGAAGCTGAGCAGCGCGAGGACGGCGAGATTAATGAGACCGAGCACCCAGCGCTTGGTAAGCCACTGCTCGAGCTGTTCCAGCACGCGCGGGTTCGTCGCATGTCCGCCCGGCGCCGTTTGGGTCCCTGATAAGTCCATGCAAGCAGTATACTATGTATCTCCTTGAAACTATAAAAGAACGGCTCGGTTCGAGCGTCTTATCCGTTGAGAGGTACCGTTCATTCACTCCTTCGTGTTCCGGTCATGAAGCTGGCTGGTCAGAACGTTGCGCGCAAACCAATCAACAGGCTTACATCCGGAGCGGTATAAAGGCGCAGGTCCTCCGAAAGACCGACGTCCAACGCGGTCCGCGCCGTGATGTTCCAGGTCCCTCCCAGTAAGAGTTGTACGGTGGACGCGTCGAGGGGTTTGAGCGCGCTGTCGGCGTAGAACGGACTGTGAGCCAGCAAGTCCGCTTTTAGCACCACCGGCGCTAAGGCCCGCCACGCGAGTCCGAGCCCTCCGAATGCGACGAGGCTACGCTGCATGTCCGGCAATACATCGCCTTGCCCAAGCCCCAGGACCCCGCCGCCGGCTGTCCACCGCAAGCGGCCGGGGCAGGCGGTGGCGGAGCAGCCGATCGAGAGCCAGACGGCGAGATCAGTGGCACCGCTGCCGAGCAGCTCGGATGACTTTCCGGTCGGAAGTTTCAGACTGCTCCTCAAAGCGATATCGACCGCGCCTCGATCCACCCGTGAGGGCCAAGCGCCATACAATCGCACATCGCCGACTCCTCGAGTCGCTTGAGTAAATCGCAGTAAGTCGCTGCCGTTACGCTGATAAATATACGCGAGCCGATTTCGGGGGGCTTGATCGCGGCCCCCGTTGGGCATGCCGAACGTGTCGTGCCAGTTCTCGATAAAGCTATCCATGAAGCCACCGCTGTGGGACAGGTAGGGCACTTCAATTCCCCACTCGGCTTGGTTCGTCCCGTAGCGGACCGTAAGGGCGGTACGATGAGTTTCGCCGTCCAGTAGTAATGTTTCCGAGGCTGTCGCCCCGGAGAAAAAATTGCTGGCGGTTTCAAAACCGAGGCCCACCTCGAGCTGCCCGCCTTTCAACAACCGCGGGCCGCCAAGCGTGGGCAGGCCATAGATCTGTATCAGCGGGCTTTGGTTGGTTATGGCAAGCGGCGCGAAGTCGTCCGCGGACGATGGGAAGGGGAAGAAGGAAATGAGGAGAACCGCGGTCCAGCGTCGGGTGGTTGGCGTCATTTCTTCCGATGTCCGATTCGGCGGCGCGAGTATAACGACGGTGCGAGTGAATCGCGAAACACATCCTCGGAGAGCCGCCGAACCGGCTGAGCATCGGGTTGGTCGTTTATGCTCTTCCGTCCCCACGGTATTTGGGGTCAAATTGCGTTCGTGAGCGCATCGTTCGTCCACCTTCGAGTTCACTCAGAATTTTCGCTGGCCGACGGGATTGTTCGCATTCCGGACCTCGTCGCCGCGGCCGCGGCTGCTTCGATGCCTGCGGTGGCGCTCACCGATCTCTGTAACGTCTTCGGCGCCGCGAAGCTTTATCAGGCGGCCGTCGCCGCCGGCGTGAAGCCTCTGGTCGGCGCGGATGTGTGGGTGGCTCACCCCTCGGACCCCCATAAGCCGTTACGCCTCACGCTCCTGTGCCAAGGCGTGGCCGGTTATCGTAATTTGTCGCGCTTGCTGACGGCCGCTTACCGGGAGGGTCAGAAGTCGGGCCGGCCTTGCCTCGAGCGCGCTTGGCTGGATGAAGCGTCCGCGGGCCTGATCGCGTTGTCCGGGGCGCACGAAGGGGAGATCGGCAATGCGCTTCTGGGCGGCAACCGCGCCGCGGCGCAGGCGGCGGCCGACGAATACCGCCGCTGGTTTCCGGACCGCTTCTATTTGGAATTGCAGCGCATCGGACAGCCGCGTCAGGAAGAATACAACCACGCGGCCGTCGCCTTCGCGGCGGAGGTCGGCGTGCCGGTGGTCGCGACCAACCCGGTGATGTTTCTCAAGCCGGAGGAATTCGAGGCGCACGAGGTACGGGTATGCATACAGGAAGGCCGGGTGCTGACCGACAGCCGCCGGCCGCGCCGGCATACCACGCAGCAATACTTCCGCTCGGTGGCGGAAATGCAGCAGCTCTTCGCGGACGTGCCGGAAGCGCTCGCCAACACGATCGAGATCGCGCGCCGCTGCAACTACCGCATCGAGTTCGGCAAGTACTACCTGCCCAAGTTCGAAACCGGCGGTGACGAAAACGAAAGCTTGCGGGAGAACAGCCGCGCCGGGCTCGAGCGGCGCTTGAGCTTGCTGCCGGAGTCGGTTCGCGCCGCGGCGCGAACCGAGTACGCGGCGCGCCTCGATCTTGAGCTGGACGTCATTATCAAGATGGGTTTCGCCGGCTACTTCTTGATCGTGGCGGACTTCATCCAATGGGCGAAGAGTAACGGCATTCCCGTCGGGCCCGGCCGCGGTTCCGGCGCCGGCTCGCTGGTCGCTTACAGCCTCGGCATCACCGAGCTCGATCCCATCAAGTACGAGCTGCTGTTCGAGCGCTTCCTGAATCCGGAGCGCGTGTCGCTGCCCGACTTCGACGTCGACTTCTGCATGGAGCGGCGCGACGAAGTGATCGAGTACGTAAAACAACGTTACGGCGCCAACAAGGTGGCGCAGATCATCACGCACGGCACGATGGCGGCGCGCGCAGTGGTGCGCGATGTCGGCCGCGTGCTGAGCCATCCGTACGGTTTTTGCGACAAGATCGCGAAGCTCATTCCCTTCGAGATCGGCATGACGCTCGACCGCGCGCTCGAAGTCGAGCCGCTGCTCAAGGAACGCTACGACAAGGAAGAGGACGTCAGGTCGCTGCTCGACACCGCGAAGATGCTCGAAGGTCTCGCGCGCAACGCCGGTAAGCACGCGGGCGGCGTCGTCATCGCGCCGAGCGAGCTTACCGACTTCATGCCGCTCTACTGCGAGCAGGGCGGACACGAAGCCGTGTCGCAGTTCGACATGGAGGATCTGGAAAAGGTCGGGCTCGTGAAGTTCGACTTCCTCGGCTTGCGCACGCTCACGATCATCGACAAGGCGGTGAAAATCATCAACCGCGAGCGCGCGCAAAAGGGCGACGCGCCGCTCGTCATCGATCATCTGCCGATCGACGATGCGGCGACCTACGCGCTGCTCAAGTCCTGCAAGACCACCGCGCTGTTCCAGCTCGAATCGCGCGGCATGAAGGATCTGATCAATCGCCTCAAACCGGATCAGTTCGAGGAAATCGTCGCGCTCGTCGCATTGTTCCGTCCGGGCCCGCTGCAGTCGGGCATGGTGGACGATTACATCAATCGCAAGCACAAGCGTATCCCGGTCAAGTATCCGCACCCGAGCCTCGAGCCGATTCTCAAACCCACGTATGGCGTGATCCTGTATCAGGAACAAGTGATGCAGATCGCACAAGTGCTCTCCGGTTACACGCTCGGCGGCGCCGATTTGCTGCGCCGCGCGATGGGAAAGAAAAAACCGGAGGAGATGGCGAAGCAGCGCGCGAGCTTCGTCGAGGGCGCGCGCGAACGTGGGGTGAACGAAAAGCTCGCGACGGAAATTTTCGACTTGATCGAGAAGTTCGCGGGCTATGGCTTCAACCGCTCGCACTCGGCGGCGTACGCGCTCATCGCGTACCAGACGGCATGGCTCAAGGCGCATTATCCGGCGGCGTTCATGGCGGCGGTGCTCTCGTCCGATATGGACAAGACCGACAAGGTGGTCACGATGATCGCCGAATGCCGCGACATGAAAATCAAAGTGCTGCCACCGGACATCAATCGTTGCGAATTCGAATTCGTGCCGATCGACGGCAACACGATTCTCTACGGTCTCGGCGCGATCAAGGGGCTCGGGCAGTCCGCGATCGAGGCCATCATGCAGGCGCGCGGCGCCGACGGGCCGTTTCGCGATCTGTTCGATTTCTGCAAGCGCATCGACGGCCGCCGCGTGAACCGCCGCGTGCTCGAGTCGCTCATCAAAGCCGGCGCGTGCGACGCGTTCGGCACCCACCGCGCGGCGCTCATGGCGTCCCTCACCAAAGCGCTCGCCGAGGCTGATCAGCACGCGAGCAACAGCGAAGCGGGGCAGTCGGATCTCTTCGGCGGGGTGCGAGCACCGTCCGATGCGCCGGTTTACGAGCAACTACCGGAATGGAGCGAGGAGCAGCGGCTCGACGGCGAAAGAGAAACCCTCGGCCTGTACCTCACCGGGCATCCGATCGCGCGTTACGCCGAAGAGCTGAAGCACATCACGAGCGCGACGATCGCCGAATTGCGCCCGACGCAGGATCGCGCGGTGACGGTCGCCGGCCTGGTCGTCGGGATGCGGGTCATGCAGACCCGGCGCGGCGATCGCATGGCGTTCGTAACGCTCGACGACCGCACCGGGCGCCTCGAGCTTGCCGTCTTTTCCGAGCTCTTCGAGCGCCACCGCGAGCTGCTGGTGAAGGACACGCTGCTCGTGGTTAAGGGGCACGTGTCGGTCGACGAATACACCGGCGGATTCAAAATGTCCGCGGAGGAGATCTATAATATCGATCAGGCACGCGGCGTTTTCGGGTCCCGGCTCATTATTGCAGTCGACGCCACCACGGCGGCGAACGGGTTCATGGACGAGCTCAGGCAAATCCTCGCCCCGAGCCAGGGGCCCTGTCCGGTATGGGTACGCTACCGCAGCGAAGCGGCGGAGGTCGAACTCGTGTTGGGCGAAGAATGGAAAGTGAGTCCGAGCAAAGCGGTGCTCGAGCGTTTGAGCCGTCTCGCGGGCGAGCGCAACGTGCAAGTCGAATATCGCTAGTCCCGATCGCAGTACGGCAGGGCTGCCGTAGAGGGGTCTGCATCAACTAAACAATGAACCATAACTACCTGGACTTCGAACAATCCATTGCCGAGCTCGAGGCGAAGATCGAAGCGCTGCGCTCGGCATCGCACGGCGCCGACATCGCCGACGAAGTGAGTCGCTTGGAGGCGAAGAGCCGGCGGCTGACGGAGTCGATTTTCACTTCTCTCACGCCCTGGCAGATTTCCCAGGTGGCGCGCCATCCGCTGCGGCCGTACACGCTCGATTACGTCGCGCGGCTGTTCACCGACTTCGAAGAGCTGCACGGCGACCGCGGCTTCGCCGACGATCCCGCCATCGTCGGCGGCGTCGCGCGCTTCGAGGGCCGTCCGGTGGTCGTCATCGGCCACCAGAAAGGCCGCGATACGCGCGAAAAGGTGCGGCGCAACTTCGGCATGCCGCGGCCCGAGGGCTATCGCAAAGCGCTGCGCCTGATGCGGCTCGCCGAGCGCTTTCGGCTGCCGCTCGTTACTTTCATCGACACACCCGGCGCGTATCCGGGCGTCGGCGCGGAGGAGCGCGGGCAGAGCGAGGCGATCGCGCGCAACTTGTACGTGATGTCGCGTTTGGGAACGCCGATCGTGAGCATCGTGATCGGCGAGGGCGGCTCGGGCGGCGCGCTCGCCATCGGCGTGTGCGATCGGCTGCTCATGCTGCAATACGCCACGTATTCGGTCATTTCTCCCGAAGGCTGCGCCTCGATCCTCTGGCGCGCGGCCGACAAGGCGACCGCCGCGGCGGAGGCGATGGGAATCACGGCCGAGCGCTTATCGAAACTCGGTCTCGTCGACGTCGTCGTTCCGGAGCCGCTCGGCGGGGCGCATCGGGACGCGGAGGAAACGGCGCGACGACTGAAGTCGACTCTCGCCGACGAGCTCGATAGGCTGCGCGCCGTGCCGCCTGATAACCTGATCGAAAGCCGCTACCAGCGCCTGATGCAGCATGGAGAGTTCCAAGAAGGCTGACGCGATCGCGTCGCTCCTGCAGGAACGCCGTCATCGCCGGCGCCGCTTTACGCCCGACGCGCTCGCGCGCGTGCTGAGCACCGAGCTTCATCTCACTCCAGCGACACCGCTCTACGTCGCCTATAGCGGCGGCATGGATTCGCATGCGCTGCTGCACGCGCTCGGGAGCCTGCGCGAGCGCGGCTCATGGCGTGTGCACGCGCTGCACATCGATCATGGATTGCAGCCGGGCTCCGCCGAGTGGGAGCGTCATGGCGCGGCCGTTTGCGCGGCGCTCGCGATCCCGTTCCGTTCCGAGCGCATCGTCGTACAGGATATCGCCGAGCGCGGCTTGGAAGACGCCGCGCGTCATGCGCGTTACGCGGCGTTGGCGCGCCTTCTTCCGCCGGGTGCGGTGCTGCTCACGGCGCACCACCAGGACGACCAGGCGGAAACCGTGTTGCTGCAATTGATGCGCGGCGCCGGCGTCGCCGGTCTCGCCGCCATGCCGGCGCTAGCGGAATTCGCCCAAGGGCGTCTCGCGCGTCCGCTGCTCGGCTTCGCGCGCGAGGCGCTTGCCGACTATGCGGCGCAACATCAACTGCGTTGGATCGAAGACGCCAGCAATCGCGACGAGAATCTGGTGCGCAACTTCGTGCGCC
>JAJPKH010000132.1 GCA_021323795.1 Acidiferrobacteraceae bacterium | reverse complement strand
TTCGATGTGGTGAAGAAGAAGGCGGTCAAGATTCCGATCAACCAGACCTATCCGCTGAAGGAAGCGGCGCAGGCGCACCGCGATCTCGAAGCGCGCAAGACGACCGGTTCGACGGTGCTGCTCCCCTGAGCGGGCGCGCCGGATCATCGCAGGCGGGGGTCGGGACAGGCGGCGGTCGCGGTGGGAGAAGTTTTTGCGCGGAGACGCAAGCTTCGCCGCGCGCAACGAAATATCGATTGGTTGACGCCGCCGCTACTCGAGGCGAATCACGCCCTTTTTCAAAACGCCCAGCAGCTCGTCGGCGGGTTGCGGGCGGCTGAACAAATAGCCCTGCGCGTAGTCGCAGCGGTGCGTGCGCAGGAACTGCACCTGCTCTTGGGTCTCGGTGCCTTCGGCGATGACCTTAAGACAGAGGCTGTGGGCAAGCTCGGTCATGCCGACGACGATCGCGGCGTCGTCCGGATCGCTGGTGATGTCGCGCACGAACGAGCGGTCGATCTTCATGGTATCGAGCGGGAAGTGCTTGAGGTAGGAGAACGACGAGTAGCCGGTGCCGAAGTCGTCGAGCGTGACGTGGATGCCCATCGATTTGAGCTTGTCGAGCAGCTTGCTGCTGACCTCCGGGCTTTCCATCAGCAGGCTTTCGGTAATTTCCAGCTCCAGGCACTGGCCGGGCAGTGCGCTCGCGCGCAACGCGCTGCCGATGACGTCGACGAGATTCGATTTGCGAAACTGCCGCGCGGACAAGTTGACGGCCACCCGGATCGGCGCCAACCCCGCTTGCTGCCAACGCGCGCTTTGTGCGCAGGCTTCGTGCAGCACCCACTCGCCGATCGGGACGATCAGCCCGGTTTGCTCGGCCACTTGCAGAAACCGTCCGGGCGCGACCAAGCCCCATTCCGGGTGCTGCCAGCGCAGCAGCGCTTCCACGCTGACGATGGCGCCGGTTTGCATGTCCACGACCGGCTGGTAGTACACGAGGAATTCCTTGCGTTCGATCGCCTGGCGCAGGCTGCGCTCGAGGCTCACGCGGTCGCTCGCGGCCGCGCTCATGGTGGAGGCGTAGAACTGCACGGTGTTGCGTCCCTCGTTCTTCGCCTGGTACATCGCGATGTCCGCGTGCTTCAGCAGGCTGTCTCCGTCTTTGCCGTCGTAGGGATAGACCGCCACGCCGATGCTCGGCGTCACGAAGAATTCCTTTTCATCCACGTGAATCGGGTTCGCGAACGCGTGCAGCACCTTTTCCGCCACGCGCTCGATCTGCGCGGAGCTCTGCATGTCTTCGACGATCACGGTGAACTCATCGCCGCCGAGCCGCGCGATGGTGTCGTCGGCGCGCAGGCAGCCGCGCAGCCGGGCGCTCACGTTCTTCAATACCTGATCGCCCGCCTCGTGGCCGAGCGTGTCGTTGATCTCCTTGAACTGGTCGAGGTCGAGGAACAGAAGCGCGGTCAGGCGTTCGTCGCGCTGCGCGCGCGCCACGGCGAGGGAAAGACGATCGCGAAAAAGGTTGCGGTTCGGCAGCCCCGTCAACGGATCGAACTGGGCCAGTTGCGCCAACCGCTCCTCCGCCGCCTTGCGCTCGATCGCGGTCGCCAGCACGTTCGCGACGGACTGGACGAAGTTGACTTCGTCGGCCGAGAACCGGCGCGTCTGCTTGGAGTGCGCGCTCAGGACGCCGTACGGTTTATCTTCTCCGTGAATGATGACCGCGATCGCGCTGCTGACTTCGGCCTCCTGCTCGAAACGATACGCGGCGAAGCGCGTTTCATTGCGCAGATCCGCGACCACCAGCGGCTCGTTGTGCTCCAGGCAATAACTTTCCAGGGAGCGCTGACCGCGATAGGTGATTTGCCCGGGATGATACGAATCCCACCCGTGGCGCGAGCGCAGCAGCAGGCACTTCTCCTCGGGCACGTACTCGAGGATCTTGCAGTACTCGATGCCGAGGCCGCGCGCGACGTCGGACGTCGCCCGGTTCAAGAGATCGTTGAGCTCGGCATGGCCGAGCGCGAATTGCCCGAGCGCCGCCACGGTTTCCTGGCGCACGGCGTGCCGCGCCATCGCCTCTTCCGCGCGCTTGCGCTCGGTAATGTCGATGTGACATCCGAGGATACGGGAAGCGCGGCCTTGCGCGTCGCGTATTATTTCCGCGCGCGCGTAGATCCATCGATACGACTGGTCCCTGTGTCGCAGGCGGAACTCGACTTCGAAGGCGGACATGCCGCCATCGATATGATGCTGCACGACGGTTCGCACACGGCCGACGTCATCCGGATGCAGCCGGTTCTGGAACTCTTCGAAACGGTTGGGTATTTCGTCATCGGCATAACCCAACTGCCGCTTCCACTCGGGCGAGAGGTAGACCTGGTCCGTCTGTACGTTCCGATCCCATAATCCGATATTCGACGCCTGAACGGACAACCGCAGGCGCGACTGGCTGTCACGCAGCGCCTCTTCCGCGGCTTTGCGCTCGGTGATGTCCATCATCGCGCCGATCATGCGCACCACCTTTCCCTGCGCGTCACGCATCACGAAGCCGCGATCGAGGACGTAAGCAGCGGTACCGTCGCGCCGCTTGAATCGATACTCGTCGGACCAGACTTGCCCGCCCGCCTTGATCAGCGCGTAAATGCCCGAAACCACCCGGTCATGGTCGTCCGGATGCACGCGGGTGGTCCATGACTCGATCCCCGGTTCGAGTTCGTCGCGATCGTAGCCGAACAGCGTCTCGAGGGCTTCGCTCCACCATAGCGTATTCCCCGCCAAGTCCCAGTCCCCCACGACATCGTTCGTCGCCTTGGACACGAGCTTGAAGCGCTCGTTGGCGCGCTCCAAATGTTCGTCCGCCCGATGGCGCTCGATGGCGATGCCGGCGAGCGAAGCGGCGGATCGGATGGCGTCGAGGTGCAGCGCGCTCGGCGCGCGCGGCTCGCGAAAATACATCGCGAAGGTGCCGAGGAGTTGCCCGCTCGGGGAAAGTATCGGATGCGACCAGCACGCCTCAAGACCGTGGCGCAGCGCGATGTCGCGGAAATCGCGCCACAACGGATCGGTGGCGATGTCCGTCACGACGACGAGCTCGCGACGGTGGGCCGCGGTGCCGCACGATCCCATGCTCGGCCCGACGGCGATTCCCTCGATGGCTTGGTTGTATTCCGCGGGCAGGCTGTCCGCGGCGACGCAATGCAGATGGGTGCCGGCATCGTCGGTCAGCAGGATGGAACAGAGGATGTCGGGGAACTGGACTTCGACCGCCGCGGCGATGGCCTTCAGTGTTTCGGCGATCGGCGCCCGCGAGGCGATCGCCTCGACGACGCGTTTCTGGCCCTCCAAAATGTCCCCCATTGACTTATGTTCCGTGGGCGCGGAAGCCGCGCTCCGCGCGGCGCTTGGCGCCTGCTTGCCCGCGCGCACCGGGCCGTGCTTCTTGCGACGCCCGTTATTTCCCCAAAACTTGGGATCGCTCATATCCGCGGTTTGGAAACTCGTTGTGGGCCATTCGTACTTTATCTAAAGAAGAGTAGTCGGTGGAACGAGACGCCGGGAGTCTGCGGCGGTGAAAACTGCACGAATTACGCGCAAAAAAGGCGGGACTGGCTCTATGGCGTGGCGTCTCACGACCCCCGGCGGCTTTTCCGCGCAATCATGACGTGGCGACGCGGAGTTCCGCTGTATGGACGACCAAGGGGGGCGTGTCTAAGCAGGAGTGTCGATTTGCAATCCGTTATTGAGTACGAATGCGTAAGGACATGTCCCGGTGATGCGCGGCAAAGCGGACACGTAGCATAGTCGCAACGCCTGACGTACTCATCAGTGGGGGTGCTCGCGACGTCGCGCGTCAAGCCATCACATCAAGGAGACAGTCATGCCGCCACGCAACGCCGAACCCGCTCCTCGCCCGCACGAAGAAGAACACTCGAATCCCCACGTCGACGAAGAAAGAGCGGCGCGCAATGTTCGGCCGCCGACCGAGCCGCCCTCCGAAAGCCCGACCGA
>JAJPKH010000018.1 GCA_021323795.1 Acidiferrobacteraceae bacterium | reverse complement strand
TACCTGCGTCGAACGTTTTTGCGTCAAGCGTCCCGACGGCGGGCTCGACGCCGGCGTCTTCGACCAAGCGCATCGCGATTTTGACGGTTAGGAAAGCGCCAAGTCGACATGTTGCTGGAACGCCGGGCGTTCCTCGAGTCGTCGGTACCACGCGGCAAGCGAAGGCAGATCGGGACGCTCGATGTCGAGGCGGAACCAGCGTTGCGCCGTGCAACCGAGCGGAATATCGCCCATCGAGAACGCGCCGCCGATCACGTGGCGCTTGTCCTTTAAATGCGCGTCGAGCAGCGTGAAATGGTCGGTCGACTGGCGCAGCGCCGCTTCAATGGCGTTGATGTCGCGCTGGGCCGGTGAGGTGCGGACCAAATTTTGGAACGCCGGTTGCAGGCTGCGCCAGACGGTGACGAGCTGCCAATCCATCCAGCGATCGGCCGACGCCCGTGCGCGCTCGTCCTGCGGACACAGCTTGCCCATGCCGTAGCGCGCGGCGAGATAGCGTACGATGGCGTTCGATTCCCACAGCACGAAACCGTTGTCGTCGATCGTCGGCACGCGGCCGGTCGGGTTCATGGCCCGGTACTCGGGCGTCGCGGTGCCGCCGAACTCGCCGCCGCGGTTGATCTGCTCGAACGGCACGCCGAGCTCGGCGCAACACCAGAGCACTTTCTGCACGTTGATGGAGTTTTTGCGTCCGTAGACGCGGATCGGAGTCTGAGGCGCCATTTTTGCTATCCCGCGAGTCCCTGTGCGGAGCAATGATGACGGAGATGTTCGAAGGCATGCAAGCGCAAACCCGGGGCGGAGGACGGCCGCCCGCGGCGTTCGCAGGGCGAATTGGGCCGGTCGTGCCGTCCCGGCCGAAGTGGCCTCCCGCCGATTCGTCGGAAATGGGAACGCCGGCTCTGGTGGGTGCATCTAATGGGCGACGACAGAGGAAAACCGCGTATGGAAACCACACAAACTCAACCGACCGCTGCTCCACCGACCGATAGCGAGTTGTCGGAGCAGATCAGCCGCGGCGTTCGCGACGCGTTCGAAACGATGATGCGGCGGCACAACCGCCGGCTGTACCGCGTCGCGCGGGCCATCCTCAACGACGACGCCGAGGCCGAGGAAGTGCTGCAGGAGTCCTATTTCATCGCGTATCAGCACATGGCGCAGTTCCGCGGCAAGTCCAAATTGTCCACCTGGTTGACCCGCATCGTCATCAACGAAGCGTTGCAGCGACTGCGAAAAGTTAAGCGCCATCGCGTGGTCATTCCGTTTGCGAGTCTCGAAAGCGGCGAGGAAATTATGACAACGAATGCGGAGGTGAAGCCGGAAACTCCGGAGAAAGGGGCGATACGCGCGGAGATGCGGCGTTTGCTCGAGCGTGAGATCGACAGCCTGCCGGTGACATACCGGACGGTCTTTATGCTGCGCGAAGTCGAGGAGATGACGGTGGAAGAGACCGCCGAGTGCCTGGATCTTCCCGAGGCGACGGTGCGCAGCCGCCTGTTCCGCGCCAAGTCGCAGCTGCGCGAGTCGCTGGCGAGAGAGATCGACATCGCGACCGAAAGCACGTTCGATTTTGACGGCGCGCGCTGTGACCGCGTCGTCGCCGGAGCGCTTGCGCGCGTCGCGGCATTGGCTGGAAAAAAATAGCCGCCGATAGAAGACCGCACGCTCGGAAGTCATTCACAGTTACTTTTAACAATCCATCGGACCAGGAGATACCCATGAAGTCGCTCAAATATTTGCTCGCAACTACTCTCATCGTCTCGGCGGCGGCCGCTTCCGCCGAGGAGGCGGCCCCGAACGACGCGCAGATCGCGGCCATCGTGGTGGCGGCGAACCAAGTCGACATCGACGCCGGCAAGCTGGCGCAGTCGAAGGCGCGTAACAAGGATGTGAAGGCGTTCGCGCAAACAATGGTCAAAGACCATACCGGCGTCAACAAATCGGCCACCGACCTCGTCAAGAAGCTCAACGTGAAGCCGGAGGAAAATCCGACCAGCAAGAGCCTGAAAGACAATGGCAAGAAGGAGCTGGCGCATCTCAAGGGGCTCAAGGGCGCCGCGTTCGATAAGGCCTACATCGACAACGAAGTGGCGTATCACCAGTCGGTCCTGGATGCCGTCGATAAGGTGCTAATCCCCAACGCCAAGAACCAGGAACTGCATGATCTGCTCGTGAAGGTTCGGCCCGCTTTCGTCGCCCACTTGGAGCATGCCAAGCAGTTGCAGGCGTCGCTCGAGAAGGGCAAGGGTTAATGATGACGGCGCGCCGGCGGTTTCTGGCCCCGCTAGCCATGCTCGCCGTGCTGACCCTCGTCAGCACCGGCGGGTACGCCGCGGAAACGAAATCCGTTTCGATCGAGGGTTTGAAATTCCTGCCGGCGACGCTGACCGTGAAACAAGGAGACACGGTAATTTGGAAGAACGCGGATCTGTTTGCGCATAACGTCACCGCCGAAACCGGCGCTTTCGCTTCCGGCGAAATCGCTCCGAACGGCAGCTGGAAATACACGGCCAAGAAGAAAGGAACCTTCCCGTATATCTGCACCCTGCATCCCACCATGAAGGGCACCCTGATCGTAAAGTAAGGCGCCGGCTCGGCGTCTCGCGCGGTTGCCTGGTTGTCTTGCTTCGTGGACGATGTGCGGCATCGGCCACCTGCCCGGCTAGGTTCAATGAGCAAAGCTCTATTCGAATACCGCCTGCGCGAAAGCCCACGCGCGCGATACGTGCGGTTGCGCGTGAGCGTGGAGGACGGACTTGAAGTGATCGTGCCCATGGGATACGACCCGACCGGCGTGCCGCGTCTCTTGGAGCAAAAGAAAGGATGGATACAGGCCGCGCTCGAGCGAGCGGAGGTGAATCGCAAGCTCATGGAGCCCGTGCCGGCTTGGCGGTTGCCTGACTACATCACCTTACCGGGGATCGGCCGGATCTGGCAGCTCATGGCTAGAGAGTCGGAGAGCGGGCGGGTAGCCGTTCGGGAAAGGGAACCGGCGTGCCTGTTAATGCACGGACAACTTAACGACGAGGACGCGTGCCGCGCCGCTCTCACGCGCTGGCTGGCGCGAAAAGCGCACGAATGTCTGGTTCCGCAGCTTGAGGAACTGAGTGCGCGCCTCGGCTTTCGCCATCGGCATACCTATATAAGGCGCCAGCGCACCCGTTGGGGCAGCTGTTCCAGCCGCAAGGTAATCACCTTGAACGCGAAGCTGCTGTTCCTGCCGCCGGCGTTGGTGCGCCATGTGATGGTGCACGAGCTGTGTCATTTAAACGAGATGAACCACTCCGCGCGTTTCTGGCGGCTGGTGGAACGGCACGATCCCGACTTTCGGTCGCTCGACAAACTACTACGCGAAGCGTGGAAAATGGTGCCCCACTGGGCCCGTTGAGGGATTTCGCCGATGCTCGATCGCTTACGCGGGGGGCGCCTGCGGTATGATCGGCAGGGAAAAGAACAACGGAGGGGCCATGTTCATCGGGCATTTCGGAGTCGCGTTCGCCGCCAAGCGCGTCGTGCCGGAGGTGAAGCTCGGCACGGCGATTCTCGCGGCGACGTTTCTCGATCTGCTGTGGCCGTTCTTCGTGGCGGCGGGGATCGAAGTGGTGAAAATTGTTCCCGGCAACATGGAATTCTCGCCGCTGCGATTCGTTTCCTACCCGTTTTCGCACAGCCTGGTGATGGCGCTGTTGTGGGGCGGACTCTTCGCTTTGGCTTACGTCGCGCTCGGCGGTTCCCGGCGCGCGGCGTTCTGGATGGGATTGCTGGTGGTGAGCCACTGGTTCCTCGACCTGATCGTGCATGAGCCCGACCTGCAATTGTTTCCGGAGCTCGACATCTACGTCGGGCTTGGGCTGTGGGATTCGATCGGGGGGACGCTGCTTGTCGAAGGGGGGCTGTTCGTCGTCGGCGTCTGGCTGTATCTTTCGGCGACCCGCGCGCGCGATGCGGCGGGCGTTTGGGGCCTCTGGGGTTTGGTGCTGCTGCTCGTCGTGAGCTATGTCGGCGTGGTCATCGGCCCGCCGCCGCACAATGTCAGCACGATCGTGATTACCGCTATTGTCGGCATCGCGGTGTCCGTGATCTGGGCCTACTGGCTGGAACGTCACCGCGAGCCCAAGGCTAGCGGGTAGCGGCGATCGGTTCGTAGGACGCGGGCCCCGGATAAGCCTCGCCGCCAGATTCCCTATGCTTTGATCTCGAATTGCACGCCGACGCCGTTGTCGGCCTGGCGCACGACTTTGGCATCGACCCGCACCGGCGCCATCTTGGTTTCAATCGGCCAATGAAATACCAGCTTGATGGTGTCGCCGACGGCCGGGAGCGGCGTGCTTTTGTCGAGACGTTGCAGGAAAGCGCCGGTGCGGCTGAATCCATTCGCGGTGAAGACGAGCGCCCCGCGCTGGGGGTCCTCGATGATGGCCGAGACGAGGCGCGTGGTGAGGCGCGGTTCGCCGCGGCGTTCGGCGCGGGTGCGCACCCCCTGCTCGGGTTTTGGGCTCATGGTCTGGCGATTCCGGGATTCCTCATATCGTTAATGCTTTGCAAGGAGCATGCCCTGGCCGGGTGCCGATCTTAATTTCTTGACTTTTGTAGGGAAATTTTTACACTCTGCGTCGAACTTGCTTCCCCGGAGGGTCGATTGGCCGGCAAGGGGTTTGCAACCAAAGCGGTCGCCGCGGAGTTTTCGACATCCCCCGCCGCGTAACCGGACCGCGATTCACCGCCCGAAGGCGGGTCTGCTCCCGCCTCATTCCTACCGTTGTCTCTTACGCCAGCCTTCCGTACCGAACGGATGCGTCCTTCGATCGCTGCTCTCGCGACACCCGCTGTTCGCGCCGTCGGCGTATTCGCCGATCGCACGCGGTGCCACCGCTATGGTGGCGCGACAAGGAACCCGGCGGAGGCGGGCGCCGCCGCCGAATAGCGGCAGGGCGGCATAGCGCCGCCCGTAACACTCCGACGGCTGGGACGCGTCGGAGAAACGAGGGAGCGAGCCGTCGCTCCCTTTTTGTTTTTTCACGTCTGCAGACTGGAGGTATCCATTCATGAAGATCATCGCTGTCGCCAACCGCAAAGGTGGCTGTGGCAAGACCACTACCGCGATCAATCTCGCCGCCTGTATCGCGCGGAAGGACCATCGCGTATTGCTGCTCGATCTCGACCCGCAGGGTCACGCCTCGCTCGGCCTCAATGCGTACCGCGAGGACGCGCGCGACCTGTATCACGTTTTTACCGGCCAAGCGGAGCTCGAGGAGATCATTCTCCACGACGTATTCCCCGGTTTGGACGTCGTACCCGCCACGCTGACGCTTGCGATGGCGGAGCATCTGCCGGAGGACATCGGCGCGCGCGACCGGCTGCTCGAAGAACGTCTCGCGGACGTGCGCGATCGTTACGACTATGTCGTCATCGACTGTCCGCCCTCGCTCGGCCTGCTTTCGCTGAACGCGCTCGCGGCGTCCGACCTGGTGCTGATCCCGATCGAGATGAGCACGTTCGGGCTCGCCGGCGTCGAGCGCATGTACGAGACGATCGCCCTGCTGCGCAAGCGCGAAGAGCGCGACATCGCGATCCGCGTGCTGCCGACGCTGGTCGACAGCCGCACGCGCCTGTGCCGGCACTTTTTGCGCGAGGTGTGGCAGCGCTTCGCCGAGGACGTCTCGCCCGGCGCCGTGCTCTTCACCGTGCGCCTGCGCGAGGCCGTGCACAAAGGCGTTCCGATCGTCGCCTACGACCCGACGTCGGCCGCGGCCGCGCAGTACGACGCGCTGGCGAAGGAGCTGATGTCGGTCTTGCGCGGCGAGCCGAAGCCCACCAACACGACCGGGCAGATGACGGCCATCGGCCGCGCGCTCGAGGAGGCGCGCCGGCGCAACGTGAACGACAAACGGCGGCAAGTGGTGCTGCGCTTCCCCGGGTACGGCGGCCGCGACGTGCTGCTCGCGGGCGATTTCAACAATTGGGAGCCGGATCACAACGTGCTCGTCACCCGGCGCGTGGGCGACACGGTGGAAAAAGTCTTGTCGCTGCAACCGGGCGTGTATCAGTACCGCCTCGTCGTCGACGGCCAGTGGCAGGACGATACCGCCAACCCGGAACGCGCGTCGAATCTCGTCGGCGGGTACAACTCGATCCTGCGCGTGGAGGAGCAGGCCGAAGCGGTTCACGCCTAAGGAAGTCCAGCAGCGGAGTGCGGGTTCGGATTTAGGGCACGCCGGCGAGCCGTCGTCGGGTGCTTTGCATCTGCACGGTGCCCGGATGACGTGCGATAATCCTGCACGCCGTCCGCAGCCCATGAATTCGCCATCCCGAAACGATATTCCGCCGGATCTCTTAAGCCGGCTTCCCGATGTTGCGGCGCGCTGGCGCGCGGATGAACTCGATGCGGCCGTCGTTGCGACCCTTTATTTTCTCCATTGGCAGATAGCGAGGTACGGTGAAGCGTTCGCGTCGCGCAAGCGCAAGAGCGATGCGCGGCCGGAGGCGGGCCCGTGGCTTGCGGCGTCGGCGACGCCGGACCACGACGCGCTTCGCGCACGGCTGCTGGAGTATCTCGGGCGTTACCAGTTTCGCGGCGTCATCCCGAATGTACCGGTGGCGTTGAGCCAATGGCTGCGCGGCCGGTGGGCGCTCGAGCTGCGTGCGGACATACCGAGTCCGCTCGACGTACTGCGCGCGCAGGCGCGCGGCGCGCGCCCGGTGACCGCCATCACCGCCTACCCGCGCCTGCTCAAGCCGGTGCTGAATAAATCGGACGCGTTCGCGTTTTTCCTGCACGATCTCGAGCATGCGTACAAGTTCTTTCATTCGCCCGCGCTTTATGCCGGGCAGCGCGGTTTTTTCATCTGGCTCGAAGCCGCTTTGGATAGCGGCGTTTTCCGGCCTTATTTTGCCGATCCGGTGTTCGTGGAAAAGTTTCACTATCTGATGAGCGATATGAACACCCATCCCGAGCACAGCCGCCAATACCTGCGCGCGATTCTGGTCGAATTTCATCTGCGCCGCGAAGGAAAGGCACCCACCGCGCCGCTTTCGATGGCGGCGCAGCGGACGATCGACGGCTTCATGCACGCCCACGTTGTCTCTCACGCGTTCGCCGTCTGATCGTCCGCCGCGCCAAACGCCCCGTCACTTCGACTTCGGCAGCCCGTGCTCGTTCACCGTGATCACCGTGGCCCCGGAGCGATTTCCGCGTAGTTGCGCGACGACCCTTCCGCGGAAAATGCGCCGCCATCCCGGGGGCGGCGCCGGTACGACGATCTGACCGCAACCGAGCTGCTCGGCGGCGTTCAATATTTCGAAGACCACCTCGCCTTCGCGAAAATAGAGCTGATGTGCAATGCCGTTACTGCGCAATCGCGTTGCCGCGTCTTCCAGCAGCCATCGTGCGTGGTGCGCGCGCAGCTGCGCCACTTGTTGTTCGGATCGAAAACGTAAAATGTCCGAGCGGCGTAACAGCGGTTCGGCCACGTGCAACAACGACACCTCGACGGGTCGTCCGGTCCGGTGTTTCCACACCGCGTACTTGACGCCCCAGCGCGAGCGTGGCGTGGCGTCGACAGGTACGAGCAGACGCTGCATGGTGGCATCGGTTGTCGAATCGAAAATGCCGGAAAGGGCGGCCGCGAGCGAGTTCGGCGTATCCGTCGACTCGCCGTCTCGGTTTTCAGACATGGGGCAGTACCAGGAAGGCGAACATGGCGACGAGCGTCGGCGGGGTGGCGGCGAGCAGCAGCCCGATCAGGCTTACCGTTTCGTCCCGGAACTCGCGCTTCAGGATGGAAAGCCCGGCCGGGTTCGGCGCGTTCGCGATCACGGTGAGTCCGCCGCCGGTGACGGCGCCCGCGACGAGGGCATATTGAAATTCCCGAGAAAGGCCGTCGACGAGCGAGCCGAGGTAGGTGAGCGCCGTGTTGTCGGTGATGGCGGTGAGGCCGGTAGCGATGAAATACACGACGGTCGCATCGACGTCGGAGAGCGCCGGCCCGAGCCACCATTGCTGGAGGCCGCCGAGACCGACGAGTCCCGCGAGGAAGAAGGCCACCAGCAGGCCCTCGCGCAGGATCAACGGGTTCTGGTACTTCGGATAGGCCGCCGTGAATCCGAGGAAGAACAGAAACAGCCCGAAGAAAATCACCGGGTCGTGCGCGAATACGACGACGCCGACAAGAAAAAGCAGGTGCACGGCGGTGACGGAGCGGGGCAACGGCGCGCGCAACGGCGAGTTGTCGTTCATGCGGCCTTTGGCCTTGAGCTCCCGCCGGAACAGGTAAGTGACGACGGCGGCGTTCACGATCACCGCGAACGCGGCCTTCCAGCCGAAATGCGAAATCATGAACCAGATGTCCCACTTCCAGGTTGCGGCGACCATGAGGACCGGCGGTGCGGCGAAGGGCGTCAAGGTGCCGCCGATGGAGACATTCACGAACAGCACGCCGAGTGTGGCGTACTGCAGGCGCGCGCTCAGGCGATTGGCGAAAAAGATGTCGCGCAGCAGCAGCGCCGCGAGCGTCATTGCCGCGGGCTCGGTAATAAAGGAGCCGAGCAGCGGGATCATCGCCATGCACAGGAAGTAGAGCGCGAGCGGCCGGGCGACGGGAATGGCGCGTGCGGCCACGAACACGAGCGAGGTGACCGCTTGCAGTATGGGACGGCTCGCCGCGATAACCATGATCACGAACACGAACATCGGTTCGGTGAAGTTACGGCCCTCGATGTACCTGATGGTCGAGTCGGGACCGGAAATGAAGAACAGCAGCACCGCGAGGACGAACGCCCAGAAGCCGAATACGACTTCGACCTCGCTCAGCAAATGCCACAAACCGGCGTGCTGCGGCTGCACGTGCGCCAACCGCGCAAAATACTTGGTCGAAAACGTGTGCAGCACCGCGATCGCGAAAATTACCGTGGCGGTGAGCTCGGTGGGCGATGGCATGTCGCAGGCCGCGGGTGGATGAGTCAGGCCGCGATGCTAGGCGCCGTGCCGATCGATTAAAATTCGCGCACGCGCGTACGGGTTTCGAGTACGCCGGCGCTTCCGGAAAATGCTTATCGCGTCCGCCGGCGAGGCGCATACCGGGGCGCTACGGGAAACCCTTACGGGTTTGGGCGATGCGCCGCCGCCGCCGAGCGGCGACAATGACGGTCCGATGCCACAGGCCTTGCGATTACGAGCCATGACGGCGCGCGATTTCGCCCGCGCGGGCGTCGGTTTGCTCTTCATCGCGGGGTACGTGTTCCTCGATTGGGCGAGCTACATCCATCCGCTCTACGGCCTGAACATCACCCCCTGGAATCCGGCGCCGGCGATCGGGCTCCTGTTCATCCTGCGTTCGGGCGTCGCCGGCGCAGTACCGTTGTTCGTGGCGATTCTGATCGGCGAGGCATGGGTGCGCGGCCTGCCGACGCCGCTTCCGGCGACGATCGCGCTCGCGCTGCTCTTGACCGGCGGCTACACCGCCATGGGCGTTCTGCTGCGGCGGCGCTTTCCGGACGGCGGCGTCTTCGATGACCGGCGCGGGCTGCTGGCGTGGGTCAGTATCGTCGCGGTCGGCACGCTGCTCACGACGCTTGCCTTCGTCTCGGCGGTGGCGCTCGCCGGGATGATCCCGGCGTCGGGCTGGGTCGACGCCATGATCCGGTTCTGGATCGGGGATGGCGTCGGCATTCTCGTGGCGATGCCGTTACTGTGGGTGCTGTCCGAGCCGCGCGGGCGGGCGCTGTTGCGAACCGCCATCGCGCGATGGGAAACCGCGGGATACCTGCTGCTCGCGCTGGTCGCACTCTGGATCGCGTTTCGCATCGGCGCCGAGGCGGACTTCAAGTATTTTTACGTGTTGTTCTTGCCGATCGTCTGGGCCGCGGCGCGAGAAGGTCTGGCCGGAGCCGTGGTGAGCGCGGCGCTCGTGCAGATCGGCATCATTTCGGCGGTGCAGCTGCTCGGCTACCAAGCGGCGACGGTGCTGGAACTCCAGATGCTCGCGTTGGTGCTGGCGCTGGTCGGATTCTTCCTCGGTGTCGCCGTGGACGAACAGCGCCGTGTCAGCAACGAACTGCGGCACACGCTGCGCCTCGCGGCGGCGGGCGAAATGGCCGGAGCGCTCGCGCACGAGCTCAACCAGCCGTTGACCGCGCTTTCCGCTTACGGCATGGCCTGCCAGCAGCTCCTCGAGGAGGGCGATGAAGGCGGGCGGCTGCGCGACGTGATCGGCCGCATGGTGTCCGAGTCTTTTCGCGCCGCCGAGGTCGTGCGGCGGTTGCGCGATTTCTTTCGCACGGGCGCGACGCGGCTCGAGCCTCTGGCGGTGGCCGATCTCGTTGCGATGGCGGCCGCTCCGTTTCAAGAACGCGCTCGGCGCGACCATACGGTGCTGACGATACCTTCCGCGCCCGCGACAATGCTGCTCGCGGATCGGATGCAGCTCGAAGTGGTGTTGCGCAATCTGTTATCGAATGCGTTCGACGCCGTCGCCGTCGCCCCGAGCGGCGCGCGCTGGGTGCGGGTCGCGGCGGAGAGCGAGAGCGGCAACCGGGTATGCATCAAAGTCGAAGACAGCGGGCCGGGAATATCCGGCCCCGACGCCTCGCGCATATTCGAGCCGTTTCATTCCGACAAATCGAGCGGACTCGGGCTCGGTCTCGCGATCAGCCGCGCCATCGTCGAGGCGCACGGCGGTAATTTGTGGGCCGAAGCGGCGGACCACGGGGTGTTCAAGCTGGTACTTCCGTTGGAACGGGAAGCCGCCCATGTCGCCGGATGATTTCACCGTGTATCTCATCGACGACGACGCGTCGGTGCGCGACGCGCTCGGCTTGCTGTTGGGGTTGCGCGGCTACCGCACCGTGATTTTCGCCAACGCGGAAACTTTTCTGGAGGCTTACCGGCCGCAGTGGGACGGCTGCGTGCTGATCGACATACGCATGCCCGGCATCGACGGCCTCGCGCTGCAAAAGCGCCTCCAAGAGATCGGTTGCCCGATGCCGGTGATCATCCTTACGGCGCATGGCGACGTCCGCGCGGCGCGCGAAGCGTTCCGTTCCCAGGCGATCGACTTTCTCGAAAAGCCGGTCGATGAAGGCAAGCTGCTGGCGGCCATCGCGGAAGCGGGCGCGCGGCGACGGGCGAGCACGCAAGACCGCGAGCGGCAGGAAAAGTTTCAGCAACTGCTGGCGCAGCTCACCCCGCGCGAACGCGAAGTGATGGAGCTCGTGGTCGCGGGGCGGCATAATCGGGAGATCGCCGCGGCGCTCGGTATCAGCGCGCGGACGGTCGAAGTGCACAAAGCCCGCATGATGGCCAAGCTCGGCGTGGATAATCTCGCGACTCTTGTCCGCCTGAGCGTGGGTGCGGCGCCGCCGTAGACGCCGTAACACAAGGCCAGGCTGGACCCTCCCGCCTTTATCGCTGTCTAATGCCCGCCATGCCCGCCAAGCGACGACTTTCGGTAGCGACGGTCTTTCCCCTGATCGTTCTCGGCTACGTGCTGATCCAGATTTACGCCGCCTGGAAAGCGTATGTCGGGCTCGGGTTCCGGCCGTACGCGGTTCCGCTTCTCGCGTTCTGGATCGTGCTCATGACATTTTCGCTGCCGATTCTGTGGCGGCTCGAGCATCGCGGCTGGCATCGCGCGGCGACCGCCATCGCCTGGGTCGGGTTCAGCTGGATGGGCTGGGTGTTTTTGTTTTTCTGGATCGCCCTCGTTCTGGACGTGCTCGGCGTGACCGTCGGCGCCGCGCAAGCGGCGCTGCCCGGCGCCGCCGCCTACGCATCGACGTTGCGTTCGTTTCCCTTGGCCGCCGGGCTCGCATTTTTGGTCGCGGCTTACGGATTTTTCGACGCCCGGCGCGTGCGCGTCGAGCGCGTCGTGCTCGCGTCCGCCAAATTGTCGGCCGGAACCAAATTTCGCATCGCGTTGATTTCGGACGTGCACCTCGGCGCGCTGGTCGGCGCGCGGCGGTTGCGCCGTCTCATCGAACGGCTGCGCCGGATCGACGCGGACATCGTGGTTTCCGCCGGCGACCTCGTGGACGGGCTGGAGGATCGCCTGCGCGAGCTCGCGCCGATGTTCGACGCGCTGCGCCCGCGGTACGGCAAGTTCGCGGTCACCGGCAATCACGAATATTACGCGGGGATACCGCATGCCCTCGACTTCCACAAGCGCGCCGGCTTCACGGTGCTGCGCGGCGGGGCCGCCGACATTACGCCGGAGATCAGCATCGCCGGCGTGGATGATCCGACCGGGCGGACGAACACGGACGAGTGCGTACCGCTCGCTCGCATACCGCGCGAGCGTTTCAAGATTCTGCTCAAGCACCAGCCGGTGCTGCGCCCGGACGCCGAGGCGCTGTTCGATCTGCAGGTCTCCGGCCACGTGCACAAGGGACAAATTTTTCCCTTCGGCCTGTTCGTACGGCTCGCCTATCCGGTGCGCACCGGTCTGACCCGCCTCGCGAACGGCGCCTGCTTGTATGTCAGCCGCGGCACGGGAACGTGGGGACCGCCCATGCGGGTCGGCGCGCCGCCGGAGATCACCCTGATCGAGATAGAAGCGGAACAAAAACGGCCGGGTAGTTAAAGCGGCGGCGCGATCTCAGTTGGGCGGCGGCACGGAGCCGGCGTAAAACACCGGACACGACCCGCCTTTCACTTTTTTGAACAGCCGAACCACGGGAGCGGCGAGGGACGCGAGTACGCCCGGCGTGTCGATGCTCGGGCTTCGGAACGGGCCGCTGATCGCCTGCTTCAGCTTGGCGCATCCCTTCGCATCGATGACGGCCACCGTCACGTCGTCGAAATGTTCCCTGGTGAAATCAAGGCGCCCAGTGAGAGCGATGCGGTTTTCCTTCGTCGCCATGGCCACGTCCTTCGCGTGCGCGACGCTTTGCCTGACGTCCCAGTCGGACACGAGTTTTTCGACCGCGGTGTCGCCGCTCGATCGCGTTACGACGCTCGCCAAGCTGACGCCGCGCGTGGCGATCAGGCCGAGCGGACCCGCGAAGAAGAAGGCGCCCGTATCGACGAGATTGAAACTCTGGCTCGATTCGAACCGCGCCAGCGCTTTGTCGATATCGGTGCCGCGCAGCGTCAACTTATTCCCCCGCAGCGAGATTTCCCCGCGCGCGCTCCGCTTCAGCTCGTTGGCGCCGTTACCCTCGAGGGTAATGTTGGCGGAAAAATCGGCCGTCCCTTGCGCCGTCTTGTCGGCGGATAACGCCTTCAGCAATTCTTCGGCGCGGAATTGGGACAGGGCGTAGCGGATGTCGATGCGAAACGGCGGGCCGGCAAGATCGGCCCGAAGGCT
>JAJPKH010000013.1 GCA_021323795.1 Acidiferrobacteraceae bacterium | reverse complement strand
TCGAAATCGAGCCACGAGCCGCGGTACGGAATGACGCGCGCGGAGAACAGCAGCTTCCCGCTCGAGTGGGTCTTGCCGTAATCGTGCTCGAAGAAGACGCCGGGCGAGCGGTGCAGCTGCGAAACGATGACGCGTTCGGTGCCGTTGATCACGAACGTGCCGTTGTCGGTCATGAGCGGGATTTCGCCCATGTAGACTTCCTGTTCCTTGATATCACGTACCGATTTAGTGCCGGTCGCTTCATCCTTATCGAACACCACCAAGCGGACGAGAACCCGCAGCGGCGCCGCGTAGATGAGACCGCGCTGCTGGCATTCTTTTACGTCGAAGGCCGGTACACCGAGGCGATAGCTCACGAACTCGAGCGCGGCGTTGCCGTTATAGGACTCAATCGGAAATACGCTCTTGAAGGCCGCCTGCAAGCCCTGGTCGATGCTCTGCTCGGGCGGCACTTCCGCTTGCAGGAACTGCCGGTACGAATCCTTCTGGATTGCCAGCAGGTACGGCACGCGTAGAATGCTCGGGCGCTTACCGAAGCCCTTGCGGATCAGCTTCTTCTCGGTGAATGAGTAGGCCATTACGTTTCCTCGAGTACGGCGAGTAAGTACAGAAACTGCGAGACCCGTTTTTTAAAGACGACAGAACGAGCCGGCGGGTCCCCGCCGGCTCGCTCGAGCAAAAACCCCGGTTTCTGGGGCAATAGACAGCAACGCTTTACTTCAGTTCGACCTTGGCGCCGGCCGCTTCCAGCTCCTTCTTCATCTTCTCGGCGTCGGCCTTCGGCACGGCCTCCTTAACGGTCTGCGGCGCGCCTTCCACCAGGTCCTTCGCTTCCTTCAGACCCAGCGTCGTCACCGCACGGACCGCCTTAATGACGGCCACCTTGTTGTCACCCGAGGCGGTCAAAATGACGTCGAACTCATTCTTGGCCTCGGCCGGCGCGGCCGCGGCACCGCCGGCGGCCGGCGCGGCAACCGCCACGGCGGCGGCAGCGGACACACCGAACTTGTTTTCCATGTCCTTGATCAGCTCCGATAGTTCGAGCACGGACATGCTGGCGATAGTGTTCAAGATCTCTTCTTTAGATACAGCCATGGATACTCTCCTGAATAAGTCGTTAAAAACTAAGCGGCAGGGTCCTTCAACATAGCTCAGGACGCGCCTTTGGCGTCGCGCACGGCGGCCAGCGTCCGCACGAATTTCGCCGGGACCTCGTTCAAGGTTCTTACGAACTTCGTGATCGGAGCTTGCAGAGTGCCGACCAAGGTAGCGAGCAGCTGCTCGCGGGACGGCAGTTTGGCCAACGCCTGGACCTGGTCGAGCGACATGAGCTTGCCGCTCATGGCGCCGATGCGGATCTTGAGCGGCTCGTTGTCCTTGGCGAACTCCGACAGCAACTTCGCCACGGCTACCGGGTCCTTCGAGATGGCCAACGCCAGCGGGCCGGAAAACTGCTCCCGCAACACTTCGAACGTCGAACCCTCGACCGCACGCTCGGCGAGCGTGTTCTTGACCACGCGCAAATAAACCTGCGACTGCCGCGCCTTCTTGCGGAGCTCGGTCATCTGCGCGACGCTCAGGCCCCGGTACTCGGCCAATACCGCCGCCTGCGCCGCCTTGAACTGCTCGGCGACTTCGGCGACCACCGCTTTCTTTTGCTCAATATTAAGACTCATACGAGTCACCTCTTTTGCCTTTACTACTACCGGCGACCGTACTCAGGAGGTGCCGCCCGCATTACGGCGGGCATATCCTGTATTGGGTCTACCGTCTACGCAGGCTACTAACCCGATTAAGCGTGTACCACGCGCCTGCGGTCTTGGACTTCTCCCGCGCGGGTGCGCGGAAGACCCAAATCTTTACTAGCGAAATTAACTAACCCAAACCCAGGCTACCGACGTCGAGGCGGATGCCCGGACCCATCGTCGTCGACAGCGTCACTTTCTTGAGAAAGGCGCCCTTGGAAGCCGCGGGTTTCGACCGGTTCACCGCGGTGATGAGCGACATGAAATTCTCTTTCAATGCATCGGGCTCGAACGAGGCTTTGCCGATGGAGCAATGCACAATGCCGGCCTTGTCGGCGCGGTATTGCACCTGACCCGCCTTCGCATTCTCGATCGCCTTCGCCACGTTCGGGGTAACCGTGCCGACCTTCGGGTTCGGCATGAGGCCGCGCGGACCGAGAATCTGGCCGAGGCCGCCCACGATCTTCATCGCTTCCGGCGTCGCCACCACGAGGTCGAAGTCGATCTGGCCTTGCTTGATGCGGTCGGCCAAGTCCTGAAAACCGACGATGTCCGCCCCGGCTTTCTTGGCCGCCTCGGCCGAGTTGCCTTCGGCAAACACCGCCACCCGCACCTTCTTGCCGGTTCCGCGCGGCATCGCCGCCGTGCCACGCACCGTCTGATCCGACTTCTTCGCGTCGATACCGAGATTGATGGAGACGTCGACCGACTCGTCGAACTTGGCGGACGCGGTGCTCTTCAGAATCTTGAACACCTCGTCGACCGGATAAACCTTCATGCCGTCGAACTTGGCGCGTTGCGCCTTGATGCGCTTGCCGATGTGCGCCATATCACACCCCCTCCACGTCGACGCCCATCTGACGGGCGCTGCCGGCGATAATGCGCACGGCGGCTTCGAGGTCGCCGTGGCAGTTCAAATCCGGCATTTTGACTTTCGCGATCTCTTCGAGCTGCTTGCGCGTGTTCTTGCCGACCTTGTCCTTGTTCGGCGTGCTCGAGCCCTTCTCCAAACCGATCGCCTTCTTGATGAGCACCGTCGCGGGCGGCGTCTTCATGATGAAGGTGAAGCTCTTGTCGCTGTAGACGGTGATGATCACCGGCGTCGGCAAGCCCTTCTCCATCTTCTGCGTCTGCGCGTTGAACTGCTTGCAGAACTCCATGATGTTCAGGCCGTGCTGGCCCAACGCGGGTCCGATCGGCGGCGAGGGGTTCGCCGAGCCGGCCGGTACCTGCAACTTAATATAGGCCGTTACCTTCTTTGCCACTGTTGTCTCCTGCGGGTCCGAGCGGCTGTTGTCAGCCTCCCCGCCTAGTTAAAAAACCGTGAGGGCGGGAGATCGAGAGATCGTGAGATGGAAGCGCTTTTCGCCCTCCCGACCTCGCGGTCTCCCGCCCTCACGTATTTACGCCTTTTCCACCTGCGAAAAATCCAATTCGACCGGCGTCATGCGGCCGAAAATCGATACCGACACGCGCAGCTTGTTCTTCTCGTAGTTCACGTCTTCCACGGTGCCGTTGAAGTCCTGGAACGGGCCGTCGATGACCCGCACCGACTCCCCGGCGGCGAACGAGAATTTCGGCTTCGGCTTCTCCACGCCCTCCTTCACCTGGCGGATGATCGCGTCCGCTTCCTTGTCGGTGATCGGTGTCGGCTTCGTACCCGAGCCGCCGATGAAGCCGCTGACCTTGGGGATGTTTTTGACCAGGTGCCAGGTGTCGTCGTCCATTTCCATCTGCACCAGCACGTAGCCAGGAAAAAACTTGCGCTCGCTCGTGCGTTTCTGCCCGCTCTTCATCTCCACGACTTCTTCGGTCGGCAGCAGAATGTCCCCGAACTTGCCCTCCATACCCGCTTGACGGATATGCTCGCGCAGCGAACGTACGACTTGCTTCTCGAAACCCGAATACGTGTGCACCACGTACCAGCGCATCCCGCTCATCTCAGGCCCCCTGTCCGGTCAACGCGCGCATCATCTTGAGCAGCCCCCAATCGACCACCCACAGGAACAGCGCCACGAGCACCACCATCGCAAAAACCACCAGGGTCACCTGCATCGTCTCCTTGTTGCTCGGCCATACGACTTTGCGTAGCTCGACGCGGGCCGCCTTGACGAACTCCCACGTCGCGCGTCCCGCCGCCGTCTGGTAAAACACCACGATCGCCAGGACGGCGGTCGCGAGCAGAATTCCCGCCTGCACGACCCCCGGCTTGTCGTTGAAGTAATAGAATCCGCCGATGCCTGCCGCAATGATAAGCACCGTCAGCGCAATCTTAATTTTGTCTGCCATCGACCTGCCTATATCTACGCGAAAGTGCATCCTCCACTTTCGCTCTCGCTGCCGCGGTACACTTTTTCGCTATGCATCCCGCTCCGCGAAAAAGCCCAGTGCCTCCGTCCTTGCACGCCCGCTCAGCGGCGCGAATGCTAAATGCATTCGCGAGCCTCCGCTTCGCCCGCGCTTGCTCCGAAACCAAACAAGACCGGTTCGGTTTTCGACGCGCCGCACCCTGCGGCGCGCATGTTTGGCAGGCCAGGAGGGAATCGAACCCCCAACCTGCGGTTTTGGAGACCGCCGCTCTGCCAATTGAGCTACTGGCCTGTAATATTCACAAAAGTTCTTACTCGCTTCGCTATCCTGCTCCGCTCGTAAGTCCAGGGAACGCCTTCCACGGCGTTCCCGCTCGCCGGAACGAACGTCCACCGGACGTTCGTTACCGCTCCGGCTCGCCCTGAACTTTCGTTCTCACTTCGCGCGGCGCATGTTCGCGCTCGTTCCGAAAACCGAACAATTCCGTTCGGTTTTCGAAGCGCCGCGTCCTGCGGCGCTCCCTTTGCTCGATGTTCGCACCCTTCGTTCAACGGCGCAGTCGCTTCGCTACGCCACCGCCACCTTGATCTTGCCGATACGCCGACGCCACTCTTCCGGCCCGGTCTGATGCACCGATGTGCCGTTCGCGTCCACCGCGACCGTCACCGGCATGTCCTTGACGTCGAATTCGTAAATCGCCTCCATGCCGAGATCCGCGAACGCCAGCACCCGCGCCGAGCGTATCGCCTTCGATACCAAGTAAGCCGCGCCGCCGACAGCCATCAAGTACGCCGCCTTATGGCGTTTGATCGCCTCGATCGCGACCGGTCCGCGCTCCGCCTTACCGATCATCGCGACCAGGCCGGTATGGGCGAGCATCGCGTCGGTAAACTTGTCCATCCGCGTCGACGTCGTCGGACCCGCGGGGCCGACCGCTTCATCACGCACCGGGTCAACCGGGCCAACGTAATAGATCACGCGGTTCGTAAAATCGACGGGCAATCTCTCGCCCTTCGCGATCATCTCGACCAAGCGCTTGTGCGCCGCATCGCGCCCGGTCAGCAACTTGCCCGACAACAGCAAGCGTTCGCCCGGCTTCCACGACACCACTTCCTCGCGCGTGAGCTTGTCCAGATTCACGCGCTTCGCACTTGGCGCCGGCGCCCATTGCACATCCGGCCACTTCGACAAGTCGGG
>JAJPKH010000146.1 GCA_021323795.1 Acidiferrobacteraceae bacterium | reverse complement strand
GTCCCGCCGATTCACGCGCGGTACAGGGAAGTACGAGTGTCGCGAAAAGCAGGAAGCTGGAAGCGACCGACACTCGAACGTCCCTGTCCATCGGTCGCTCACGGCGTCCTGCCTCCCGCGACACTCGAACGTCCCTGTCCATCGCCGATGTGCTCGACATGGCCGTGTCCGAGGCGGCGGCCTTCTTCGCCGATTACCCGGACGTGCTGCGCGGCCTCGAACCGCTTCGTGCCGTGGGCCTCTCTTATATAAAGCTCGGGCAGCCGGTGCCGACGCTTTCCGGCGGCGAAGCGCAGCGGTTGAAGCTGGCCGGCTATCTCGCGCGGGCGCGAGACAGCCGGTCATCCCCGCGGAAGCGGGGATCTCGAAAAGCAGGCAGCGGGCAAAACGAGGCGCCCGGCATCCTGTTCCTGTTCGACGAGCCGACGACCGGATTGCACTTCGACGACATCGCGACGTTGTTGACGGCGTTTCAGCGGCTGCTCGATGAAGGCCACTCGCTCGTCGTCATCGAGCACAATCTCGACGTGATCCGCGCCGCGGATTGGATCATCGATCTCGGCCCCGAGGGCGGCAACGCCGGCGGAGAGATCATGTGCACGGGGACGCCCGCGGACGTCGCCAAGCACCACGCCAGCCATACCGGGAAAGCGCTACGCGAATACGCGCGGGACCTATCCCTCTCCCCGACCGCTCTCCCGCAAGCGGGCGAGGGGACCTCGGTAATATCGGAGCCGCGCGCCGTGCGCGCGCCGAATAATATCTGCGTGCACCACGCGCGCGAGCACAACCTGAAAAATATCGAGGCGCGCATTCCGCGCGAGCGCTTCACGGTGATCACCGGCGTCTCGGGCAGCGGCAAGAGCACGCTCGCCTTCGACATTCTCTTCAACGAAGGTCAGCGCCGTTACCTGGAATCGCTCAATGCCTACGCGCGCTCGCTGGTGCAGCCGGCCTCGCGCCCGGATGTCGACGCGATCTTCGGCCTGCCGCCGACGGTCGCCATCGAGCAGCGCACCAGTCGCGGCGGACGCAAGAGCACGGTGGCGACGCTCACCGAGATCTATCACTTCCTGCGGCTGCTGTTCGTGAAGCTCGGCACGCAGTACTGCCCGGATTGCGACATTCCGATCGAATCGCAGAGCGCCGATGTGATTGTCGCGCGCGTCATGCGCGACTATCGCGGCCAAACCATCCAGGTGCTGGCGCCGCTCGTGACGGCGCGCAAGGGTTACTACACCGATCTCGCCAAATGGGCGCTCGCCAAGGGCGTGGAATTCCTGCGCGTCGACGGCGAGATGACGCCCACCGGGCAATGGCCCCGCCTCGCCCGGTTCAAGGAACACGACATCGAGCTGCCGGTCGGCGACATCACGATCGCGCCGAAGACGGAGCAAGCGCTGCGCGGGCTCATCGAACGCGCGCTCGAGCTCGGCAAGGGCGTCGTGCACATCGCACCTTCACCCGCAAGCACGAGCGGAAGAGCACCTAAGGCCGATCGAAATAATTCCGTCGCCGCCGGCCGGAGCGCGGAGCGCAAGACCGACGAGGCGGTGTTCTCCACGACGCGGGCATGCCCCAAGTGCGGACGCGGTTTCCCGGCGCTCGACCCGCGCCTCTTCTCTTATAACTCGAAACACGGCTGGTGCGAGCGCTGCTACGGCACCGGGCTCATGATGAGCGGCTTCGACGCCGAACAGAGCGGGGAGGAAATCTGGTGGAACGAGTGGTGGGAAGGCGCGGAGCGCGTTTGTCCCGCGTGCGCGGGTGCGCGCCTCAATCCGACGGCGCTCGCCGTGCGCCTCGAACACCGTTCGATCGGTCGCTCCCCGCTTCCCGCCGATTCCCGCGCGGTGCAGGGACGCACGAGTGTCGCGCAAAGCAGGAAGCTGGGAGCGACCGGCACTTGGACATCCCTGTCCATCGGTCGCTCACGGCGTCCTGCCTCACGCGACACTTGGACATCCCTGTCCATCGCCCAGTTCGCCGCGCTTTCGGTGGAGGCGGCGGAAGCGTTCTTCAACCAGTGGCGGCTGCGCGGGCGCGCGGCCGAGATCGCGCGCGACATTCTGCCCGAGCTCGCCTCGCGCCTCGCCTTCTTGAAGCAGGTCGGTCTCGGTTATCTTTCGCTCGATCGCGCCGCGCCCACGCTTTCGGGCGGCGAGGCGCAGCGCATCCGCCTGGCGTCACAGTTGGGCTCGAACCTGCGCGGCGTCTGTTACATCCTCGACGAACCGACCATCGGCCTGCACCATCGCGACAACTTGAAGCTGCTCGATACCCTGGTCGCGCTGGAGAGGAAAGGCAACACCGTGGTGGTCGTCGAGCACGACGACGAAACCATACGGCGCGCGCAGCACGTGATCGATCTCGGACCGGGCGCCGGCAAGAACGGCGGCCGCATCGTCGCCGAAGGATCGGTGCAGGACATCATGCGCAGCCGCGCGTCGATGACCGGCCGCTGCCTGCGCGAACCGATGCGCCATCCGCTCATGCCGCGCCGGCCGTGGCGCCGGGACGACGCCGCGATCGAGATCGCCGGCGCGGCGCTGCATAATCTCAAAGACCTCGACGTCGCGATCCCGCTCGCGCGCCTGGTTTGCGTCACCGGCGTCTCGGGCAGCGGCAAGAGCACGCTGGTACGGCGCCTCCTGCACGACAACCTGCGGCGACTGGTGAGCGGGCCTGCGTCGATGCGCCGCGCAAGCACGTCTTCGCCTACGCCGCTCGACGGGTGCCGGGCGCTGCGCGGCTGGGAACAGGTGCAGCACGTGCTCGAGGTCGACCAGACGCCGATCGGCAAGACGCCGCGCTCCTGCCCCGCGACCTATGTCGGCTTCTGGAACACCATCCGCGCGCTCTACGCGGAAACGACGGAAGCGCGGTTGCGCGGCTACGGACCGGCGCGCTTTTCGTTCAACGTCAGCGGCGGGCGCTGCGAAGTGTGCGAAGGCCAGGGCATGAAGACCATCGAAATGAGCTTCCTGCCCGATGTCACCGTCGCGTGCGAAGCCTGCGGCGGCGCGCGCTTCAATTCCGAAACGCTCGCGGTGCGCTACCGCGATAAGACCATCGCCGACGTGCTCGCGATGAACGTGGACGAAGCGGTCGAGTTCTTCAGAGTGCACAAGCGCATTCACCACGCCTTGCAGCTGTTGCAGGACGTGGGGCTCGGGTATTTGACCTTGGGGCAACCCTCGCCGACGCTTTCGGGCGGCGAGGCGCAACGCATCAAGCTGGTGACGGAGCTCGCGAAAGCGCGGACCGATCCGGCCGAGGAACCGGCGTCGGCGCGCCGCGGCGAACGAGCGGCGAGCGCGAAAGGCGCGCTCTACGTCCTCGACGAACCGACGATCGGCCTGCACATGGCCGACGTGGAGAAGCTGATCCGCGTGCTGCACCGGCTGGTGGCGGCCGGCAACACCGTCGTCGTCATCGAGCACAATCTCGATGTGATCGCGGAAGCGGATTGGGTCATCGATCTCGGCCCCGAAGGCGGGTCGGGTGGCGGTCGCGTCGTGGCCTGCGGCGCGCCGGAAACGGTCGCGACGCGCAAGGGCTCGCACACCGCGAAGGCCTTGCGCGACTTCCTCGGCGCGCAACGCCGCCCGGAATCGAGCGCGGTTCCCGCATGACTCCCGGCGCCGGAATAGACGGCGCGCCCGCGCGTCAGACCAATGCCTCCTGCATGAGCTCGTGCTTGATGTAGGCGTACAGCAACGGCGCCGCGATCAACCCCTGCAACCCGAAAGCGACTTCGAGCACCAGCATCGTGATCAACAGCTCCCAGGCCTTGGCATTGATGCGCGTGCCGACGATGCGGGCGTTCAGAAAATATTCCAGCTTGTGAATGACGACGAGATAGGCGAGCGAGGCGGCGGCGAGGCCGAAGGAATGCCCGAGGCTGACGAGAAAGATCGCCGTATTCGATATCAGATTGCCGACCACCGGAAGCAGGCCGGCGATGAAGGTCACGAGAATCAGCGCCTTGGTGAACGGCAGCTCGATGCTGAGATACGGCAATACCGCCGCGAGATAGATCGCGGTCAGCGTCGTGTTGATCGCCGAGATCGGCACCTGCGCCACCATGATGTTGCGAAACGCCTTGGCGAGGCGCTCGGCGCGCAGGCTGAGCGCGCGCACAAACGGCGAGGAATGCGTGTGCGGCGTCGCCTTGTGCAGCGCGATCATCGCGCCGATGATCAGGCCGATCAGCACCTGCAGCAGCGCGCGCAGCGTGTCGGTCCCGATGGTGCGGATCTGGGCGGCGTGCTGGTGAAACCAGCTTGCGATCAACTCCTTGATGCCGTCCGCGTCGGGCGGCAAATAATCGACCACGACGTCGGGCAGGATGTGACGCAGGTCGTGCACGATATACGCGATCTGCGTGAACATGGCGGAAAGATTTTCCGGACCGCGGCGCAGGAAAACCCCGACGCCGACGCCGATCAGCGTCAGCGCCGCGACGACGATGATGGCGATGAGCGCGACGAAGAAGAGCTTCGCGTGACGGTTGGTGAAATATGGAATGCGGACGGCGCCCGCCAGCGTGTTCACCAGATAGAACACCAGCAACCCCGCGAGCAGCGCCGGCACCAGGCGCAGCGCGAGGATCACGACCAACGCGGCGCCCATCAGGATCCAACTGGCGACATGGTAAGTAAAGCGGATGGGAATGATCTTTGCTTCTTTATCGGCTTCTTTGTCGCTGATGGCCTTCATCTGTCGTGCGGTCTGGAAGCCGCTTGCAATATCACTGGTTGTGCGTCGAGAAGCGCGTCGCCGGGTTCCACCTCCCTACGCGGCACCGTCCCACCCGAACTCCGGTTTTCGACAATCCTAACACAGGCACGCAACCGCTGATGCGCGAACAACGGCGTCGCCGGTCGTCCGGCAACGCCGCGCCGGCCCGTTACTTGAGCACGCGGTTCAAAAACGCCACCGCCTCGCTCCACGAACGCTTGTCGATATCCGCGTTGTATTCGAGCGGCAGATTGAATTTTTTGCCTCTCTCGGTAGCCGCCGGATTGGTGAAGGCGTGCTTGCCGCCCGGATAATTTATCACCTTGTAGTCGGCGCCCGCGGCCCGCATCTCCTTCTCGAACGCCTCGACCTGATCCTTCGGCACGAACGGATCGTCGGCGCCGTTCAGCACCAAAACTTTCGCCTTGACCTTGCCCGGCTGGGCGCCCTGGGCGGTCCCGAGCAGGCCATGGAAGCTCACGACGCCGCGCAAATCCTCGCCCGCGCGCGCCATTTGCAGCACGACCATGCCGCCGAAACAGTAACCGATGGCGGCGATGCGAGCGGGATCGACGTTCGATTGCTTGCTCAAGAACTCGCGCGCGGCGTTGAAACGCGTGCGCATCACCGGAAAATTTTTGCCGATCTCCCCGGACATCTGGCCGGCGACCTGCGGATTGTCCGCCTGCTTGCCGTTGCCGTACAGGTCGAGCGCGAATCCGACGAATCCCGCTTGCGCGGCTTTGCGCGCGCAGTCGCGCGTGAACTGGTTGTGGCCCCACCACTCGTGCACCACCAGCACGCCCGGGCGCTTGCCCTGAACCGCCTCGTCGTACACGAGATAGCCCTTCGATGTCACATCGCCCGCCTGGTACTGGACTTCTTGCTCCTTCATGGCACCCCCAATCGCAGGTTAAAAAATCAATCATGACACCGGCGAAATCGCGGAACAATCACGGATCCGCGCACGGCTACGCCGCCAAGGCGCTGTCCCGGGGACGGCAATTTCTCGCCCGGCGCTTTTGCTCTAGACTTCCCGCTTCCCACCAAGGCGGCGGCGATGGAATTGTTTCCCGGCTTCAAACGCATGCGCATACCGCGCGCTGAGGTCGAAATCCATACCGTCGTCGGTGGTAACGGACCGCCGCTCCTGCTGTTGCACGGATATCCGCAAACGCACGCCATCTGGCACAAAGTCGCGCCGCGCCTCGCGGAACGTTACACCGTGGTGATGACCGACCTGCGCGGTTACGGCGACAGCTCGAAGCCCGCCGGGCTGCCGGATCACAGCAACTACGCGAAGCGCGAAATGGCGCGCGACCAAATCGAAGTCATGCGCGTTCTCGGTTTCGACCGATTTTTCCTCGCCGGGCATGACCGCGGCGGGCGCGTCGCGCATCGCCTCGCGCTCGATCATCCGGAACGCGTGCGCAAACTCGCCGTGCTCGACATTTCACCCACGAAGGCGATGTACGAACAAACCACGATGGGATTCGCGCGCGCCTACTATCATTGGTTTTTTCTGATCCAGCCCGCGCCGTTGCCGGAGACCTTGATCAACGCCGATCCGGAATTTTATTTGCGCGCGAAGCTGCGGATCGACGCCTTCAATCCGTTCGCTCCGCAAGCGCTCGCCGAGTACCTGCGCTGTTTTCGCGATCCGGCGGCGGTGCACGCAAGCTGCGAGGACTATCGCGCCGCCGCGAGCATCGATCTGGAGCACGACCGCGCGGACGAAGCCGCCGGCCGCAAATTGCTCAGCCCGCTCCTGGTGCTGTGGGGCAAGAACGGCGTGATCGAGCGCTATTTCAAACCGCTCGCGGATTGGTCGCGGGTGGCGCACGACGTGCGCGGCAAGGCGCTGCCGGCGGGCCACTACCTCGCCGAGGAAGTACCCGACGTGTTGCTGGCGGAGCTGCTCGGCTTTTTCGCTTGAGGCGCTAGCCCTGCATCTTCTGCGTGGCCAGCCACGCATCGACCTTGGGCGTGAGCTCTTCGAGCGGCGCGTAGCCGTAGGCGAGGAGCGTGAACCCGGCGTCGTTTTGCAGTATCGCGGCCGGAAACCCGCGTATGCCCGCCTGGTAGGTCTGATCGAAGTGCATCTGCGTGCGGCGCTTGATGTCCTCCGACTCGAAGCGCTCGAGGAATTCCGTCTTGTCGATGTTCTGCTCGTGCGCCAACGTGGCGAGCGTCTCGGGCCGCGTCACGTCTTGCTGCTCGACGTAGAACGCCGCCTGCACCGATTTGAAATAACGGAAGCGTGCCTCGGGCTGCAGCTCGGCGACGACGACGACGGCGCGGCTCGGCGGCTCGGTGTCGTACACGAAACCGTCCGGCATCGCGCCTTCGAAAGTGAACGACTGGCCGGTGCGCTGTTGCACTTCCTGCCAGTGATGCAAGGTCTCCGCGCGAAACTGCGCAGCGACGGGCTCCAACGTTCCCGGGCGCAGCCCTCCCATCACCAGCGCCAGCTGCAACTCTTCCTGGTACATGTCGAGGATCGCGGTCATGACCGGCGCGAAGCCCCAGCACCAGGAGCACATGGGGTCGGCGAAATACCAAAGGACGCGCTTCGCGCTCATGCCGTTACGACAGCTCCCCGGCTCGGATTATCCGCTGTCTTCATATTAATCGTTTAGCCGACGAATAAAAGCGCCGTCGGGCGAAGCCGTCGCGACCGGTCCGTCGCAGGCGCCGCCAAACAGGACGCATGGCTCGTGGGCCGGCGCGGTCGCGTCTCATCGAAAAGCGCCACGGACGCCGCCAAACCTTAGGCATAAGCCGGGTATTTCGCCCGCGCTGGCGGAGTACAATGGCGGCTCCAGCCCGAGCGGAGGCCGACATGCCGTCAACCGCGGAACGCATCCAGAAGTTCGGCTTCAAGCGTTGGTACGAACGCACCCTCATCGAAAGCCACGCCTATCTCGTCACCGCCTTTCTCGGCATGATCCTCGCCTTTGCCGCCATCGAGCTGATCGGCGAGCACTCGGGCGCCACCCACCTTCTGCTCGGCGTCGTCGCCGCCGTTGTCGGCACCGCCATCGTCGGCTTCGGCATCCAACGCTACTATCGAATCTGGATGCTGGCGGAGAGTTTCGGAGATCGCGCCACTTGCCCGCAATGCCGAACCTACGCGGCCTTCAACGTGACGGCGGCGAGCTCGGCCCCGGACGAAGACGCGGCGACGGCGGGCTCGACGTGGCTCAAGGTCAAGTGTCGCAAATGCGGCGCGGACTGGACGATGTGAGCCGCGCGCTACTTGTATAGAATTTTGAAGCAAAGGACGGTGAGCGAAAGCGCCAGCGTCACGATGTTCGCGACAATAATCGGCCAGGAGCCCAGGGAAATGCCGTACCACAACCAGCAGACCACGCCGGCGCTGAAGATGCTGAACATCAGCAGCGAAATGTCGTGCGTGGAGCGCGTGCGCCATATCCGCACGACCTGCGGAACGAACGACACGGTGGTGAGCGAACCGGCGATGAGGCCGAGCAGGTTGATCGATTCCATCTGAGCTCAACAAAGTGCGGACCTGGACGAAAAACTAACACATAAAGGGGCCGGCATGAAAATCCGCTTCATTTTCCTCCTCACGGTCTTCGTCGCCGCGTTCCTGGGCACGCCCGCCATGCTCGGCGCGCAGGAAGCCGGCGACACCATCATCAAGCAGGGGACGATCAAGGAAGACCTCTATCTCGCCGGCGGCACGGTCGATGTGCTCGCGAACGTGGACGGCGACGTGATCGTCGCCGGCGGCCAGGTGACCGTCGAGAACAACGTCAGCGGTGACGTGATGGCGGCGGGCGGCAACGTCGTGATCCGGGCGCGGGTGGGCGACGACGTGCGCGTCGCCGGCGGCAACGTCACGATCAGCGGAACCGTCGCCGACGGCCTGCTCGCCGCCGGCGCCCAAGTACTGATCACGCCGACCGCGACGGTCGGCGGCCGTGCGTGGATCGGCGGCAACAGCGTCACGGTGGCGGGGAAGATCGCGAAGGAACTGAAAGTGGCCGCCACGCACGTCGTGATTACCGGCGAGGTGGCGGGCGATGCCAAACTTTTCGCCGACACCATCGACATTCAGCCGGGCGCGATCATTCGCGGCAACCTCACCTACTACGGCCGCGAAGAAGCGCGCATTTCGAAAGACGCGAAGATACTCGGCACCGTGACGCGGCAGCGCCTGAGCGAAGACGAGATGGGAGCGCGGGCGGGAATCGGCGCGCGCCTGGCGCGCGGCGTTTTCTACATCGGTCTGATACTCGCCGGCATCGTCCTGTACCTGCTGTTCCCGATCGCTTCCGTCGGCGCCGCGCACACCATCGGCGATTCGCCGTGGAAATCGCTCGGCCTCGGTTTGGCCTTCCTCGCCGCCACCCCGCTCGTGATCGCGCTGCTCTTCGCGACTCTGTTCGGCGTATGGCTCGCGCTCATCGCGCTGGTGCTTTATTTCTTGTTGCTTTTCGTCGGCTTTCTTACCGGCGTCGTCGCCCTCGGCGAGCTTGGTCTCGGGTTCTTCGGCAAACCGCCGGAAACGATTTCCGGCTGGCGCGTTCTCGCCATCGTGGTCGCGTTCGTCATACTGTGGGTTATTCGGTTTATTCCGGTGTTGGGCGGCGTGGTGGTTTTCGCCCTGATGATCTTCGGCTTGGGAGCGCTCGTCCTATACCTGTCGCGGCGCTACGTGGGCGAAGTTTAGAAGCGCCGCGTCCAATCCGCCGCGCTGCGCGCAAGGCGCGCCTGCACGTCAGAGGCGCAAACGCCGTTTACTAACGGGAGGGAATGCCGGTCGCCGGCGCTCAGGCGTCGCCGGCGGTCGGGCTCTTTATGCGCTTGGCGAATTCGAGCATGCGCTCGGTGGCGCGCAGCGCCTTCTTGCGGATATCGTCGTCGATGTAGATTTCGTTCGCACCGGTCTCGAGCACGTGCGCGACGGTTTGCAGATTGTCCATCGCCATCCACGGACAGTGCGCACAGCTCTTGCAGGTCGCGCCCTTCCCTTCCGTCGGCGCTTCCAGAAGAATCTTGTCCGGCGCCGCCTGCTGCATCTTGTAGAAGATGCCGCTGTCGGTGGCGACGATGAATTTTTTCTGCGGCAGCTTCTTGACCGCCTCGATCAGCTGGCTGGTCGAACCGACGGCGTCCGCCATGGCGATGACTTCCGCCGGCGACTCGGGATGCACCAGCACGCCCGCGTCCGGGTTTTCCTTCTTGAGCTTGGCGAGCGCCTCGGCTTTGAAGGCGTCGTGCACCACGCACGAGCCGGGCCACAGCAGCATGTCCGCGCCGGTCACGGACTGAATGTAGGCGCCGAGATGCTTGTCGGGCGCCCACAGGATCTTCTTGCCCTGTTTGTGCAGGTACTCGACCAGCTTTACCGCAATGGACGAGGTAACGACGTAATCCGCGCGCGCTTTGACCGCGGCGCTCGTGTTCGAATAAACCACGACGGTGCGGTCGGGATTCGCGTCGCAGAACGCCATGAACTGATCGGCCGGGCAACTTAGATCGAGCGAGCATTCGGCGTCGAGCACCGGCATCAACACGCGCTTTTCGGGGCTCAGAATCTTGGCCGTCTCGCCCATGAAGCGCACGCCGGCCACGACCAGCGTGGTCGCGGGATGCTCGTAACCGAAACGCGCCATGTCGAGCGAATCCGAAACATGCCCGCCGGTCTCCTCCGCGAGCCGCTGGATCTCCGCGTCGACGTAATAGTGCGCGACGAGAACGGCGTCCTGTTCCCGCAACAACCGCTTGATCCGTTCGCGCAGGGCCTCGCGCTCGGGCGGCGTCAGCACCGGCGCGCGCGCGAGCACGTCGTCCGTCTTCGGAGCGACGATCCGGGGTATCGCGATGTTGATCCTCGCCGTCATGGACCGCATTATACCTCTTGGGCGGCGGCAGGTTCAGACGCGTTCATCGAGAGCGCCAGCCGTTCCGCCAACTGCGCGGCGTTGTCCACGCAGTCCGCGAGCGACACGCCGTCGCGCCAGTTGGCGCGCAAATGAAGCCCCGGCCACCGGCCGAGCGCCGCGTCCACGCGGGCGATTCGCCGGCCGTGTCCCAATTCGTATTGCGGAATCGCGCGCGACCAGAGCGACACGTGCTGCAATATGGGGTCGCCCCGTATTCCCAACAATGGCCGCAAGTCAGACACCACCCGGTCGGCCAAGTCGGACTTGTTCTTGTCGGCAATGGACGGGTTGCGCGCGCCGCCGATGAAGGCCGTGAGGAGCACTTTCCCGGCGGGCGCGCGGCCCGGAAACAGCGTCGAGGAAAAAATAACACCGAGCGTTTCACGCTCGAGGCGCCGGGGCAGCAGGGCCCCGAAACCGTCGAGCGCGTGCGTGACGTGCTCGCGCCGGAAACCGAGCGCGACCGAGGCCACCGGCGCGTAAGCGACCGCCTCGAGCTCGCGCGCCAACTCCGGCGAAACCCGGCCGAGCAGCCGCGCCGCATCGTAAGCCGGCAGCGCCAGCACTAGGCAGGACGCGCGGTGATCGCTGCTCGGCGTGCGCACGAACCATTCCCCGTTCGGCATGCGCTCGAGCGCCGTGACCGCGGCGTTCAACTGCAGCGCCCCGCCGAGATTCTTCGCGATCGCGCGGGGCAACGTCTGCATTCCGCCCTGGAATGAAATCAAGCGCCCACGGGGTTGCGGCCCGCTCGGCTTGCCGCGAAAGGCGCGGCCGAACGCACCGGCAAAGAGCGACCCGTATTCGGCTTCGAGCGCATACAGGCGCGGGATCGCGGCTTGCACGGAAAGCCGCTCGGCGTCGCCGGCGTAAACGCCGGACACGAACGGGTCCACGGCCCAATCGAGAAATTCCGCGCCGAGGCGGCGGCGCACAAACTGCGCGATCGATTCTTCCACGAGCGCGCGGCGGTAAAACGGCTCGGCCAGCAGGCGCAGCTTCGCCGCGCCGCTGAAGAGCGGCGTCGTCAGGAAACTCAGGGGACCGGTCGGGAGCGCCAGCAGCTCGCCGTTCTTCACGATATACCGCGACGCGCGGCGATCCGCTTCGACGACGTCCGCGTCCAGGCCCACTCCCTTGATAAGTTCCGCCAGCACGCCGCCGCGATGGAGCGTTGAGGTCGGACCGGTATCTATCCGAAAACCGTCGCGCTCGATGGTGCGTATGGTGCCGCCCGGCTCGCCGCCTGCTTCGAGCACCGTGACGGGAAAACCGCGGCGTTGTAGGAACCACGCGGTCGCGAGACCGGAAATGCCGCCGCCGACGACGATGACCCGCTTCAAAGCGGAGCGCCCGACGGAAACGATTCGGCGTGGGAGATACCACTCCCGATTGCCACCACGTCAGTCATCGCTATTATTCTGCTTCGCCGATTCACACCCTGCCCTCACCAGCTTCCAAAGCGGCTCACGATACCACGCCACAACGCATCCCTCTCGCGCGTCATCTCCCTATCGACGGCGCGCCGCGCGACCGCCGTATGCACCATCACGAGCTTAAGCTCCGGATCGACGAATAGCGCCTGTCCGTAAGCGCCGAGCAGCGCGAAGCGCGGCTTGGGACCGGGGAAAATCCAGGTTTGATAGCCGTAGCCGAAATAGTTGCCGTCCTTGTGGCTCATCCTGCCCGGGCGGAACGCGGCGGGCTGATACGCCGCGCGCGTCGCACGCAGCACGTAGTCCTTGGGAATGATCTGCCGCGCGCCGATGTTGCCGTCGTTCGCCAGCAGCCATCCGAGCCGCGCATAGTCGCGCAGCGTGGCGTTGAAATATCCTTCCGCGAGCTCGACACCGTCGCGCGCCGTGAGCCAGGTCGCTTGGCTTTCCGCGCCCATCGGCTGCCAGATCTTTTCGCTCACCCAGTCGCACAGCGTGCGCCCGGTGGCGGCGCGCAGCACCAGCGCGAGCACCACGGTTTCGCTCGACGCGTAATGAAAGCGCCGCCCCGGCTCCGCCTCGCGCCGGTTGAAGAGCTGCGCCGCGCGCAGCGCGCCGTGCGTGCGCACCGCCTCCGACCACCGCGCCAGGTCGTCCGCGCCGTCATAGTTTTCCACGAACTTGACGCCCGAGCTCATGCGCAGCAGATGCTCGAGGCGCGTTTCACCGTAGGCGCTGCCGGCGAGCGTAGGGACATACTTGGCCGCGGTATCGTCGAGCGCGGCGATTTTTCCTTCGGCCAGGGCTATACCGACGGCCATCGAGACGATCGTTTCAGCCATCGCGTGCGATATGAAATGCTGCTCCGCGGTCCGGTCGTACTGGTAGCGTTCGAGCACGATCGCGCCGTCCTTCAGCACCAGCAACCCGGTGGCTCGCTGTCGCCTGAGATAGTCGTCCACCGAAAGCGTTTTATTCCCGAACCGGTACCTGAAGTCGGGCTCGCTTGGCGTTTTTTTCAGCACCAGCGGCGACGCGCTCGGTCGCACGCTGCAATACGGAAACAGCCGCTCCATACCGGTGAAGGCGCCGACGCGATACGGCTCCTGCCATACCGTGGCCGCGCTGCCGAGCGGATAGCCGCGCGCTTTGCCGAGCGCCTCTTCGTCCGGCGCGGCGAAACCGGGGACCAGCCACAGAAGCGAGGCGCACCCGAGCGCGAGCGGGGCGCTCGCGGTCACGCGCATTGGGCGGCTCGTTTGCAAACGCTACGTCTTCGGCGCCGGATGAATATTATCGACCCAGTGGACTTCTTCCGGCTTTTCCGCCACCGGGATATCGAGGTTGACGACGACGGGTTCCTGGCCGCTGCGCACCAGCACGCACGAGAGCGCCTCGTCGTCGCTCGCGTTGATTTCCTGGTGCGGCACGTACGGCGGAACGTAAATGAAATCGCCCGGCCCCGCTTCGGCGGTGAATTCGAGCCGCTCGCCCCAGCGCATGCGCGCGCGGCCGCTCACGACGTAAATCACGCTCTCGAGCGGACCGTGATGATGCGCGCCGGTTTTCGCCTTGGGATGGATCACCACCGTGCCCGCCCAGAGCTTCTGCGCGCCGGCGCGCGCGTGGGTGATCGCGGCGGCGCGGTTCATGCCGGGCGTTTGCGGCGTATTGATGTCGAGCTCGTTGCCGTGCACCACGCGCACGCCGTGGCGACGCCATTTGGATTCGGTGGGTTTTTCCATGTCTCTAACTCCGCGGCCGCCGGGCAGGCGCCGCGGTTATTGTATGCCGACTTGCGCAAGAGTTCGTCAGGCGCGGCCCGCGCTCGGTGCCGCTGGCGATCCCGGCTTTCTCGCAGTCGCGCGCGCAGCTACACGATAACCGCCACCTCGACGCTGCCCTCCTTGCGCAACACGTTGACGCTCACGTCCTGCAGATGGCGGCGGATGACGAGGTCGAGCACGCCGTCGCGGAAACGCAGGTTCTTGACCTCGATCCAGTTCAGATAATTCGGCAGAACCGGATGATGAAAGCGCAGCTGCGGTTTCTCGGCGGAGAACGTCAGGCCGAGACACGCCTGTAACAGATGAAACACCGCGCCGCTCGCCCAGGCTTGCGGCAGGCACGCGACCGGATAGAGCGTCGGCCCTTGGCCCGGCAGGCGATCGAAGCCGCAATAAAGCTCGGGCAGACGGTGCAGCTCGAGCACCACGCTCGCCTCCAGCAGCCCGGTGAGCAGCTTCAAGGCGTGCTCCTTGAATTCGTAACGGGCGAGACCGAGCGCGGCGATGCCGTTGTCGTGCGGCCACACCGAACCGTCGTGATACGACATCGGGTTGTAGCGGCGCTCCGCTTCCGCGACCGTGCGCATGCCCCATCCGTTGAAAAATGCCGGCGATATCAGGCGCTCGGCGGTGCGCTGCGCGAGGCCCTCGGCGGCGATGCCGGTAAAGAGCGCGTGTCCGGCGTTGGACGTCGCCACGCGGCATTGGCGCTTCTCGCCGTCGAGCGCGAGCACGAACATGCCGAGCTCCTCCGACCAGAAGGCGCGGTTGAACCGCTCCTTCAGCGTCGCCGCGGACCGCTCGAGCTGCAGCGCCCGCGCCTTCTCGCCGAGCAGCCGCGCGAGCTTCGCCGCCGCCCGGCGCGCGGCGTAGACGTAGCCCTGCACTTCGCACAGCGCGATGGGCCCGCCCGCGAGCGTGCCGTCGGCGTGAAACACCGCGTCGTCGGAATCCTTCCATCCCTGATGCACCAGGCCGTTCGGACTGTGGCGCGAATATTCGATGAAGCCGTCGCGATCCTGGTCGCCGTACTGATCCATCCAGTCGAGCGCACGCTCGATGTGCGGCCAGAGCGTTTCGACGAACTCGCGATCCCCGGTGCGCTCGTAGTACTCGCCCGCCAGCATCACGAAAAGCGGCGTGGCGTCGACGCTGCCGTAGTAGCAGCGAAACGGCACTTCGCCGATCGCCGCGAGCTCGCCGCCGCGCATTTCGTGAATAATCTTTCCCGGCTCGGCGTCCTGGGCGGGATTGATCTCGGTCGCTTGATGCGCGGCGAGAAACGCGAGCACGCCGCGCGCGAGGCCGGGGTCGAGCCAGAGCATCTGCATCGCCGTGATAATGCCGTCACGGCCGAACGGCGTGCTGTACCAGGGAACCCCGGCGTACGGATACGGGCCGTGCGGCGTCTGCGACACCAGCATGCGCAGATCGGCGAGGGATCGATTGATCCAATCGTTGAATTGCTCGTTCGAGGTGTGCATGTCTCCGGTGGCCGCCGCCGCGCGCGCGATTTCCGTCTCCACGCGGTGCAGCGCGGTGTCGTACGTCAGCAGCGCCGGGCGCGCGTCCGCGATCTCACACGCCACGCTGACGTAGATGTCGCGCTGCCCGCCCGGGCCGAGCTGCAAATCGTAGCGAAGTTGCCCGCCCTCGATCTGATCCGGCGGCCGCTCGACTTCGATGCGCGTGCGCCGGATCACGCCGTCGAGCCCCTGGTAACCGAACACGATCGTGCGCGCGCCGTGCTCCATCGGCAGGAACTTTCCCCGCTCTTTGCGCTCGATGCCGCGCACCTCGAAGATATCGGCGAAATCCGCGCCGAAACGCAGCTGCAAGCGGACGTCGACCGCGGACCGGTCGTAGTTCACCAGCCGCAAGTGTTCGTAGTGCACGCCGTCGTAGAGGAGCTTCGCGCGAAAAATATGCAGCGTGCTCTTTTGCAGGAGGAGCTTCTCGCCCTCGTATAAATCGGGCGTGGTGAGATCGACGACCAGCAGGCTGTTGTCCTGCTTGACGGTCGAATTCAACAGCAGCGGGCGCTGTTCGTTGATGCTCAGATCGAAATGCGACAGGAACCGGGTGCCGTGGTGGTACAGCCCCTGCTCGCCGATGCCGAGGTGCTGGATATCGCCGTAGCGATCGAACAATCCGAAGGTCTCGCCGTGCTTGAGCACGCGCGTGCGGTCGTCCGCGCGCGACGACGTGGCCAACACGTACCAGCGGTTGTCGATTTGGACGATATCGTCCATGGCTACGCGACCGATTGCCGCACCGTCGGAGCGGCGTGCAGGCTCCGGTACACCGCGAGATAATCGCGCGCCATGCGCTGCGCGGAAAAGCGCGCCTCGAAGTGGCGCCGGCAATCTTCACGACGTAGCGCGGACACGCGGGCGACGGCGGCGACGGCGGC
>JAJPKH010000224.1 GCA_021323795.1 Acidiferrobacteraceae bacterium | reverse complement strand
GTTGTCGTCGTTGGCAACTATGTCGTTTGCAGCTGGATTTACGAGGAACTCTGCACCTCGGCATGCTCCAGAGGTTTCGTGACCCACGTCGAAGCCAGGTCGCCCCCTGCAATGCATAGTAGGGACTGATGTGCGTCAATACAAGGCGCGCCCCGCTTTATATATGATCGATATCTTCGGTGCGGGTGCCGCAGAGCTTGGAAGCAATGAAGCGAGCGTGGGATTGGATCTCTTTGGTGGGGCTGACGGTGGTGGCGGTCGCGTCGTCGGTCATGGCCGAACCGGTCTTGACGCTGCCCGAGGCCATCGCCGCCGCCTTGCAACAAAGTCCGACGCAGATCAGCCAGCGCCTGGACGTGCAGAAGGCGGAGTACGAGCAGCAAGCGGCGCGCGGCGCGTATTGGCCGCAGCTTGATTTCGGCGCCGGCGCGACGCGCTACGGCTACCCGACGTTCGTGATCCCCATCCGCCAGATCGGCGTATTCCCCCCGCTCGATACCACCATCTACGAATACGGCGTGGCGTTGCGCATACCGCTTTACGTCGGCGGGCGGCTCGATCAGGGCGTGGTGCGCGCCGATATCGGCCGCGCGATCGCCCGCGAGCGCGAGCGGCTCGGGAACCAGGATCTCGTTTTCAACGTGAGCTCGGTCTATCTCAAGATCGTGCATCTCGCGAGCCTCGTTGCGGCTTATGACGCGCGCATCGAATCGCTCGAGGTGCAGGAGCGACAAGTGAATCTCCTGAAGCAAGTCGGCCGCTCGGCGCGGCTCGATCTGCTCAAAGTCAGCACGCTGATCACTCGCGCGCGTTACGAGCGGCTGCAAGTGGAAAATCGCCGCCAGGAAGCGGTGACGCTGCTTTACAACTTGATGGGAGCCGAGATCCCGCCGACGCTGCCTGCGCTGCTCGCCTATCGCGCGCGCGGGACGGAGACGGTCAGCGCTGAAACGCTCCAGCAGGAGGCGGCGGCGCGCCGGCCGGAGCTGCGTATCGCCGAGCAGGAGGTCGCGTCGGCGCGCGCGCAGCAGCGCATCACGCGCGGCGAGCGCTTGCCCTCGGTGTCGGTCGTCGGTCGTTACGCCGAGCGCGCCGGCGCCGACAGCGAATATTTCAACGACTGGAATGTCGGCGTGCAGCTCTCGGTTCCGATACTCGACGGCGGCGTGCGCCGCGCGCGCGAGGAACAAGCGGCGGCGGCGCACGCGCAGGCCGAAGAGGCGGTGCGGCGCACGCGTCTCGATGTGAGCAAACAAGTGCGCGACGCCGCGAACGCGCGCGAGGAAGCCGAGGCGCGCGTACAGGTGACCGAGCACAGCGTCGCCGAGTCCGCCGAAGCGCTCACGATCGAGCGCCTCAAATACAAACAAGGAGTCGGCGTGATCACCGATTTGCTCAACGCCGAAAGCGCGGCGTTGACGGCGCAGGCGGACCGGTTGCAGGCGCAGTTCGACGCGCTCGTCGCCCGCTTGAACCTGCTCAAGGTGACGGGGCAGCTCAACGCCGAGCGCGTGGCGGCGATGTTGACGGCTGGCGACGGAGGGCGCTCATGAACAAACGAAGAATAACTATCGCGATCGCGCTCGTGCTCGTCGGCGTCGCCGCCTATGCCGGTTGGCGCTACTTTCGCGCCGACCGCAGCCCGGCGGCGTTGCTCGCCTCGGGCACGGTCGAGGCGACCGAAGCGCAACTCGGATTCCAGGCGCCGGGGCGCATCGAGGAGATCGCAGTGCGCGAAGGTGACGCCGTGAAGCAGGGCCAGGTGCTCGCGCGGCTGGATACGCGCGAGACCGAAGCGCGTTTGGCGCAAGCGCGGGCGCAGGTGGACGCCGCGCGCGTTCGCTTGGCCGAAGCCGAGCGCGACCTCAAACGCAGCGAGGCGCTCTTCCGCGGCGGCGCGATCGGACAGGAGGCGTACGACAAGGCGCAGGTGGCGTACAAGGTCGCGCGCAGCGATCAGGAACAGGCGCGCGCGCAAGTCGCGGCGCTCGAGGCCGTGCTCGCGAACATGCAGATTCGCGCGAGCTTCGACGGCATCGTGAGCGTGCGCCATCACGAGCCGGGTGAAGTCGTGCCGGCGGGCGCGCCGATTCTGACGGTCATGAATCCGAACGACCGCTGGGTGCGCATTTACATGGCCGAGAATCGCCTGGGCGCGGTGCGGCTCGGGCAGAAGGCGATGATCGCGACCGACACCTATCCGAACAAGCGCTACGGCGGCGAAGTCGCGTATATCGCCTCGCAAGCCGAGTTCACGCCGAAGAACGTGCAGACGACGGAAGAACGCGTGAAGCTCGTGTACGCGGTGAAGGTGCGCATCACCGACGATCCCCATTTCGAGTTGAAACCCGGCATGCCGGCGGACGTCCACCTGGAGAACGCGGTGTCGTGAGCCCCGCGCCGGCGGTTGTGGTGGAAAAGCTCACGCGCCGCTTCGGCGCGGTGCGCGCGGTGGACGCCGTGAGCTTCGAGGTACGCACGGGCGAGCTCTACGGTCTGGTCGGGCCGGACGGCGCCGGCAAGACGACGCTGCTGCGCATGCTCGCCGGCGTGCTCAAGCCTACGGACGGCGATGCCAGGGTTTTCGGCGACAGCGTGGCGCGCGCGCCCGAAGCCGTGAAGCACGACATCGCCTACATGCCGCAGCGCTTCGGCCTCTACGCCGATCTCACCGTGAGCGAAAACCTCGCCTTCTACGCCGACCTCTATAGCGTGCCGACGCGGGAACGGCCGGCGCGCCTCGAGCGGTTGTTTCAATTCTCCAATCTCGGTCCGTTTCGCGACCGTCTCGCCGGCAAATTGTCCGGCGGCATGAAGCAGAAGCTCGCGCTCTCGTGCGCGCTGATTCACCAACCGAAGCTGCTGCTGCTCGATGAGCCGACCTTCGGCGTCGATCCGATCTCGCGGCGCGATCTGTGGCTGATCGTGCACGAGATGGTGGAGCAGGGCGTTACCGCGATCGTGAGCACGGCGTACATGGATGAAGCCGAGCGTTTCGACCGCGTCGCGCTGCTGCATCAGGGGACGGTGCTCGCCATCGATGCGCCGGCGCAGTTGCAGCAAACCATGCCCGGGACAGTGCTCGTCGTGGAAACGGACTCCCCGCGAGCCGCCCGCGACGCGCTTCTCGGCAACCCCCTGGCGCGGCGCGTCGTGCTCTTCGGCGACGCGGTGCACGTGACGGTCGCGTCGCCGAACGACGCGGTCGAGCTCGCGCGCGCGTTGCAAGCCGCCGGCGTGCCGGCGCGGCGCGTCGCGCCGGTTGAAGCGTCGTTCGAGGACGTGTTCATCGCACGGTTGGCGGATCGCGACGGCGCGGTCGGGATACCGGCGTGAGCGCGGCGCCGGTCGCGGTTTCCGCCGACGGCCTCACGCGTGCCTTCGGCGACTTCGTCGCCGTCGATCACGTTTCCTTCGACGTGCGGCGGGGCGAAATCTTCGGTTTCCTCGGGCCGAACGGCGCCGGCAAGACGACCACGATCAAAATGTTGACGGCGTTGCTCACGCCGACGTCGGGCGGCGCGCGCGTCGCCGGCTTCGATATCGCCACCGAGCCGGAAGCGGTGAAGCGGCACATCGGCTACATGTCGCAACTCTTCTCGCTCTACGCCGATCTCACGGTGGATGAGAACATCGCGCTCTTCGCCGGACTTTACAGCGTGCCGCCCGAGCGCCGCGCCGCGCGCCGTCGTTGGGTGCTCGAAATGGCGGGGCTCGAAACGCAAGAGCGCCGCCTGACCGGCGCGCTGCCGCTCGGCTTCAAGCAGCGTCTCGCGCTCGGCTGCGCGGTGCTGCATGAGCCGCCCATTTTATTTCTCGACGAGCCGACCTCCGGCGTCGATCCGCTGTCGCGCCGGCGCTTCTGGGATTTGATTTACGCGCTCACCGCCGGCGGCACCACGGTGTTCGTCAGCACGCATTACATGGAAGAAGCCGAGTACTGCCATCGGCTCGCGCTCATGAATCGCGGCCGCCTGATCGCGCTCGACACCCCCGCGCGACTGCGCACCGGCGCGGGCGAGCCGTTGATCGAGCTGCGCACGAATAACGGTCTCAAAGCGGTCAAGCTGCTGCAAGGCATGGAGGGCGTGGACGACGCGGCGTTATACGGGCGTGCGGTGCACGTGCGCGTCCGCGATGCGCGCACGGCCGCCGCCGCGATTCGTCGCCGTCTGGACGCGGCGGGCGTGGCGTTGCAGGCGTTGAATGAAATCGCGCCGTCGCTCGAGGACGTGTTCGTCGCGCGTATCCGCGCGGCCGGCGGCGCGCCGACGGACTGATATGCGTGCACGGCGGCTCTGGGCGATGGCGCGCAAGGAAGTGATCCAACTGCGCCGCGACACGCGCAGCCTTATCCTGGCGTTCCTGCTCCCGCTGATGCTGCTCACGCTCTTCGGCTACGCCATCAGCTTCGACGTGCACGACATCCGGATGAGCGTGCTCGATCAGGACCGCTCCCTGCAGAGTCGCTCGCTGCTCGACGCATTTCGCGCGTCCGGTTACTTCACGTTGACCCGCCAGCTCGACCGGCCGCAGCAGATCGAGCCGCTCTTCGAGCGATTGCAAGCGCAGATCGTCCTCGTGATCCCGCCCGACTTCAGCGAGAAATTGGGCGGCGGCCGCACGGCGCCGGTGCAAGCGATCGTCGACGGTTCGGACGCGAACACCGCGACCATCGCGCTCGCCTACGCGCGCGCCATCGCGACCGCGTTCTCGCTCGACGTCGAGCTTCGCGGCAGCGAGCGGCGACCGCCGCTCGCGCTCGAAAGCCGGGTCTGGTACAACGAGCAGCTTACCTCGCGCAACATGATCGTGCCCGGCCTGATCGCCGTGATCATGATGATCGTCGCGGCGATGCTCACCTCGCCGACGATCGCGCGCGAATGGGAGCTCGGCACCATGGAGCAGCTCGCCGCCACGCCGGTGTCGCGCGCGGAAGTCGTGCTCGGGAAGCTCGCGCCTTATCTCGCGATCGGCCTGGTGGACGTGGTGCTCGCGAGCCTGCTCGGCGTGTGGCTGTTCGATGTTCCGTTTCGCGGCAGCGCCGCGCTGCTCATGACGATGTCGGCGTTCTTTCTCCTCGGTTCGCTCGGGCTCGGCATCGTCATTTCGGTCGTCGCGCGCACGCAGTTATTCGCCACGCAGGTCGCGATGCTGGCGACGTTTCTGCCGGCGTATTTGCTCTCGGGCTTCATGTTCGCGATCGAGAACATGCCGCCGATATTGCAGTGGCTGACGCTCGCGGTTCCGGCGCGCTACTTCATTGTCGTGACGCGCGGTATTTTCCTCAAAGGCGTGGGTATCGACGAGTTGTACGTTCAGGGATTGCTGATGGTCGGCTTCGCCGCGCTCGGCTTGGCGGCGGCGGTGCGGGTGTTTCGCAAGGCGCTGGTGTGATGCCGCGCGAACGCCTCGGCCGCATCGTCGAAGTGGTGCGCAAGGAATTGCTGCACGTGCGCCGCGACCGCCGTTTGTGGCGCCTGCTCTTCATCGGGCCGCTGATCCAGCTCCTGGTGTTCGGTTACGCGGTCTCGACCGACGTGCGCGACACCGCGACGTTCCTCGTGGATCTGAGCCGCACGCGAGAATCGCGCGACCTGACGGATGCCTTCACCGCGTCCGGCTATTTCCGCATTATCGGTCGCTCGATGCGTCCCGCCGACGCGGTGCACGCGCTCGATCACGGGGACGCGCTGGTGGCGCTGGTGATCCCGGTCGATTTCGCGACCGACCTGCGCGACGGCCGCGCGACGGTGCAGCTCCTGCTCGACGGCACGCAATCGAACTCGGCGACGGTCGCGCAAGGCTACGCCGAGCGTATCGTGCAGGAATACGCCATCGCCGCGCGCGGCGGCGTGAGCCTCGCGCTCGATCTGCGTGCGCGCGCCTGGTTCAATCCGGACCTCGTGAGCCGCAACTACAACGTGCCGGCGGTCGCGGGCGCGATCATTTTTCTCATGAGCCTGCTGCTCACCGCGCTCGCCGTGGTGCGTGAGCGCGAGATCGGCACGCTCGAACAGCTGATGGTGAGCCCGCTCGCGCCGTTCGAGCTCATCGCCGGCAAAACCATCCCGTTCGCGTTGATCGCGCTCGTGGACGTGCTGCTCGTCACCGCCGCCGCCTTGTTCTGGTTCGGCGTGCCGTTCGTGGGGAGCCTGCCGTTGCTGTTGCTCGCGAGCCTGCTCTTCATCCTGTCGGGTCTCGGCGTGGGGCTGCTGATCTCGACGGTGTCGAAGACGCAGCAACAGGCGTTCCTCGCGACGTTCCTGGTGTTCATGCCGACGATCCTGCTCTCCGGCTTCATGTTTCCGGTGAACAGCATGCCGGAGATCTTCCAGTGGCTGACGCTCGCGAACCCGATGCGCCACTACCTCGAGATCGTGCGCGGCATTTTCCTGAAGGGCGCCGGCATCGCGCCGCTGTGGCGTCAATACACGGTGCTCGCCGTGCTCGGAGTATCGGCGCTGACGGTGGCCGGCGGCCGTTTTCGCAAAGTCGTCGGCTGAGCGCAACCGCGCTAGCCCTTGCGCGCGCTTCGCAGCGCCCGGCCGATCTCGCGGTCGGTTTCGCGTTTCTTGATGTCCTGGCGCTTGTCGTGCGCCTGCTTGCCGCGCGCGAGGCCGATCTCGATCTTGGCGCGCCCGTGCTTCCAGTAAAGCGAGAGCGGCACGAGCGTGTAGCCGCGCCGTTCCACTGCGCCGATGAGTTTGTTGAGCTCTTCGCGATGCAGCAGGAGCTTGCGCGCGCGCGTGGGGTTCGCCGCGACATGCGTCGAGGCGGAGGCGAGCGGGGAGATATGGGCGCCGATGAGAAACGCTTCGCCGCCCTCGATGACGACGTAGCCTTCCTTGAGCTGCGCACGTCCGGCGCGCAAGCTCTTCACCTCCCATCCTTGCAGCGCGAGGCCCGCTTCATACTTCTGCTCGATCGAGTAGTCGTGCCAGGCTTTCCGATTTTGCGCGATGTTCGCCGGCGCCGGGGCTTTCTTTGATTTGTTCACGATGCTCGCGTCGGTGCCGGCTGCTTCGAAGTCGTCCTATTATAGGTGAGAGCGCCGTCCAATATGGACATGCGATCGGGTCTGTGCCAGATTTCCCGGCGGATAGAGCGGTTCGTGTGCTGTACGACAACATCCATATCTCATTGCAGGCAGAGCTGAGGAGCACCGCACATGGCCGCACAGAGCCGCCGCAACGTCAAAGTCGCTTCCGTCCGTGCGCTCCACTGGCACGAGACCGGCGAGCGCCGCCGCTGGTCCGACACGCTCACCTTCGTGCTCGCCGTGGCCGGGGCCTCGATCGGCTTCAAAACCATCTGGCAGCTTCCCTACATCGTGAGCAACAACGGCGGCGGCGCGTTTATCCTGATTTATCTGTTACTCGCCTTTACCGTCGGCGCTCCGCTGTTAATGGCGCAAGCGATGCTGGGTCGACGTGCTCACGCTTCCCCGGTCAAGGCGATGAGCGAGTTGGGCGCCGGTGTGCTCGGCCGGCGACATTGGGCAATCGTCGGCGGCTTGGTCGTGTTCGGCGGCTTCGTCGTCTTTTCGTACCTGAGCGTCATCGCCGGCTGGATGATCGCTTATTTCGTCCGCGCGCTTTTTGGCCTGTTCGCCGGGCTCACGGCGGACGGGGTCAACAGCCTGTTCGCGGCGTTCGTGAAGGATCCCGAAAAGCAGGTGTTTTGGCACAGCCTCTTCGCCGCCGCCGCCGCGGTCACGACCGCGGCCGGCATCCGGCACGGTTTGGAGCTGACGGCGCGCTGGCTGGTGCCGACGCTTTATGTCCTGTTGCTGGTGCTCGCGGCTTACGTGCTGCAGGTGGGGGCGCTGGCGGACGCCGTCGCTTACTTTTTCACGCCGGATTTCGCCAAACTAACGCCGTCCACCTGGTTGATCGCGCTCGCCCAGGTGTTCTTCAGCCTGAGTCTCGGAACCGGCGTCACCTTGATGTACGGAGCCTATTTGAAAGCGGATGCGTCGATCCCGCGCGCCGCGCTCACCATCGTCGGCCTCGACGTGCTGACCGGCGTCATCGCCGGCGTCGTGGTGTTCGCGGTGCTTTTCGGCGGCGGCATCGCGCCGACGTCGGGCCCGGCATTGGTGTTCCAAGCGCTGCCGCTGGCGTTCGATCATTTGCCCCTCGGCCGCTGGTTCGTTTGCCTGTTCTTCGCGTTGCTCGTGGTGATTGCGTTGCTGATGGGGATCAGCCTGCTCGAGCCGGTGGTCGTGTGGCTGGGCGAGCGCTTCGGCTGGCCGCGCATGCAGGCGGCGCTGGTGAGCGGCGTCGCTGCCTGGGCGCTCGGCCTGGTCAGCATTTTTTCGTTCAACTACGCCGCGTTCTCGTTCAAATTTTTCGGCATTGAAAAGAACCTCGGTGTTTTCGACATCCTGCAAACGGCGACGGCCGAGATCGTGTTGCCGCTCGCCGCTTTTTGCATCGCCGTTTTTGCCGGCTGGCTGCTGTCCGTCGAGAAGGCGCACGCCGAGCTCGGCTTTCGGTCCCCGTGCGCCTTCGACGCGTGGCTGTGGCTGCTGCGCATCGCGGTTCCGCCCGCGCTCGTGTTGCTGTTGGTGACCCTCTACCGGTTGTAATCGTGAGCACCATCCGCCGCTCGGCCATCGTTCCTTACAGCGATCACGAGATGTACGCGCTCGTGGCGGATATCGCGTCGTATCCGAAGTTTCTACCGTGGTGCAGCGAAACGCGCATCCTGCAACAGCGCGAGGACATGGTGGAGGCGGCCATCGTGATGGGTTATCGCGGCGTCCATAAATCCTTCACGACGCGCAACCTGCTGCAGAAAGACAAGATGATGGAAATCCGGTTGGTCGAAGGTCCGTTTCGCTACTTGCACGGCTGTTGGCGCTTCACGCCGCTCGCCGACCGCGCGTCCAAGGTGGAGCTCGATCTCGAGTTCGAAGTGGCGAACCGCGTGCTGTCGGCGGTGATGACGCCGGTCTTCAGCACCATTGCGAGCCAGCTGGTGGATGCGTTTCATGCGAGGGCGGTGGAGTTGTATGGGAAGCGGTAGGAACGCGCGTTCCGCGCGATCGGTCGATGTAATAAATGATAATTGCGGTTCCCGAACCGCCGTCGGGTGACTTTCTCTTGCTTGTCCAAGAGAAAGTCACCAAAGAGAAGGACACCCCGGATGGCGCAAGCGGTTCTTGCGCTTCTCGG
>JAJPKH010000201.1 GCA_021323795.1 Acidiferrobacteraceae bacterium | reverse complement strand
GGCGAAACGAGTGCCGCTTAGTACCGGTAGTGCTCCGATTTATACGGACCGCCTTTAGGTATCCCTATGTAGCGCGCCTGTTCATCCGTCAGGTCCGTCAGCATGGCACCGAGTTTGGCCAGTTGTAGCCGCGCGACTTTTTCATCGAGCACCTTTGGAAGGATGTAAACGCCGATCGGATACTTCGCCGTGTTGGTGTAGAGCTCCACTTGCGCCAGTACCTGGTTCGCAAAGGATGAGGACATGACATAACTCGGATGACCCGTGGCGCAGCCCAAATTTACTAGCCGGCCCTCGGCTAACAGAATGAGTCGTTTGCCGTCGGGAAAGACGATGTGATCAACCTGCGGCTTGATGTTCTCCCAGCGATATTGCTTAAGTGACGCTACATCGATTTCGTTGTCGAAATGCCCGATGTTGCACACGATCGCATTGTTCTTCATGCGCTTCATGTGCTCATGCGTAACGACTTTGTAATTACCGGTGGCGGTGACGAAGATATCCGCCTTGTCGGCGGCGTAATCCATCGTGACCACCCGATATCCCTCCATGGCGGCCTGCAGCGCGCAGATCGGATCGATCTCGGTTACCCAAACTTGCGCCTGTAAGCCGCGGAGGGCCTGCGCGCTGCCCTTGCCGACCTCGCCAAATCCTGCGACCACCGCCACCTTTCCCGCGACCATGACGTCGGTGGCCCGCTTGATGCCATCGACAAGCGACTCGCGGCAACCGTAAACGTTGTCGAACTTCGACTTGGTGACCGAATCGTTGACGTTGATGGCGGGAAACAGGAGCCCCCCCTCCTTATGCATCTGATACAAACGATGCACGCCCGTGGTGGTCTCCTCCGTTACGCCCTTTATCTGTTTGGCCATCTGGGAGTACCAGCCGGGTTTGGCCGCCAGGCGCTTTTTGATCGACGTGAACAGCGATTTCTCTTCCTCGCTCGCCGGCTTGGCGACCACCGAAGCGTCCTTCTCCGCCCTGATGCCGAGGTGCACAAGCAGCGTCGCGTCGCCGCCGTCATCGAGAATCATGTTCGGCCCTTGCCCATCGCCGAACTCAAAAATCCGATGAGTGAAGTCCCAATACTCGTCGAGGGTCTCGCCCTTGTACGCGAACACCGGTGTACCGCTTTTCGCGATCGCCGCGGCCGCGTGATCCTGCGTTGAGAAAATGTTGCAGGACGCCCACCGTACTTCGGCCCCGAGGGCCTTCAGGGTTTCGATCAGCACCGCCGTTTGTATCGTCATGTGCAGCGAACCCGTGATGCGGGCGCCCCTGAGCGGCTGTTTGGCGGCGTATTCCTCGCGTATCGCCATGAGGGCCGGCATTTCGCTCTCGGCAATCGCGATCTCCTTGCGCCCCCATTCGGCGAGCGCGAGATCCGCTACGTGGTAATCGCGAAAATTGGGGTTTGCGACAGCGTTCATCTGACGTGCTCCGGAGATAAGCGAGCGCCGTTGCATTTGATTCCACGTTCGTCGAGCCTGACAGGGAACCTGCTGCAACGCTCCTCGACAAACGTGGCCACCGCACCGCGCGGTGGAAGACTATTGCGATGGGTTATGCCGTCGCCGCCTCGCGTGCCTTGAGCCCAGCCGCGTCGGCGAGAGCGCCTGCCTTGTCGGTCCGCTCCCAGGTGAACCCAGCTTCAGTGCGCCCAAAGTGGCCGTACGCCGCGGTTGCAAGATAAATCGGTCGCAGTAGATCCAGAGCCTGGATAATTGCCTTCGGCCGCAGATCAAAATGGCCCCACACCAGTTCGACGATGCGGCTGTCCGGGATGCGGCCGGTGCCGAACGTATCCACGTGGATCGACACGGGCTTCGCGACGCCGATCGCATAGGCGATCTGAATCTCGCAGCGCTCCGCGAGCCCGGCCGCGACGACATTCTTCGCCACGTACCGGCCCGCGTACGCGGCGGAACGATCGACCTTCGACGGGTCCTTGCCGGAAAACGCCCCGCCTCCGTGACGCGCCATACCGCCATAGGTATCGACGATTATCTTGCGCCCGGTAACCCCGGCGTCGCCCACCGGCCCGCCAATGACGAAGCTGCCGGTGGGATTGATAAAGTACTTGGTGTTCTTATCGAGCCACTCTTTCGGAAGCACCGGCTTGATGATCTCCTCGATGATCGCTTCCTTGAGAGCGTTGTATTTGACCTCTGGCGAATGCTGGGTGGATAGCACGACGGCGTCGATGCCGACCGGCTTACCGTCGGTATAACGCACCGTAACCTGGGATTTCGCGTCCGGCCGCAGCCACCTTAGTTTGCCGGAATGACGCAACTCCGATTGACGTTTCACCAATCGGTGCGCGAGGGTAATCGGCATCGGCATCAGCACGTCGGTTTCACTCGTCGCGTAGCCGAACATCAGGCCCTGGTCGCCCGCGCCTTGCTCGAGATCGAGCCCCTTGCCCTCGTCGACGCCTTGCGCGATATCGGGCGATTGCTTTCCGATCACCGCCAACACGGTTGCCGTTCCCGGATCGAACCCCATCTCGCCGGTGTAACCGATGTGCTTGATGACCTCGCGCGCGACGCGATCGAAGTCGACGACGACGTTCGTCGTGATTTCGCCGCCCAGCACCACCAGGTTGTTTTTGACCAGCGTCTCACAGGCGACACGCGCCCGGGGCTCCTTCGCGATGATGGTGTCGAGCACGGCGTCCGAAATCTGATCGCAGACCTTGTCCGGATGCCCCTCGGAAACGGATTCCGAGGTGAAAAGGTAGGTATCAGCCATTATTGGCGACTCCCCTCTAAAAGTTGTAAGCCGATAGGCCAATGAGTCTAGCAAGAACTTGTCGGCGTTTGCATTAACCAGATCGCATTACCTTATTGCAATTAGCCTGATAAGTGGCCGAAGTCGCTATAATTGTCAGGTCTCCGATGGTTTCGACACGCCCATAATCCGTGAAGATCACTACCGTCCGGCCGGCGAGTCCCTCGGTCCCCCGCGCAAAGACTCGCTCTCGCCGCGGGCGCGCTTGGCTCTCGCTCGCGCTGCTGCGGCTGTTCGCGCTGCTGCCGCTCGGGATATCCCGGATAGGCGGCGCCGTGCTCGGGGAGCTCATGTATCGCACGAACGCGAAGCGGCGGCGCATCGCGCGCGTCAATTTCGATCTCTGTTTTCCGGAATTAAGCGCGCGCGCGAAAGCGCGACTGCTGCGACGTCATTTTCGGCTGCTCGGACAAAGCTATCTCGATGTCGCGTTCCTCGCGTGGGCCTCTGAGCGCCGCTTCAGGCGCAAGACCCGAGTAGTTGGGCTCGATCATTTGAACGCGGCGCTCGAACGCGGACGTCGCGTGATACTGCTTGCGCCGCATTGTCTCGGCATGAATGTGGGCGGCATCGTCGTCTCGCGGCACGTCCCGGTATTCTCCATGATCAAACGGCAACGCGGCGTGCTGGTGAACTGGTTGCTCGACCGGGCGCGCTCGCGCTACGACGCGCCCCTGATCGCGCGCGAGCGAGGCTTGCGGCCGGTGCTGCGTCGGCTCAAGGAAGGAATGATTTTCTATTATTTACCGGATGAGGATTTCGGGCCGCGCCGTTCGGTCTTCGCCCCCTTCTTCGGTGTGCCGACCGCGACGCTCCCGACGCTCGGGCGTCTCGCCGAGCTCGCCGATGCCGATGTGATCCCGTGCTTTACTCGCCTCCTCTCGCGCGGGCGCGGCTACGAGATCGTTCTGCACCCTGCGCTCTCTGATTTTCCGACGGGTGACCGCGTGCGCGACGCGGCGCGCATGAACGAAGCCTTCGAGCGCGGCATACGATCAATGCCAGAGCAGTACATGTGGACCTTCAAGCTCTTTAAGACCCGCCCGGAAGGAATGCCGTCACCGTATGGGTAAACGCCCGCGGCTCTCGGTGTTGCTTCGCCCGCGTTATTGGGCCGCCTGGCTCGGGTTGGGACTCTTGCGCGCACTCGGCTGCTTGCCGCTACCCCTCATTGCGGCCGTCGGCGGAGGCATCGGCCTGCTGCTGTACGCCTTGCACGCGCCGCGCCGGCGCGTGGTGTACCGTAATCTCGAACACTGTTTCCCGGAATTGACGCCTCGGCAAATCCGCCGCCTGGCGCGGCGCCACTTCCGGGCGTTTGGTCAGACGCTGATCGACGTCGCGATTGCATGGTGGGCGGGTCCACGTCGCTTGCGTCGTATCGTGCGGTTCCGCAATCGGCGGTACTACGATGAGGCGCAACGCGCCGGCCGCAATGTGATACTACTGGCACCTCACTTCGTCGGGCTCGAAATGGGCGGCGTTCGTCTTTCCCTCGAGGGGCCGCTGGTGTCCGTGTTCCGCCATCCCGTCAACGTGCTTGTGCGCGCGCTCATGTGGCGGGCGCGCGTGCGCTTCGGCGCGCGGCTGATCGAGCACAACCAGCCGTTCACTTCGCTGGTGCGCGCCGTGAAATCCGGCGTGCCGCTCTACTACTTGCCGGATCAGGACGCCGGTCACCGCCACTCGGTGTTCGCGCCGTTTTTCCGCATCCCCGCGGCGACGTTTACCGCGCTCGCGCGCCTCGCGCGTATGACGGACGCGGTCGTCATACCCTGTGTTACCTACCAGCGTTCATGGGGACGAGGATACGAGATCGTGCTGGGGGCGCCGCTCGCCGGATTCCCCGCGGGCGACCCCTTGGTCGATGCCACGCAAATGAACGCCGAGATCGAACGCGCGGTGCGCGTTCACCCGGAACAGTACTTCTGGCTGCACAAGCGTTTCAAGACGCGCCCGCCCGGCGAGCCGAAATTCTATTGAAGGTTTATTCTTTGACGGCCTTGGGGTTGATACCGAGGTTTTTCAGTTTGCGATAGAGATGCGTGCGCTCCATTTCCGAGAGGCGCGCCACTTCCGCGACATTGCCGCCGGTGCGGCTCAGATGGTGTTCCAGGTAAGCCTTCTCGAATTGATCGCGCGCGGTTCGTAGCGGCAGACCAAACAGCGCATGCGGCAGGCTTTCGCCCGCGCGCGGCCTCGCGCCAAGCGTCTGCTCGACCTCGGCCTCGCTGATTTCCTCGCCGCGGTTAAGAATGAGCAGGCGCTGAACCACATTCATGAGCTCGCGAACGTTGCCCGGCCAGGGGTAATTGCGCAGCGCGTTGAGCGCCCCGGTGGTGAAGCGACGGTACGCCATGCGTTCGTTGTCGATCAGCCAGTCGAGATATATCGTGACCAGGTCGGGAACGTCTTCCCGATGATCCCGCAACGCCGGTAGGCGCAACGGTACGACATTCAGCCGGTAGTAAAGGTCTTCGCGAAAACGCCCTTCGGCCACCGCATCGGGCAGCGAGGGATCGCTGACGGCGATAATGCGCGCCCGCATCGGCAGCGGTTCGCGCCCGCCGACGCGCATGAAATGGCGCTCCTGAAGCGCGTGCAGCAATTGCAGCTGCGTCGCCGGCGCGAGATCGCCGATTTCGTTCAAAAGCAGCGTACCGTCTCCCGCCTGCTCGAAGCTGCCGGCACTCTGATTTCCGCCCTGCTCCGAGCCGAAGAGTTTGATGGCGACATTAACCGGCGCGACCGCGCCGAGACTTACCTCTATCAAAGGACGCTCGCGCCGCGCGCTGTGGTAGTGCAAGTAGCGCGCGGCCATGACCCGACCGCTGCCCGGCTCGCCGAGCATGAGCACCCAGGCATCGGTCGAGGCCACGCGTTGTAAGTCTTCGCGCAGTTGCTGCATGAGACGGCTCTTGCCGACGAGGAAGACGTCGGGCTCGGCCGCATGTTTGAGCCGGATGTTTTCGCGGCGCAATCGCTCGGTCGCGAGGGCGCGATCCACGGTGACGAGGAGCTTGCCCATCGATACCGGCTTCTCGATGAAATCATACGCGCCGAGCCGGGTCGCCTCGACCGCCGTTTCGACGGTGCCGTGTCCCGACATCATCACGACCGGTACCTCGGGTTGCCCGCTCGAGGACCATTCCTTGAGCAGCGTGATGCCGTCCGTTCCGGGCATCCAGATATCGAGCAGCACCAAGTCCGGCTTCTGTTTGCGATAAAGCTCGCGTGCGCTCTCCGCGCTGTCGGCGGTTGCCACGCGGTAATGCTCGTCCTCGAGAATCTCCTGGACCAGCCGGCGGATCTCCGGTTCGTCATCGACGATGAGGATATAGCCGCCGCTCATGTGCCGTTATCTCCCTGTGCGCGCCGGCGCGGCAGCGCCGCCACGTCGGCCGTTGGTTCGGCGTGGCGCAACGCGCTTGTCACGGGCAGCCGGATCGTGACCCCCGCCCCGCCGTTCGGCAGATTCTCCGCCATGATACTGCCGCTATGTTCCTCGATGATGCGCTTCACGATGGCGAGACCGAGACCGGTACCCTTCACCTTGCTGGTCACGTACGGTTCGAACAGTCGATCCATGAGATCGGCGGGAAAGCCCGGCCCGTTGTCGCAGATGCTCAACTCGATATGGTGGCGCTCGTTTTCGAGGACATGCCGTGTACTGATGCGAATCGCCGGTTTCGGCTGATGCGACAACGCGTCGCGCGCGTTGAGGAGCAGGTTGTGCAGCACCTGACGCAAGCGCCCGGCGTCGGCGACGATCGGGGGCAGATCGCGAGCGAGATCGAGTTTGAGCTTGACATTCCCCGCCGGTCCGTCACCTTCGCTCCCGCGCAGCGGAATCGTATCGGCGCTCGCCGGTCCGCGTTCGGCGCGATAGAGCTCGATCACATCACGAATCAGGTCATTGACGTCGATCGGCTTGGGCGTGATCTGCGCCGGGCGCGCGTAATCGGCAAAAGCATTCACCAGCCCTTTGAGCGCTTCCACTTGCTCGACGATCGTATGAGTGGCGCGATCGAGCGTCGGACGCTCGTCTTCCGGCAATACCGGCAAGTATTTGTGACGAATGCGCTCGGCGGAGAGTTGAATCGGTGTCAGCGGATTTTTGATTTCGTGCGCCATACGCCGTGCGACTTCACCCCAAGCGGCCGCGCGCTGCGCGTGGATGATGTTCGTTACGTCATCGAACACGACCACGTAGCCGCTGTACCGGCCTTTCAGTCCCGGCAAGAGCGTGCCGCGCAACATGAAGATACGTCGACTCGCGGGCTCCGACACGATTTCAACTTCGGCGCGCCACTCCCGGCTGCCCGTACGCACGGCGTTCTTGATCGCTTCCGTGAACGGTCCGAGATGAGCGTGATTGTCGGCCAGCCAATCGAGCGAACGGCCGCTCGCGGCCGCGACATCGACACCGAGGATGTGCCCGGCCGCCGCGTTGTGCGTGCGCAGCATGTGACGATGATCGAAGGAAAGCACGCCCGAGGAAAGGTGCGTCAAAATGGTCTCGAGATAGGTGCGCTGCATCTCGGCTTCGCGCTGGCTGCGCTTGGTCTGCGACTGCGCGCGCGCGATTTGCCGCGTCATCTCGTTGAACGATTCGACGAGGATTCCGATTTCGTCGTGGCTCGGCACCGGGATGCGCTTCTTGTAGTCGCCGAGCGCCACCGCGCGCGTGCCGGCGGCAAGATCGCGGATCGGCGCCACGACGCGGCGCGCCGAAAATATCGCCGCCCATAACGCGATCAGCATGGTGAGCAGCGCCACCAGGGAGAGCGTCAGCGTGAAGCTGAACTTGAGCGGTCCCCGCAGGTAAACAAGTTTTTCGTATTCGGCGTAAGCGGTTTGCACGCTCTCGCCGAGCTTCGCATAGCGCGAGGGGAGCGGCTGCAGCACTTGCAGGATGCGAAGGGGGGCGCCGACGTCGCGCGAATAAACGGGCACCACGACGCGTAGCCGCAGCCCGGTGCGCGCGCTCGCGTCGAGATTGGCGTAGCTCTGTCCCTGGCGAATACGCGCTAGGATTTCTTCGCCGGGTCGGTCCGGCAACAGCGTGCCGCTCTCGGGGCCCTCCTGGCTGCTCGATGCGATGATGCGTCCGTCCTGCGAAAACAAGGTGAGCTCGCCGAGGGCGTGCGCTTCGCGCAAATAATTGAGCGACGGCAACACCGTGCGGTCGGAGCTCGCCTCGAGCTCGATCGCCATTTCATTCGCCGTCTTCGCGAGATCTTGCTTGATGGCATCGAGCGAGGTTCGCCCGAGCAAGAGCGCGTCGTTGAGCGCCTGTTCGATCTTGACGTCGAACCAGTTGTCGATGCCGCGATTGAGCGTCTGGATCGAGAAGAAAAACACCACCGTGACCGGCGCCACGGCGAGCGCGACGAACATGACGAGCAAGCGCAGCGTCAGGCGCGATCCCATGACGCGCGCGCGGTACTGCTTCACCAAGTAATAAAGGTTGACCGCGATCAGGGCGAGGAAAGCCGTGATACCGATGACATTGACGACCAGAAGCACCGAATACATGCGACCGAACATCGCCGAGTTCTGCGCCGCCGCGCTCATCATGAAGAGCGACGCGATGAGCAGCGCGGAGAGCACCATCAACGGAACAATGCCGGTCAGATAACGTTTCACCGCTGCGTTTCCCACGTGGTCCAGCCGCTGTTCAAGTCCCAGGCGCGCGAGGTATAGGCGAGCGGCCGTAGCAGCGTCGGCAGCGCTTCGATGTCAAGGCGCGCCCGTATGTCGAGGTGATACCCCGCATCACCGAGAACCGGGGTACCGACAGTTAGCGTCAAATCAGCAAGCGATCCCATCTGTATCAACGCATCGTTGAGCGACACGAAACTTTCGCGTAACACCGGCGCGCCGGCACCCGCGCTGATCAAGTATTGACCGGTCAGGGCGTGATAACGCAACTCGCGGCGCAGCGCCCAGCTTGCGAGTTTCTGATCCCATATGAACGTGCGGCGACGATATAACCGCACATCGATCGCAAGCTCGATCGGAATGCCATTGTTTATCGCTTCTTCGACTTCCGGCGTCAGCCCGAGGTCGATCGTTCCATTGAGAGACAGCGTCTGTCCGCTCAGGCGTGCCTGTACCGAGCTTACTTTGAACCCCGACGCCAGCGCCAGCGAAGGACCGCCGCCGCACAGCCCTACGAAGACCAAGTAAAAAAGCGGTCGCCACAACCATGCGCGCGGCGTTTCAACGTTTGCGCAGGCGGGCATAGTAAAAGCCGTCCATTTCGTCCTCGCCCGGGAGAATTTGATAGCCGATGGCATTTCCACCGGGTTGCAGCGGTTCGGCAACGGCGTCCGTATGGCGTACAAGAAAGTCCCGCATCTGCTGTTCGTTTTCCTCGTTCAGAACGGAGCAAGTCACGTACAAAAGCTTACCCCCGCGTGCCAAGCAGGGCCACACGCCGTCGAGTATTTGGACCTGGGTGCGCCGCAATTGGGGCAGATCGTGTGGCTGTCGACGCACTTTTATATCGGGATGGCGCCGGATGACGCCCGTCGCGGAGCACGGAACGTCCAGCAGAATCCGGTCGTACGCCGAGCCGTCCCACCAGCTCGACCGGTTCATGGCATCCGCCAGCATCAAGCGGGCGTTAACGCCCACGCGTCGCAGATTGAGCCGTAGCCGTTCCAGCCGTTGCGGGTCGACCTCGAGCGCCGTCAGTTCAGCGAGCGACGGCGTGCGCTCGAGGATGTGCGCCGCCTTGCCGCCGGGCGCGGCGCAAGCGTCGAGCACGCGTTGCCTCGGTTGTGTCTCGAGAAAACCAGCGGCGAGTTGAGCCGCCGCATCCTGTACCGACGCGTGCCCTTCTGCAAAGCCGGGCAACCGCTCCACGGGGACGGGCATCTCGAGGACAAGCGCTGTCTCGACCCCGGAATGGGTACGCGCCGCTATTCCCTCTGCATGCAGCGCCGCGAGGTAGTCGCTGCGCGTCACGCGTGTCGTATTAACGCGTAGAGTCATGGGCGGCCGCTCGTTGTTGGCGTCGAGAATGCGTGGCCACGCGTTTGGGTAATCGTTGCTTATTGCATCGATCAGCCAGGCGGGGTGGCTGTAACGCAATTCCGCAGACGCGGCAATCGTTTGCGCGACGCGCTCGGCCTCGCGCAAGCAGGCGCGCAGGCAGGCGTTTAGCACGCCCTTGGCCCAGCTTTTTTTCAATATGTCGGCGGCTGAAACGGTGGCGTCAACAGCGGCGTGATCCGCTACCCGCGTGTGACGCAACTGGTAGAGTCCGACGAGCAGCAGGGCGTGGATGTCCGCGTCCTTTGCTTTAAACGGTCGAGTGGCAAAGAGGTTCGCGACGCCGATGAGTTGGTGGTACCACCGCAACGTTCCATAGGCGAGTTCCTGGATCAAAGGGGCGATGGCGCGGTCCGTCGCCCGCAACCGCCCGCGCGCCTCCTCAAGCGCCGCGTCCAGAAATCGACCGTTCTTTAGTACTTGTACGACAACCAGAGCGGCTGCGGCACGCGCGGCTGCCGCCGATTCGTGCGATTCGTTCGCGGCCTTCACGTGCCGAATTGATCGCCCGGCGCGATGCGCGTCCCGTTTAAAAATTCTCGTACCGCCAACGCGCGTCCCCCGGCCAGCTGCAATCGCTGAATATTCAGCACGCCCGCGCCCGTTTGTACCAGCACGCCCCCGCTACCCGCTTCGACCACCGTGCCCGGCTCGCCGTGCGCGACCGGACCGGGTCCTAGGGGGCCGACTTCCCACAACCGTAACGTCTCGCCACGCCACCGGGTCGCGGCCACCGGCCGCGGGTTGAGCGCGCGGATTTTGCGATGAATCTGCAACGCCGGTTGTGACCAATCCACCCAGGCTTCGTCTTTTTGCAACTTGGGCGCGTAACATGCCTGAGTGCCGTCTTGTGGTTGTGCCACGAGCGCGCCTTTGCGCAAACGTTCCAGCGCGTCTATCAACGTCTCTGCGCCCAAGATCGCCAGACGCTGTTCCAGCGTGCCGGTGGTGTCGGTTTCGAAAATCGGCATGTCTCTCTGGAGCAAAATGGGACCGGTATCGAGCCCGGTTTCCATTTGCATAATGGTGATTCCTGTTTTCTGATCCCCCGCCTCGACGGCGCGGGCGACGGGCGCGGCGCCGCGCCAGCGCGGGAGTAGTGACGCATGAACATTAATGCACCCGAAACGAGGAAGCGCGAGAATCGATGCCGGAAGCAATAACCCGTATGCCACGACAACCATGACGTCGGCATCGAGCGCACCTATGAAAGGTCCCTCGCCGCGCAACGTGGCCGGCTGACGCAACGGGAGCCGGTTAGTAAGCGCGTAATCCTTGATCGGGCTGGTCCGCAATTGCCGGCCGCGCCCGGCGGCTCTATCCGGCTGGGTGTAAATGACCTTCAACGCATGGCCGGCCGCATGCAGTCGCTCAAGCGTGGGTAGCGCGAACGCGGGCGTACCGGCAAAGATGACGTTCATTTGTTCTTAGTAAACTGTTTGCCATTCTTGCCGTTGCGGTACGGGTCTGAATTGTCTCCGAACGGCCCTCAGCTTACAGACGCTTCGTCTCGGTGGGAAACGCCGGGGAAAAGCTATTCCCTGCTTGGCGCGCTTACATCGCCAGTCGCTGGTGCTTTTCGAGTTTCTTGCGTATGCGTTGTTGCTTGAGGCGCGAGAGATAATCGACGAAAACTTTGCCATCCAGGTGATCGATTTCGTGCTGAATGCAGGTGGCAAGGAGACCGGTTGCCTCCAATTCGAACGGCCGACCCTCGCGATCGAGCGCCCGCACTCGCACGTGTCCAGCGCGCGTGACCGGCTCGAAAACGCCGGGAACCGACAGGCAGCCTTCCTCCATGATTTGTTCACCTTCGCTCTCGCGTATTTCCGGGTTTATGAATACCTGGAGCCGGTTGTGCTCCTCCGAGAGATCCAGGACGACGACCCGTTTGAGCACGCCCACTTGGATCGCCGCGAGTCCTATTCCGGGCGCGTTGTACATGGTCTCCGCCATGTCGGAAACAAGCGCGCGAATCTCATCCGTGACCGCGCCGACCGGCTCGGCTTTGCGGCGCAACCGCGGGTCGGGATAGTGAAGAATCTGAAGTAACATGAGCGATATACTTTAAACGGAATGAATAAACGGGCTAGAGGTTACTGAATTGCAAACGATTTGACCGCGTTCCCGGTTTGGCGTTCCTTTAAAACATGAACTACACTTCTCGCGAGATTATATCAATAAGGGAGCCATTGGTCCGTGCCCTTTCCCCGGTCTCGCCGTTTCCTGTGCGTACTTACTATATTGCTCGGCTTGGCCCCGGCCATCGTCGCTGCCGACGAGGTCCAGCTCAAGCCGGACCACCCTGAGCGCTACACCGTCGTCAAAGGGGATACGCTGTGGGATATCGCCGCCCGCTTCCTCCAGAGCCCGTGGCACTGGCCGCGGGTGTGGAAAATCAACGACAAGATCAAGAACCCGCATCTCATCTATCCGGGTGACGTGATCTTGCTGCGGTACGTCGATGGTAAGCCCGAATTGACCGTGCTGCGCAATGAGAAGGTATCGCCGGACGGATCCATTACTTCACCGGCGAGCAGCACTGAGCCCGCGAAGGTGGAGAGTGCGACGCCGACGCCCGCGGTTGCGAGCGGCATGAAGAAGTTGACGCCGCAAATGTACAGCGAGCCCGTTGAACGTCCCATCCCGACCATTCCGCCCGACATCATTGTTCCATTCCTGACGCAACCTCTGGCGGTCGGCGAAAAAGACCTGAACCAGGCGGGCTACGTCACGGTAGGGTTCGACAATCGGATTGCGCTGGGAACGCGGAGTGTTTTCTATGCGCGCGGCATCAGCGACCCCAATGTCGAGTACTTTCGAATCTTCCGGCCCGGCAAAGCGCTAAGAGATCCCGATACCGGCGAGCTGCTTGCCCACGAGGCGCTTTACCTCGGTGACGCACAGCGCCTCGAAACCGGAGATCCCAGCAAGCTTATCGTTACGTCGGTAAAGCAGGAAATCCTGCCGACGGATCGTCTGCTCGCCGCTCCGCCGAATGCCGCTCTGCCCTACTACTTTCCACATTCTCCCGGCAAACCGGTTCGCGGACATATCATCGCCGCGCTCAATGCCGTGGCGGAAATTGGCTCGCATACCGTGGTCGCGCTCAGTCTCGGTCAGCGCGAAGGGATCGAGGAAGGACACGTGTTGCGCGTACTGTATCGCCAAGGGACGCATAAGGACCCGGTCTCGCGCAGCACCTATAAGCTGCCTGACGAAGAAGCCGCCTTGCTGTTGGTGTTCCGGACGTTTGAAAAAGTGAGCTACGCGCTGGTGTTGAACGCTACACAGCCGGTCCATCTGCTCGACGTCGTTACCACACCATAGTGCCGTTTCCATGCGGTAGCGACTGACGCATGATCGCCGGATGAACCCGGCGATTCAGCTCCTTTGGCTCACGCTAGCCCATGTCCCGGGCCTTGGCCCGCGGGGTCGCGCCGCTCTCGTGAAGCGCTTCCCATCCATCGAGGCGCTCTTTGCCGCCGATCGCGCGGCGTTAGAGACGGCGCTGCATGATAGTTTGGCATCGTTCTCCGACCGCGCCGATCCCGGCGCGGCAATTGCCGCGATTCTCCGCGGCCCCGAGACACGCGCATTCGTCCCCGATCTCACCTGGCTTGCCGAGGAGCGGCATCACTTGATCAGCTGGGGCGATGCGGACTATCCCGCGCTGCTGCGGGAGATTCCCGACCCCCCGCTCGTTCTCTACGTTCACGGCGAACGCAGCGCCCTTTCTCAGCCGCAACTCGCCATCGTGGGCAGCCGGAACCCCACCCCGCTCGGCGCACAAAATGCGTCCGCTTTCGCGCGCGTGCTCGCGCAAAGCGGTCTTGCCATTACGAGCGGCCTTGCGCTTGGTATCGACGCCGCCGCACACCGCGGCGCGTTGGAGGCGGAAGGAAAGACGATTGCGGTCGCCGGGACCGGGCTCGATCGAGTGTATCCGGCTCGACACCGCGACCTGGCGCATAGAATCGCCGCCGAGGGTGCGCTCGTTTCGGAGTTCCCCATCGGCACTCCGGCGCGCGCCGAACACTTTCCGGTACGCAACCGCCTCATCAGCGGCTTGAGCCTGGGTGTGTTGGTGGTGGAGGCGGCGCTGAAAAGCGGCTCGCTCATCACCGCCCGGCTGGCCGCGGAACAGGGTCGCGAGGTATTCGCCTTGCCCGGCTCGATTCACTCGCCGCTCGCGCGCGGATGTCATGCGCTGATACGCCAGGGCGCGAAGCTTGTCGAAACCGCCGAGCACGTGCTGGAGGAACTCGGTCCGCTCGCACAGGTCACACGCCAAGCGGTACCGCAAAGCGAGGCGCCCGAGCTTGCGCCGCTCGAACACCGTTTATTCGATTGCCTCGGACACGATCCGATGCACATGGACGCACTGATCGATCGCAGCGGATTGACGGCCGATATCGTTTCCTCCATTCTGTTGCAACTGGAGTTGCGTGGACTGGTTTTGGTCGGCCCGGGCGGTTACCAGCGCGCATCCTGAAGACGGGGGAAGATGAAAGAGACTGTCTTTGATGTATTGATGTACCTGTTCGAAAACTACATGGACCAAGGCCCGGAGTTTCATCCCGATCAGAAACAGCTCGCGCTCGAGCTGACCGAAGCCGGGTTCCGGCGCGGCGAGATACGCAAAGCGTTTCGCTGGCTCGACGGACTGTCCGCGCAGCAGCGCACGGCGCAACAGCAGGCGTCGCGCGGCGACACCGCCGCCATGCGGCACTACACCTTGCTCGAAGCGCGCAAGCTCGATTCCCGATGCCGCGGGTTTCTTCTTACCATGGAGCAAAACGGCGCGCTCGACGCCCACACGCGCGAATTAGTGATTGAGCGCGCGATGGCGCTTGACCTCGACGAGATCACGCTCGAGCAGCTGAAGTGGGTCGTGTTGATGGTGCTTAACCACCAGCCGGGTCAGGAGCACGCGCACGCACTGCTCGAAGACATGGTTTTCGACGATCTGCAGGGGCAGGGCGTGCTCCACTGAACCACGCCGGCACATGCAGTCGCCGCGGTTGCTGCTTGACAAGTCCTAGTACCTATCGTCAACAATGCGGGCGCGAGTGGTCCGCCCACGACGCTGTCGGCCACCCCGATGTTCCTACCGGCATTCCGGACGCCATAGGCGCCACGGCTTTCGATCTTAACAGCGAGCACGCGCACAGATGTCTAAAAACCTTATCGTTGTAGAGTCGCCCGCGAAGGCGAAGACCATGTCCAAGTATCTCGGCAAGGAATTCACGGCCCTCGCCTCGTACGGACACGTGCGCGATTTGGTGCCGAAACAAGGAGCGGTCGATACCGACAACTCCTTCGCCATGAAGTACCAGCTGATCGAGAAGAACAAGAAGCACGTGGACGCCATCATCAAGGCGATGGGCGACGCCGACGCGCTTTATCTCGCGACCGACCCGGACCGCGAGGGCGAGGCTATCTCGTGGCATCTCTACGAGATCTTGCAAGAGCGCGGCGCGCTCGATTCCAAGCCCGTGCACCGCGTGGAGTTTTACGAGATCACCAAGAACGCGATCCAGCAGGCCATCAAGCAGCCGCGCGAGCTGTCGCAGAATCTGATCAACGCGCAGCAGGCGCGCCGCGCGCTCGATTATTTGGTGGGGTTCAATCTTTCGCCGCTGCTCTGGAAGAAAGTCCGCCGCGGTCTCTCGGCCGGGCGCGTGCAAAGCCCGGCGTTGCGTTTGATCGTCGAGCGCGAGGAAGAGATCGAACGTTTCGTGCCGCGCGAGTACTGGACCATCGAGTCCGATTGCGCCGCGCATGAGAAGAGCTTCGCCGCACGACTCACGCATTTCGGCGGCGAAAAGCTCGAGCAATTTTCGATCGGCGCCGCGGGCCGCGCCGATGAGGTGGAGGCCGCGCTGCATGCGGCGGCGCAAGGTCGGCTACGGGTGGCGACCGTCGAAAAGAAGCAACGTCGCCGCAACCCGTCTCCTCCGTTCACCACCTCGACCTTGCAGCAGGAGTCGGCGCGCAAGCTCGGCTACTCGGCGAGCCGCACCATGCGCCTTGCGCAGCAGTTGTACGAGGGCGTGGACATCGGCGGCGAAGTAACCGGCCTCATCAGCTACATGCGTACCGACTCGGTGAATTTGGCCGCCGAAGCGGTGACCGAGATTCGGGACGTCATCAAGGCGCGTTTCGGGGCGGACCATCTGCCGGATGAGCCGCAGGTTTATAAAAGCAAATCGAAAAACGCGCAAGAAGCCCACGAGGCGATCCGCCCGACCGCCGCCGCGCGCACGCCGGATGAAGTAAAAAATTATCTGAAACCCGAGCAGCATCGGCTTTATGAGCTCATCTGGAAGCGTACCGTCGCGTGCCAGATGATTCCGGCGCTGCTCGACACCGTTTCGGTGGACCTCGAAGCGGGAACCGGGAACGTGTTCCGGGCGACCGGCTCGCACGTGGTCAAACCCGGGTTCATGGCGGTTTATCAAGAGGGCAGCGACGACACTACGCCCGAGGACGAGGACGAGAAAATTCTACCGCCGCTCGCCGAAGGCGAGACGGTCGAACTCAAACAGATACGCAAGGAGCAGCACTTCACCGAGCCGCCGCCGCGCTTCAGCGAAGCGAGCTTGGTCAAGGCGCTCGAAGCCTACGGCATCGGCCGTCCCTCGACCTACGCCAGCATCATTGATACGCTGGTGCGGCGCGAGTACACGACGCTCGATCAGCGCCGCTTCAAACCGACCGACGTCGGGCGCGTCGTCAACAAATTCCTCTCCGAGCATTTCCACCACTACGTGGACTACGAGTTCACCGCGCATATGGAGGACGATCTCGACGCCATCGCGCGCGGCGAGAAAGAGTGGCGTCCGGTACTGAAGGAGTTTTGGAGCGAGTTCAAAGTTCAGGTGAAGGAGAAGGAAAGCGTGGAGCGACCCGGTGTCGAGATGCTCGAAGAGAATTGTCCGAAGTGCGGCAAGCGGCTGGCCAAGCGGCTCGGGCGCAACGGTTACTTCATCGGTTGCACCGGCTATCCCGATTGCGACTACACGCGTAACGTCGATGACGCCGCGGGCGCCTCGAACGAGCCGGAAATCGTCGAGGGGCGCATGTGCCCCAAGTGCGGATCGAACCTCGTCATCAAGCGCGGGCGTTACGGCAAGTTCATCGGTTGCGGCAACTATCCGAACTGCAAACACATGGAGCCGCTCGAGAAACCGGAAGACACCGGCGTGCCATGTCCCGAATGCAAACAGGGGAGCATGCTCAAGCGCAAATCGCGCTACGGAAAAATCTTCTATTCGTGCGCGCGTTATCCCGACTGCAAGTATGCCGTCTGGAACTTGCCGGTGGCGGAAAGCTGCCCCAAGTGCGGCCATCCGATTCTGACGATTAAAACCACCAAACGCCGCGGCACCGAGAAAGTGTGTCCGCAAAAAGAATGCGGTTACGCCGTACCCTACGAAGAGGCGCTGTCCAACTGACGTGGTTCTTTCGCCGCGCGCGTTTCGGGCTTCGGCCGATGGCGCGCCTCGGTTGGTTGCCTTACGCCGTTGTCTTTCATCTCGCGTTCACCCTCGTCGGTTGTGCCACGTTCGGACCGGGTCCCGGCCGGGCTATTGCCTGGTCGGAGCTTCCCGGTTGGGCCGAAGCGTCGCTCGCCCCCGCGTGGCCCGCTTTCTTGAACTCCTGCCGCAAGCTGGCGGCAAACGATGCTTCGTGGAAATCGATATGCGATGAGGCGGCCTCGATGCCGACCCCCGACGAAGCGGCCGTGCGCGCTTTTCTGGAAACTCGCCTGGCGCCCCATCTGCAGCGCGCAACGTTCTTTCGATCCAAGGGTCTCATCACCGGTTACTACGAACCGCTGTTGAACGGCAGTTGGACGCGCACCGAGCGCTACCGCTATCCGCTCTACCGCGCGCCCGATGATCTGGTCAGCGTCGAGCTCGGCGAGCTTTTCCCGGAGTTGAAGAATAAGCGCGTGCGCGGTCGCTTGACCGGGCGACGCGTGGTGCCGTACTTCTCGCGCAGCGAAATCGACGCGAGTCCGTCACCGCTCGCCGGCAAGGAGCTGCTCTGGGTCGATGATCCGGTGGCGTTGTTCTTTCTCCAAATACAGGGCTCGGGTCGTGTGCAGCTCGCGTCCGGCGAAACGCTTACCGTCGGTTACGCGGAACAGAACGGACATCCGTACACGGCCGTTGGACGCACGCTGGCCGAGCGCACCGGACTGAGGCTCGAAGAGGTAGACGCGCCCACGATTCGCGCGTGGCTTGCGAGCCACCCGGACGAGGCCCAAGCCGTCATGAACACGAACGCGAGTTATGTCTTCTTTGCGTTACGAGATCCGACCCTTCCCGGTCCGCTCGGTGCACTCGGTGTGCCGTTGCTGCCCGAGCGCGCAATCGCCGTCGATCCTGCTTACATCCCACTTGGTTTGCCGGTGTGGCTCGACACGAGGTTGCCCGACCGAGAGACGCCTTACCGCCGCCTTGTCCTCGCGCAGGACACCGGCGGGGCGATCAAGGGCCCGCTGCGCGCCGATTTGTTCTTCGGGTTTGGCGCGCAAGCGGAGAGCGACGCCGGCCGCATGCGCTCCCCCGGCAGGCTTTATGTGCTTCTCCCCGCCGATCGCCGCTAGCAGTGCCAAGCTAGTTGGCGGTGGCGAGCAGCTCTTTGCCGATCAGCTGGTAGCGCCAGCCGCGCGTCAGCGGTCCCGCCCGGTCGCGAATCAGCGCGAACACCGCGCGCCGAGTGGCGATGATTTCCGGATTTATTTGGTGCGCCTGCGCCACCGCGCTTACCCGGTCGAGCATCCGCCGCGCTTGGTCTTGTTCGGCGGCCGTGGGTGGCCGAGCGTCGGGCCAGACGCGCTCGGGCGGTGCGCCGCGCATTTCCTCGACGAGTTTCAGGATGTCACCGCCGTGCTTTTGGATGAACGTGGCCGAGATCTGCGGCAGTCGCTCGAGCGACTGCCGATCGGCGGGCGCCTGGCGCGCGATTTCGATCAGCACGGCGTCCGCCGCGATCCAAGAACGCGGCCGGTCGCGCGTTTGCGCGGTGCGCTCGCGCCACGCCGCCAGCGACCGAAGGAGCGGCTGGGCGGCGGGCGGGACCGCGCGCCCGGGGTTGAGCCGCGCATATGCCGTATCCGGATCGGCGCGATAAAGCGCGGGGTCGGCAAGCGCGGCGCACTCTTCAGCGAGCCAGCCTTCCCGACCTCGTTCACGAATCTGCCCATCGAGCTTCCGATACACCTCTTTCAAGTAGAGCACGTCGTCACTGGCGTAGCGTAACTGTTCCTCGCTCAGCGGGCGTGCTTCCCAATTGGCGCGGGTATGAAGCTTCGGCAGTTTTACGCCGATGAGCGCCTCCACCAAAGCGGCATAGCCGATTTGGGTCGGGTAGCCCAAGAGCGCGGCGGCGATCTGGGTATCGAACAGCGGTTGCGGTATTTGATGACGCAGGTCGTAGAGCACCTCAAGGTCCTGCCGGCCCGCATGGATTACCTTCAGCGTCAGCGGGTTGTAGAGCAAGTTCAGGAGCGGCGCGAGATCGACCGCGAGTGGATCGACACAGGCGGTCACCTTCTCGGTGGCGACTTGCAGCAGACCGAGTCGCGCATAGTACGTGCTCTCACGCGTGAATTCGGTGTCGAGCGCCACCCACGGACTCGGTGCGAGGCGATCGCACAACTGCGCAAGCGCCGCGCGGTCCTTGACCAAGTGGATTTCCATGAAACCTCAGTTTAAGTGTTTCAAGGCGTGCTTCCCACGTGCATCCGATGTTCTGATCGCGAGCGACTGCTAGAATGCGAGCGCCGTAGTGCCATAAGGATTCCGCGATTTCGCTGTTGCCGACCGTGTTCTATTTTCCTGCGCGCGAGGCGTGCGCGACGACGCGTTCGGTCATTTAGCGAATACCATTCATGTACCTACACATTGCCGGCATTGGTGGGACTTTCATGGCGGGCGTCGCCCTGTTGGCGCGCTCGCTCGGGCATCGCGTAACGGGCTCCGACCAGGGTATATATCCGCCCATGAGCACGCAGCTCGCCGAGCAAGGCATCGAGCTGCAGGCGGGTTACGACCCGAAGCATCTCTCCCCCGCCCCCGACTGCGTGGTCATCGGCAACGCCCTCTCGCGTGGCAATCCGTTGGTCGAGGCCGTGCTCGATCGGGACATTCCTTACATCTCCGGTGCCCAGTGGGTGGCGGAGAATGTTCTGCATGGCCGCTGGGTCCTGGCGGTCGCCGGCACGCACGGAAAGACCACCACCGCGTCGATGCTCGCTTGGATTCTCGAATATGCCGGGTTCCGGCCAAGTTTTTTGATCGGCGGCATCCCGGCCAATTTCGGCGTGTCGGCGCGCCTGAGCGATTCACGTTTCTTCGTCATCGAGGCGGACGAGTACGACACCGCTTTCTTCGACAAGCGTTCGAAGTTCGTGCATTACCGGCCGCGTACCGCGGTGCTGAATAACCTCGAATACGATCACGCCGATATATTTCCGGATCTGGAAGCCATCAAGCGCCAGTTCCATCACCTGGTGCGCACCGTGCCGTCGACCGGGCGGCTTGTGGTGAATGCGACCGACGCGAACATCGTCGACGTGCTCGGCATGGGCCGCTGGACACCGGTGGAAACATTCGGGGTGGGAGGCGAATGGAGCGCGCAGGCGCTGTCGCCCGACGCCGCGCGCTTTCGCATCTCGCTGCATGGGAACGCCGTGGGCGACGTGCGCTGGGAACTGTACGGACGGCACAACGTGGAAAACGCACTCGCGGCCGCCGCCGCCGCCCACCATGCCGGTGTTCCTCCCGAACGCGCCGCCGCCGCCCTCACGGCATTTCAAAATACCAAACGGCGCCTCGAGATTCGCGGGCGAGTGGACGGCATTACGGTGTATGACGATTTTGCACACCATCCCACCGCGATCGCCGCGACGCTCGGAGCACTGCGCGCGCGCGTGGGGACGGAACGAATCGTCGCGGTGTTGGAGCCGCGTTCCAATACGATGCGCCTTGGCGTCCACCGGGACGAGCTCGCCGGTTCGCTCAAGGCGGCGGATCGAGTGTACTTGCTGCGTCCCGCCGAGCTATCGTGGGACATCGGCCAAGTGGCGCGGCAACTGAACGACCGTGCCGAGGTAAGGGATAGCACGGACGCGCTGATCGAAGCGATGCGCCAAGAGCTGCGCAGCGGCGATCATGTGCTGGTCATGAGCAACGGCAGCTTCGACAACCTGCATACGCGCCTGCTGGATGCTCTGCGCGCGCCCGCTCGTGGCTGAGCTTCCGCTCTTCCTGTTGAACACGGTGCTGTTTCCCGGCGGACGTTTGACGGTGCGCGTCTTCGAAAAGCGTTATTTCGACATGGTGACCGCCTGCCTGAAGTCGGATCGCCCGTTCGGCGTCTGTCTCATCAAGCACGGGGCCGAAGTCGGGGTGGCGGCCGAGCCCCAGGAAGTGGGTGCCCTCGCTCATATCGTGCAGTGCGACTTGGAGCAGCCGGGAATCTTGCAGGTGGTCGCCAGAGGGGGCGGGCGTTTTCGGGTGCGCGGCACCACGCGACAAAAGGACCAGTTGGTGCTGGCGGAAATCGAGCCGTTGGCGGAATTGAGCGGCGCGATGCCCGCCCGACATGCCCGACTGGTCGAGGCGCTTCGGCATGTGCTTGAGCAGGCGGGCGATACCAGCTATTTTCCGCCGCCGCAATGGCAGGACGCGGCATGGGTGAGCGGACGCTTGGTGGAACTGCTTCCCCTGCCCCTGGGTCTTAAACAGGCGTTGTTGGAACTCGACGACATCGGCATGCGCCTCGACGTTTTGGCGGAGTTCTTTCCGCCTCCTGTCGAGGAGTAGAAGGAGAATACGTGATAATTGCCTTGGCCATACGCCTTGACTACCCTGCCATCAACTAATAACGAGGTGTTCGAAAGCATGAAGCGTTTTAGCTCTTCTTTGATGTTTCTGGCTCTGTCGTTCGCCTCCCTCGGCGCCTCGCTGGCATTGGAAAACGGCCGCGATTACGTCGCCCTCGCCACCCCGCAGCCCGTGGAGACGGGTAAGAAAATAGAGGTGCGCGAATTCTTCTGGTACGGCTGTCCGCATTGTTATGCGCTCGAACCGGCCATCAACAACTGGGTTAAGCACAAACCCGCGAATGTCGAATTTGTCCGCACGCCGGCGACCTCGCCCAGTTGGCTGGTGCAGGCGCAGGCGTATTACGCCTTCGCGGCGCTTGGCGCGACCGAGCGCACCCACGCGGCGCTGTTTCGGGCTATTCATGAACAGAACCGTCCGCTGAACACCGAACCGGCGCTTGCCGACTTTGCCAAAGAGCAGGGAATCGATCCCGCCAAGTTTCGTGAAGCGTTCAACTCATTCGGCGTGCGGACCAATCTGGAACGGGCGAAACGGATGGCCGAGGCTTATCAGGTGACTTCTGTGCCCACGTTTGCGGTCGACGGCAAGTACTTGACCAGCCCCAGCATGGTGGGCAGCGAAGAGGGCGTCCTAAAAGTGCTGGATCAGCTGGTACAGCAGGCGGCGAAGGAGCGCACGACGGGTAAATCGACAGGCAAGTCCGGCGCCAAGTAGGTCCCCGTAGCGGGTTTTGCGCGCTATATTGATCGGTAACGAACAAGAACGTTGTTATTTCGCCCTTTTACCACCAGATATACTGAAATTTTCCGCTGTCACGTCGATCTAATTTCCGTCCGACTTTGACCATGCAAGACGCCGCTAAAGACCGTCGTTCCCCGGGATTCACCGCCGCGTCGCCACTGGGCGGGGGGAACGCCTCCTATCTGGAGGCGATGTACGAGGCGTACCTCAACGATCCCGCGTCGATCGACCCCGCATGGCGCGCCTATTTCGACAGCTTGCCGCGCGTCGACGGCCATGACACCGACACCCCGCATGCGCCGGTGAAAGCGGCGTTTCGCCGGTTGGCCCGCACCGGTGCGGTGACGCTCACGGCGCCTGCGGAAGGCAGGGCAGTCAGCCCGGATAAAGAACGCAAGCAGATCCGGGTATTGCAGCTCATCAGTTCCTATCGGGTGCGTGGGCATCAGCGTGCGCGCCTGGATCCGCTCGGCATTTCCGAGCGCCCGCCGGCGCCGGATCTCGATTTGCACTTTCACGGCCTCACGCCCTACGACCTGGATACGGTTTTCGACACCGGCTCCTTGGTCGGACCGCGGACGGCGACGCTGCGGGAGATTCTGGACATCCTGAAACGCACGTACTGCGGCACGATCGGCGCCGAGTACATGCATATCACCGACATCGCCGAAAAGCGCTGGCTGCAGAGTTGCCTCGAGAGCGTGCGCGGGGTGCCGACGTATCCCGCCGAGGTCAGGCAGCGTCTGCTCGATCGCCTCACGGCTGCGGAAGGTCTGGAGCGCTATCTGCACACGAAGTACGTCGGGCAGAAACGCTTTTCGCTCGAAGGCGGCGAGACGTTGATTCCATTGCTCGATGAGCTGATCCAGCGCAGCGGTTCGTACGGCGTGCGTGAGATGGTGATCGGCATGGCGCATCGCGGCCGCCTGAACGTGCTGATCAACATCATGGGCAAGAAACCGTCCGATTTATTTGCTGAATTCGATCACAAAGCGATAACCACGAACGACGGCACCGGCGACGTGAAGTATCACCTCGGGTATTCGTCCGACATGCAGACGCCCGGCGGCCAAGTGCACTTGGCGCTCGCGTTCAATCCCTCGCATCTCGAGATCGTCGGCCCGGTGGTGCAAGGTTCAGCGCGCGCGCGCCAGCAGCGGCTGCGCGACAAAGTGGGAGCGCGCGTATTGCCCGTCGTGATCCACGGCGACGCCGCGTTCGCCGGGCAAGGAGTCGTCGCGGAAACCTTCAACATGTCGCAGTCGCGCGGTTACTCGACCAAGGGGACCGTGCACATCATCGTCAATAATCAGATCGGCTTCACGACGAGCGCGCAGCAGGACGCGCGTTCGACGATGTACGCCGCCGACGTCGCGAAGATGGTGAACGCGCCGATCTTCCACGTGAACGGCGACGACCCCGAGGCGGTGATGTTCGTCACCCAGATCGCGCTCGACTATCGCATGACCTTCCGTAAGGACGTGGTGATCGATCTCGTATGCTATCGGCGCCACGGTCACAACGAGGCGGACGAGCCGGCGGTGACGCAGCCGATGATGTATCGCGCGGTCCGCGAACTGCCGACCACGCGCGAGCTGTACGCGCGCAAGCTTGCGCAAGAAGGCGTGCTCGATTTCGAAAGCGCGCAAGCGCGCGTTGCCGCCTACCAGAAAGCGCTCGACGCCGGCGACTGCGTCGTTCCCAATTTTCTCCCGCGCGAAAAGTCGAAATACCGCTACGACGACTGGACGCCCTACGTCGGCAAGCGTTGTCCGCAGACGCTCGATACGCGCGTTCCGCTCGAAACGATCCGCGAGCTCGCCGAGCGCCTCGATCGTCTCCCGGAAGGTTTCGAGGTGCATCCGCAGGTCGTGAAGGTTTTCGAGGCGCGCCGCAAAATGGCGGCCGGCGCGCTGCCCCTCGACTGGGGCTTCGCCGAAATCATGGCCTACGCGACGCTGCTGAAGGACGGATTTCCGGTGCGCATTTCCGGCCAGGACTCGGGCCGCGGCACCTTCGTGCACCGGCATGCCATTGTTTACAACGCCAAAGACGGCACTGCCTATGTCCCGCTGCGCAATCTCTTTGAAGGACAGCCGAATTTCATCGTGATCAATTCGCTGTTGTCCGAAGAAGCGGTGCTGGCGTTCGAGTACGGCTATGCCACCACGGATCCGCGCACGCTCACGATATGGGAAGCGCAGTTCGGCGACTTCGCGAACGGCGCGCAAGTCGTGATCGATCAATTCATCAGCGCCGGCGAGCAAAAGTGGAACCGGCTCTCCGGGCTGACGCTGTTCCTGCCGCACGGCTATGAAGGCCAGGGGCCGGAGCACTCGTCGGCCCGACTCGAGCGTTTTCTGCAGCTCTGCGCCCAGGAGAACATGGTGGTCGCCGCGCCCACGACGCCGGCGCAAATGTTTCATCTCCTGCGTCGTCAGATGCGTTGGAACTGCCGCAAGCCCTTGATCGTGATGACGCCGAAGAGCTTGCTACGCTATCGGCTGTCCTTCAGCGCGCTTGAAGATCTCACTCAGCAGTCGTTCCGCACCGTACTGCCGGAAGTCGATCCGCTCGAGGCGAACGCGGTAACACGCGTGGTCATGTGCAGCGGCAAGGTGTATTACGATCTCCTAGAACAGCGCCGCGCGCGCAAGCGCGACGATGTCGCCATCGTTCGCGTCGAGCAGCTTTATCCGTTTCCGGAAGAGCAGCTCGCGGCAGAGTTGCGCCGGTATCCGCGCGTGGACAAGTTCATCTGGTGCCAGGAAGAGCCGAGGAATCAGGGCGCCTGGTATACCACGCGCCATCGGCTGCAACGGGCGGTGCCGCCGGGGCGTGATGTGCAGTACGCCGGTCGCCCGACCATGGCGGCGCCGGCGGTGGGCGACCATCACTTGCACCTGCAGCAGTTGCACAGATTCGTGGAAGAGGCACTCGGCGCTGATGGTCCAGCCGCCCTGGATCCCCATACGCCGGCAAATTTACGCGCGCAGGGGCTGAGCAGTTAACGGTGAGAATTGTCGTGCCGCACCTACGCGGACCGACGATCCGACAATCATCAGGGCGAGGAACGCGGAAGCGTTGACGTGCGTCCGACATTGCGGGGCGCGACACGGAAGTGCGGGCGGATTGGTAAAGTTGCCAATGCGAGCCGATGGCCGGGCGCGATCAAAAAAGAACGAAGGAGACAAGATGGCAGGCGAAGTAGCGGTTCCCGTCTTCCCCGAATCGGTCACGGACGGTACGCTGGTGGCGTGGCGCAAGCGGCCCGGTGAGCCGGTCAAGCGGGGCGACGTGTTGGCGGATGTCGAGACCGACAAGGTTGTATTTGAAGTCCCAGCCGCCGACGACGGCGTGCTCGAAGAAGTCACGGTACCCGAAGGGGCGACGGTCACCTCGGGTCAAGTTATCGGACGGATTAAGGCGGGGGCGAAACCGGCGCCAGCGACCATTGCGCCCGTGAAGCCGGCCGCCGAAACCAAACGGCCGCCGAATCTCGCGCCACAGCCGGCCGCTGATTCCCCGCCCTTTCCGGCGCTCCCGAGCCGGCGCGAGCCGGCCGTAATGCCCGCCGCCCGCCGCGCCATGGCCGAGCAGGGCATCAGCCGTAACGCCGTCACCGGGACCGGCAAAGGCGGGCGCGTACTCAAGGAGGATGTCCTCAAGCAGGCCGAAGCGCCCGTTCGCGCCGCCGAGCCGGCTCCCGCGCCCACTGCCGCCGTCCTCGAAGCGCCCGTGGCGGTTCCCGGTAACCGGCCGGAGAAACGCGTGCCGATGACGCGGCTGCGTGCGCGGATCGCGGAGCGCTTGGTGCAGGCGCAACACAACACCGCCAGCCTGACGACTTTCAACGAAGTCAACATGCAGCCGGTCATGGAGCTGCGCAATCGCTATCGCGACGCGTTCGAACGCGAGCACAAGATCAAGCTCGGGTTCATGTCGTTTTTCGTCAAGGCGTCGATCGAAGCGCTCAAGCGCTTTCCGGAGGTCAACGCCTCTATCGATGGAACCGACATCGTGTATCACGGCTATCAGGACATCGGCATCGCGGTGAGCACGCCGCGGGGCCTCGTGGTGCCGATCCTGCGCGACGCCGATCACATGGACATGGCGACCATCGAGGCGCGCATCAAGGAGTACGGCGATAAAGCCCAGAGCGGCGCGCTCGCGATCGCCGACATTACCGGCGGGACGTTCACGATAACGAACGGCGGGGTATTTGGTTCGTTGGTCTCCACGCCGATTTTAAATCCGCCGCAAAGCGCGATCCTCGGCATGCATAAAATTCAGGATCGGCCGGTGGCGGAGAACGGTACGGTGGTGATTCGTCCCATGATGTATCTCGCGCTTACCTACGACCATCGCATTATCGACGGACGCGAGGCGGTGCGCTTCCTCGTTACCGTCAAGGACATGATCGAGGATCCGGCGCGTCTCTTGCTCGGGGTCTGAACGTTTGATGCGGTAACTTGAGGACGCGCAGCATGGCAGATAAGTTCGATGTCGTCGTAATCGGGGCGGGTCCGGCGGGATACGTCGCCGCCATTCGCTGTGCCCAACTCGGTATGCGCACCGCGTGCGTGGATCGCTGGCTCGGCGCGGGCAATCAGCCGTCGCTTGGCGGCACCTGCCTCAACGTCGGCTGCATCCCTTCAAAAGCGCTGCTCGAGGCCTCCGAACTCTTCATCGAAGCGGCCCGCGGTGCCGCGTACGGCATCCGCACGCAGGGCGTGGCCCTCGACCTGCCCGGTATGATGCGCCACAAGGACAAAGTGGTTGGGGAGCTCACCGGGGGCGTGGCGCAGTTGTTCCGGGCGCACGGCATCGCGTGGGTGGCCGGTAAAGGCAAACTACTGCCGAACCACCGGGTCGAAGCGACCGAGCACAATGGCTCGGTTCGCACGCTCGAGGGATCGAACGTGATCCTTGCCAGCGGCTCCCAACCGGTGGAGCTGGGCGTCGCCCCTTTAGCGGGCGATCGCGTAGTCGATTCGACGGGTGCGCTCTCGTTCGACAGCGTTCCCGCCCGCCTGGGGATCATCGGCGCCGGCGTCATCGGCCTCGAGCTTGGAAGCGTGTGGCAGCGTCTCGGGTCGAAGGTGGTGTTGCTCGAGGCGCAGGAACGCTTTCTCGCCATCGCGGACGGCCAAGTCGCTCGCGAAGCCTACAAGCAATTTAGCGCCCAGGGTCTCGACATCCGTTTGGGCGCGCGCGTGCTCGGGTCGAAGGTCACGGAAAAGGGCGTGACCGTCGAGTACGAAGACAAAAGCGGGGCGCAACGGCTCGAGTGCGACCGGCTCGTGGTAGCGGTGGGGCGGCGGCCGAACACCGAGGGTTTGTATGATGCCGAAACGGAATTGCTGCTGGATGAGTTCGGTTTCGTCCATGTGGACGAGCGCTGCCGCACGAACTTGCCGGGCGTCTATGCGGTGGGAGACGTCGTGCGGGGACCCATGCTCGCGCACAAGGGAATGGAAGAAGGCGTAATGGTCGCGGAGACGATCGCCGGACATCACGCCGAAGTGAACTACGACATCATTCCTTCCGTGATCTACACGTCGCCGGAGATTGCTTGGGCCGGGAAGACCGAAGAGGCGCTCAAAGCGGCCGGTGTCGATTACCGTGCCGGTAATTTTCCCTTTGCCGCTAACGGGCGCGCCAAGGCGCTCGGCCAGACCGGCGGTTTTATCAAGATTCTTTCGGACGCGCGTACCGACCGGGTGCTCGGCGTGCACATGATCGGTCCGCAGTGCGCGGAGCTCATCGCGTTAGGAGTAATGGCAATGGAATTTGGCGCATCGAGCGAAGACATCGCGCTCACGATGTTCGCCCATCCCAGTCTTTCCGAATCGTTCCATGAAGCGGCCTTGTCCGTCCTCGGCCGGCCGCTGCATGTCGCCAAGGCGGCTAGAACGCCGCGGGCGGCGGCGGGCGGGGCTGACGGTTAAGTCGCTGCACGG
>JAJPKH010000107.1 GCA_021323795.1 Acidiferrobacteraceae bacterium | reverse complement strand
GGCGAACTTCGACAATATCGGTGGTCTGAAAGTGAAATCGGCGGTGACCATGGCGGGTGTGCGGGTCGGGCGGGTTTCGGGCATCAGCTTCGACAATGAGCGCTATCAGGCCGTCGTGACCATGGACCTCGACGGCCGTTACAATCGGATTCCGACGGATTCGAGTGCGGCCATCCTGACGTCAGGGTTACTCGGGGAACAATACGTCGGCCTGGAACCGGGCGGCGCGGAGGAGTATCTAAAGAACGGCGACAAGATCCAAACGACCCAGTCGGCGGTGGTACTGGAAAAGTTGATCGGGCAGTTCTTGTTCAGCAAGGCGTCGGAGACGCCGCCGCCGGCGGGCAACGGCAAAGCCGGGGGCCCGGCTCCGCTGCCGCGCTAGCAGGATGAAGCGGAAATTTTCGGCGACGCCGAGCGGTGTGAACAAGGCCGTGGAAGGTTGCGCCGGGAAGGCGGTATGAAAGTCGTGACGATCCGATCTCGAGGGATGTGCATGAAACGCGCGCTAATGGTTCTCTCCTGTTTGTGGCTGTCGTTCGGCGCCGTCGCGGCGGAAACGACGGCGCCGCCGGCGCAATCGCCGGATCAGCTCGTGAAGACGGTATCCAACCGCATTATCGAGCTCATCAAGGCCAATCGCGACGTGTATGAGCGCGATCATCAAAAGCTCTATGCGATGGTGGACAAGGAAGTGCTGCCGTATTTCGACTTTCGCGTGATGTCGCGCGCCGTGCTCGGCCGTTACTGGCGCGAGGCGAACGAGGAGCAGCGCGAGCGCTTCGTGAAGGAGTTTCGCGATCTGCTGGTGCGCACGTACGCGACCGCACTGCTCAAGTACAACAACGAAGAGATACGGTTGCTGCCGTTCCGCGCCAATCCCGACGACAAGCAGGTGCTGGTGCGCACCGAAGTGGTCCAACCCGGCGGGCAGAACGTGCCGATTAACTACAGCTTTTACCGTTCCAATCCCGGCTGGAAAGTCTATGACGTGAGCGTCGGCGGAGTGAGTTTGGTGACCAACTATCAGACGACCTACGCCGAAAAGATACGCGCCCAGGGATTGGACGCCTTGATCGCGAGCCTGAGCGACGCCAACCGGCGCGGGCAGGTCGATCCGAACGCCATCGGCCCCAAGGCGAGCGGCGGAAAGTGATCGCGACGGCGCGCGCGGAGCAGGGCCGTGCGGTGCCGCGCGGCGACGACATGCTCGCCGTCGACGGGGCGCTGACGTTCGATACGGTGCCCGACCTGCTGAATCAAAGCGCTCCCTGGATCGACAAGGCCGGCGGCGCCATTACAATCGATCTCAAGGAAGCGAGCCGCGCCGACAGCGCGGGGCTCGCGCTTCTGGTCGAGTGGTTGCGCCTGGCGCGGAACAGGGGCCGGGAATGTCGGCTCATCAACGTGCCCGAGCAAGTGCGCTCGTTGATTCGAGTAAACGGACTGAGCCAGACGCTCGGCGTCAATAACAATAGCGACTGATAAGACAATAGGTGGCAGTGCGCGACGCGATCGCGATTGCAGCGCTTCACAAACGTTACCCCACGGTTCACGCGCTCAAGGGCATCGACCTGACCGTCCGGCAGGGCGAGTTTTTCGGCCTGCTCGGGCCGAACGGCGCCGGTAAATCCACCCTCATTAATATCGTGGCCGGGCTCACGCGCTTCCGGGAAGGCAGCGTGCGCGTGCTCGGTTGCGACGTGATCCGCGATTATCGCCGGGCGCGGCGCCATCTCGGCGTCGTCCCGCAGGAAGTCGTATTCGATCCTTTTTTCACGGTCCGGGAAGTATTGCGCATCCAGTCCGGGTATTTCGGCCTCGGCCATAACGACGCCTGGATCGACGAGCTGCTGCAGTCCCTGCGGCTCAGCGACAAGGCCGACGCCAATATGCGCACGCTCTCCGGCGGCATGAAGCGGCGCGTCATGATCGCGCAGGCCCTGGTGCACAAACCGGAAGTGGTCGTGCTCGACGAGCCGACCGCCGGCGTCGACGTCGAGCAGCGCAAGTCGTTGTGGGAATTCGTGCGCCGCCTGCACGCGCAGGGTCACACGATCGTGCTGACGACGCATTACCTCGAGGAGGCCGAGGCGCTTTGCGATCGCATCGCCATCATCGATCGCGGCGAAGTGGTCGCGCTCGACACCACGCGCGCCCTGATGGCGCGCGGCATCGGCCGCACGCTCAAGCTCGCGCTCACCACCGAACGCCCGCTCGAAGTCGTTCCGCCGGCGCTCGTCGCGAAACTGCGCCGCCTCGAGGGCAACCGCATCGAGCTGCAGCTCGAAAAAGACAGCGACTCCATCATCGCCGTGCTCGATGCGCTGCGCGGCGAAGGCGCCGTGGTGAAAGACATCGAGATGGAAGAAGCGGATCTCGAAGACGTGTTCGTCGAACTGACACGAGGACGCACGCGATGAACTGGCGCAGCGTGTACACGCTGTTCTACAAGGAAGTGTTGCGCTTCCTGAAGGTCCTGCTGCAAACGCTCGGGGCGCCGATCGTCACCGCGCTGTTGTATCTCGCGGTGTTCGGACAGGCGCTCTCGGGCCGCGTGAGCGTGTTCCCGGGCGTGAGTTACGCCGACTTTCTCGTGCCGGGCCTCGTCATGATGTCGGTGATTCAAAACGCCTTCGCCAACAGCTCCTCGAGCCTGATTCAATCCAAGATCACCGGGAACCTGGTCTTCATTCTGCTCGCGCCCCTGTCGCATCTGGAATTCTTCGTGGCGTTTGTCGCGGCCGCCATCCTGCGCGGCCTGCTGGTGGGGCTCGGGGTCTATCTGGTGGCGCTGCCCTTCACGAGCGTGGGCATCGCGCATCCGATCGCCTTATTGTTGTTTGCGGTTCTGGGCGCCGCCGTTCCCGCGGTGCTCGGCGTCATCGCCGGGGTTTGGGCGCTCAAGTTCGACCAGCTCGCCGGCTTCCAGAATTTCGTCATTCTGCCGCTGTCGTTCCTGAGCGGGGTCTTCTATTCGCTGCGCGCGTTGCCCGACTTTTGGCGCGAGCTGTCGCACCTCAATCCGTTCTTTTACGCGATCGACGGTTTCCGTTACGCCTGTTTCGGCGTGGGCGACGTCAGCCCTTGGCTCAGCTTCGGCGTCGTCGCGGGATTTTTTGTGCTGCTCTCCGGGATTACGCTGTATCTGTTGAAGATTGGGTACCGGCTGCGGGATTAGAGGCGATCGCGCGGCCGCGATTCCGTCGATGTAATAACCGGCCGACGTATGATTTTACTTGCGGTTCAGGCATGTGCGAATGTCGCGGGAGCAGGATGCCACACCAGGGAAGTGTTGGTGCCGCGGGCGCATGGATGCGCAGGAGCGGCTGCCCGGAGCGATCGGGAACCGCAAGTACAATTCATTACCAACTCGACTCACAGTGCGAAAGGGCGCTACGGCCTCCTCGGGTATCTTCCAAAAAGCGCCATAAAGCGGTCGGCGGGCCCGCCGATCAGCGCTGCTCTTGCAATACCCTCAAATGCCCCGATAATTGGTCTCTATGCAGCCGGAAGACATCAAGCAACTGATCGAGCGCGGCTTTCCGGGCGCGCGGGTC
>JAJPKH010000315.1 GCA_021323795.1 Acidiferrobacteraceae bacterium | reverse complement strand
TCGGCGCCGTGCGCCAGCTCGGCCTTTACTGGCTGGTGCTGAACGAACCGCCGCAAAAGTAATCGTCGCCGTTACCCACGTGCCGAGGCGAACCGGCGTGTCCGGCAAATGTTCACTCGGCGCCAACACCTTCCCCACCGGTCGCCGCACGGATCGCGAACGGCGATGAATCCGGGTGGGGAGCACATTTTCTCGCGGATACGCGTCGGATTTCCCGACGTGTCGCGTAGTTACTCATGACCTTCGACGATCGATCGCTCCTTGCTCAATAGCGGCTCGATATCTTTCGCGCTAACCGGCCTGCCATAGTGGTATCCCTGCATCTCGTCGCATTTCAGCAGCTTCAGGAATTTCGCCTGCTCCTCTGAAGTGACGCCTTCCGCGACCACCGTGAGACCCAGCGAATGGGCGAGCGCAATTACCGTGGAAACAATGGCCATGCTGTCGGAGTCAGTGACCATGGTGACAATGAACGAGCAGTCGATTTTGAGGGAAGCTACCGGCAACTTGGCGAGGTAACGCAGCGACGAGTAGCCGGTGCCGAAGTCGTCGATCGCAACGGTCACCCCCATATCGCGAATCCTGTTGAGCTTTTCCGTGGTCGCCTCGATGTCTTCCATGACCAAGCTTTCGGTGATTTCCAGCTCGAGACTGTCTCGCCCGACACCACTGCGCTCGATCGCTTGCCTGACGGTTTCTACAAAATCGTCGCGCTTGAGCTGAATCTGTGAAACGTTTACCGCGATTCGGGGCGGCCGCAGGCCCTGGTCCAACCAATGTCGGTAATCGGCCAACGCCTTATCGAGCACCCATCGACCCACCTCGATAATCAGGCCCATGTCTTCCAGAAGTCGAATGAAGTGCGTCGGCTGTACCAACCCGGTCTCCGGGTCGTTCCACCGGATCAAGGCTTCAAGACCGATAATGCGACCGTTCTGCGTATTGATCTTCGGCTGGTAGTGCAGGACGAATTGTTGCAACTCCGCCGCCCGGCGCAGCTTGCTTTCGAGAGCCAAGCGCTGTGCCACTTCAGCATTAATCTCCGGCGCATAATATAAGTACCGTTCACCGGACAATTTGGCCTGCTTAAGCGCCGCCTCCGCGTTCTTGAAAAGCGTCTCGGCGTCGCGCCCGTCGCCGGGATGGAGCGCAACGCCCGTTTTGGCCGAGAGCCGAATTTACCGTTCGCCCACCGTGAAGGGCCGATCGAGAGGAGCGAAGATACCTTGCTGAAGGACAGCGGCGGCGTCGGTATCGTTCTGTAAATCCGCGACTGCGACCGCGAACATGTCGGCGCTGATCCGCGCCAAGGTATACGGTTCGCGCAGCGATTTGGCGAGGCGTTTCGCCACCGCCTTGAGCAGCGTATCGCCGACATGGCGTCCCAACGTATCGTTCAATTGCGTGAAGCGATCAAGGTCGATCAACATGACCGACACCGCGTTTCGGTTACCCTTGGCGCCGTGCAGAAACTGCGTGAGCCGATCGTGAAACAAGGTGCTATTAGGGAGGTCGGTCAGAGCGTCGTAGTAAGCCAGGTAATCGAGCTTTTCTTCTTTTTCGATGTATTGAAGGCCGAAGGAGATGTCTCCGGCCAACTCGTTCAGGAGCTTGAGTTCGTCTTCGTCGAAGAAATCCGCTTCCTGCGCATAGAGAACCAGAACGCCGACCACCGCGTCGTCCACGAGCAGCGGCAGCGAAACGACCGAACGGAAGCCCTGTGTTATCGCTTCGGCGCGAATGGCGCCGACTTGAGGCTCGACCGTTATATCATTGCAAAATACCGTCTGCTTCGAGCGCAACGCGGCTCCCGCCGTCCCCTCGCCTTCGGGCACGTTGGCTCGCGCGGACAGGCGTATCTTCTCGAATAGCTTGCCGTCGATGCCTCTACTCGCCGTCAAGCGCACGTCCTGCGTGTCATGATCGAGCAACCCAAGCCACGCCATGCCGAACTGTCCCTGCTCCACCGCGATCCGGCATGCTTCCTCGAACAATGCTTGGCGCTCGTGGACGCGCACGATGGCCGAATTGATACCGCTCAGGACGGCGTAGATGCGGCTCAGCCGGGCGATCTTTTCCTCCTGTTCCTTGCGCTCGGTGATGTCCTCGCCGATGCTCGCCGTGCCGATCACTTCCCCCGCGGCCGAGCGCAATACCGAGTTGTTCCAGCGGATGAGCCGCCGTGCGCCGGATCGGGTGAGTATTTCGTTCTCGTGATGCCAGGCGGATGGAAGATCGCGGATCAGGGCCTCGAAAACGTTTTTCAAGTCGTCAATATCGGGCGGTATGAAGAGTTCGAACCAATCGCGGCCGATTACCTCTTCGCGCCGCCAGCCCGTGAGCCGCAACAGGTAGTCGTTGCAGTAGATGATCCGTGCCTCCACGTCGAGCATCAACGAAACCAACTGTACGTTGCCCAGCATATCGCGGAAGCGCCGCTCGCTCTCGCGCAATTCCTCCGCCGCGCGTTTACGTTCCGTGATATCTTCGGCGACACCGGCGATGCGGTAAACGTTGCCCGAGGAGTCATACACCGGAAACGCCCGATCACGGACCCAGTGAACCGCGCCGTCCGGCCGAACGACGCGGTACTCCTCGTCGTAATCCCCCCGCGTCTGTTTCACGAGGGCGTCGCGAATTCGCGCCCGATCCTCGGGGTGCAGGGCGTCGAACCATTCACGGGGCCAGGCGTACAGACGCTCGCAGCTTCGTCCCCAGATTTTTTCGTACGCCGGACTGACGTAGAGAATCTCTTTCTTGGACGGATCGGTGAGCCAGAACACCTCGCGGATGTTCTCCGCCAACTGGCGGAATCGCGATTCGCTCTCGCGCAACTCCTCCGCCGCGCGTCTACGTTCGGCGACCTCGACTTCCAGCTCGGCCGCGCGCTCCTGGATCTCGTGGTGCATCGCGAGGTTTCCGTAGCTCAGGGCCAGCTGTGCGGCGAGCGTGGCGGCAAACTGTTCGTCGTCGTCGGTAAAAACGGCGTCGCCGACCTTGTCCGCGAAGTAGAGCCATCCGTGCGCGGACGTCGATGCGGCGATCGGCGTAGCGAGCAGATTTCTGATCGGCGGATGCTCCGCCGGCAGGCCCCATCGATCGGGCGCGCCGTCAAGGTCGCGCAAACGGCGCGGGGCGCCCGTCACCAGCACTTGGCCGAAAATCCCCGCGCGCGGATCGATGGATCCGAACATTGCGCTGATCGGCGGAGGCAAACCGCGGCTCGACCAGTGCTGAGGTCGTTTACCGTGCGCGTCGAGAATGACGGCGGCCGTGTATTGGGTATTCATGATGTCCTGGGCCGCGCGACAGAACAGATCGAGCAACCGTTGCGGTTCCTGTTCCATCGGCAGCACCAGACTCAGCTCGAGCAGCGCCGCAAGGCGCATGCTCAAGGCCTGGACCGTGGTAAATGGACGTATCAGGCTGTCCGAAATCTCACGCAAGGGGCCGGCCGCGCCGATCAATTCCAGACCTTGATCCAGCGCGTACTGGAGGCGCTGCTGAAGCTCGGTCAATTCGCGCAGGTATGCGGGCAGCCTGTCGGCGATAAATCCGGGGTGTGATCCGCCGGCGGGCAACGCCAGCACAGGCGCGACGAGGCCGAGTGCGGCGGCAACGGTATCGAGGATCGTCTGGGGTTCGGACGGCTTGGCGAGCACGGCGGATGCGCCGCATAGCTGTCCGAGTTTTTGCGCCTCCGGCAGGCGGTACGTGGCGGTATAGAAGACGATCGGAATGGCCGCTGTCGCGGGTTCGGCATGCATGGCGTTCGCGAACTCGATGCCACCCATGGTCGGCATCAGTACATCGGTGATGACGAGATCGGGATGCCGGTCGCCGACTATTCGAAGCGCTTCCGCGCCGTCGGCCGCCTGAAGCACCGTATGCCCGGCATAGCCGAGTAGCGTCGCGAGAAATTCCCGGTTAACGGCACGATCGTCGACAACCAGTACCGTCGCCACCGTCAAGGCTTCCCGGCGGGCAGGCAGGAGTCGATTGCATCGATCAGCGCCTGCGGCTCGATCGGCCGGAGAAGAAAGCGCGTGACGCCGAATCGCAGCGCCGTCGCCCGATCCGCGTCGCCCCACACCGACGAAGTGATGAATAGGAACGGCACGGTGGCGAGGCGTGTATCGGTTTTGACCGCCCGAACCAGGTTGAAACCGCCTTCGCCGGGCATGTGTAGATCGGACAAGATCAAATCGGGAACCGATTGTTTCACCAGCGCCAGTGCTTCCTGCACGCTCGCCGCCGGCCATACTTCATAGCCGAGCGGTTGGAGCGTACCGCAGATGAGCTGCCGGTTGACCGGCGAATCATCGACGACGAGTATCGTGCCTCGCGCACGTCGCGGCTGCGCCTGCGCTTCCAACCGTGTCTCGGGTTTCGCATGCCCCGACGGCCGCGCCCCGCGCTGCTCGTGCCGTAAAAAGCTGTCGATCTGTCCGACAAAAGTCTCGGGCTCGATGGGCTTGGGGATATATTCGTCGAAACCCGCGGCCAAGCCCTTGGCGCGATCGCCCACCATAGCGAGCGCCGTCACCGCGATCAGGGGTCTTGCGCGCAGACGCGGGTTGGCCCGCAACGCGCGCGCGACCTCATAGCCGTCGACGCCGGGCAAATGAATATCGCACAATATCAAGTCAGGCTGCTCACGGAGCGCGGTTTCGATTCCACGTTCGCCGTCGTTCGCTTCCATGACCGTATGACCAAACGCCCGCAACAGGTAGACCATGAGCTCGCGGTTTTCCCGGTTGTCCTCGATGACGAGAATGCGGGCCATCGCTTCAGCCATCCGGCAGAATCAAGGTGAAAGTGCTGCCCTTTCCGAACGTGCTCTTGAACGTGATTCGGCCGTTGAGCAGTTCAGCGAGCTTCTGCGACAAGTGCAGGCCGAGACCCGTGCCTTCATAGCGGCGCGTGGAGGACGAATCGAGCTGGGTGAACGCGTGAAAGAGTTTCGCCTGATCCTCCGGCTGGATACCGCAGCCCGTGTCGCTCACGCTAATCTCGCTGACCCTGCTGCCCTCGCGCTGGTGCCGCGCCAGCGAGATTACGATTTCTCCGGCGTCGGTATATTTGATGGCGTTGTTGGCCAGATTGATGACGATCTGGCTGAGCGCGCGCCGATCCGCCCGCACGGTGACGTCCGTCGCCGGCAGGTCCAGACGCAGCGTCAGGCCCTTCTGTTTCGCCAGCGGGCGCAACGTCGCCGCGACTTCTTGGACCACGCTGCCGCACGACACGGGCTCAAGATTAATATCCATCTTTCCCGACTCGATCTTGGCGAGATCGAGCAAATCATTGATGAGCGAAAGCAGGTGGCGCGCGCTGGTCTGGATGGTCGATAGCTGCTTCTCTTGATCGGCGTTGAGCGGGCCGGGCAGCTTCATGAGCAGCGTGCCGGTAAAACCGATGATGGCGTTCAAGGGCGTGCGCAGCTCATGCGACATCGTCGCCAAGAAGCGGTTCTTCGCCTCCGCCGCGCTTTGCAGCTCCATGTTTTTTTCATGCAACACCTGCTCGATGCGCTTGCGTTCCGTGATGTCGCGCACCGCGCTCATGACGAGCGTCCCCTCGTCCGTCTTGAGAGGGCTCAGGCTGATTTCGACGGGAAATTCCGTTGCGTCCTTGCGCAGACCGTAGAGTTCGAGTCCCACGCCCATGGGACGGGTGCGCGGCTGCCCGAAATAGCCCGAGCGATGCCCGACGTGAACACTGCGGAAGCGTTCCGGCAGCAGCATCTCGACAGGTTTGCCGCGCAGTTCGCCGTGTGCGTAACCAAAGAGCCTCTCCGCCTGGCTGTTGGCCAGGACGATCCGACCCATCGGGTTGACCATGATTATGCCGTCAGGGGTGGACTCGAGAAGATCGAGGAATTTAGCTTCGACCAGTTTGGCGTCGCGCGTGACCTTCAAATGCGTGACGTCTTTTTTGCTCAAAAGAAGAAACTCTGTTTCGCCGCGCGCGTTGCGGACCGCCCTGCAGGAGATGTCGACGTAAACCAGCGAGCCGTCTTTTTTGCGGCGCATGGACTCGAACGTGGCGGACCCGGTCTGGAGCGTTTCTTGAAGAACCCTGCGCTCTTCCTCCAAGTGGTCTTCGGGGACGATCACCTCGTTGACGAAACGCCCGCGAACCTCGGCGCTCGCGTAGCCGAACATTTTTTCCGCGCCACTGCTCCAATACACGATCTCGCCGGCCGTGGTAGTGACGATCACGGCGTCGGGATTCTCCTCCAGCAACAACCGCAGAAGGTCATTCTCCATGGAGACCTCCGTCGCGAATCGAACGGCGCCGGAACAAAGAAGTTATGCGACGCCCTCGGGGGACAGGGCCGAAGTACGCGCTTATGCGCTGGTACGTCCGCGATTGGCATTCGAAAAAGCGTCCGGCGATTTCGCTCCCTGCCACTGCTACAAACGCAATATAGTGCGGAAGTTCCCCTGCGTGAAGCAACATCGCGGGCCGTTGACCGATATGCGAACAATCGGCACCGTGCTGGTGGACGACGTTTTTTGCGCGTATTTGGTTGAGCGTTAACTAAACGCCGCTCATGAAAACTGGCTTATTTTTTGGCGAAGTTATCGCGGCAGGTGCAAGCGTACACGAGCGGCGGCAGGCGACGTCTTCGAAGGAAGAGCAGGACATCATCGCCGGCTACCGCCTCGGCGCCAACAGCTACATCCGCAAGCCCGTCGATTTCGACCAGTTCGTCGGCGCCGTGCGCC
>JAJPKH010000027.1 GCA_021323795.1 Acidiferrobacteraceae bacterium | reverse complement strand
GCGGTCACTAACAAGGCGCGCGTGCCGCCCGGGTCCATCGCCGTCGTTTTCGGCGCCGGCGGCGTCGGGCTCAATGCCATTCAGGCCTGCGCCCTCTCCGGCGCCGCGATGATCGTCGCGGTCGATACCTTGGACTCGAAGCTCGCGCTCGCGCGGCAGTTCGGCGCGACGCACACGGTCAACCCGAAATCGGAAGAAAATGTGGTCAAAACCATCCGCAAGCTCACCGGCGGCGGCGCGGACTACAGCTTCGAATGTGTGGGCTATGGCGACGTCGTCGCGCAGGCCTACGGCGTATTGCGTAAAGGCGGTACGGCCGTCGTCGCCGGGGTGGCGGCACCCAAGGATACGACGACGATCCGCACCGCGACGCTGCCGTTCGAGGAAAAAACGCTGACCGGCAGCTACTTCGGCTCGGCGCGTCCGTGCGAGGACTTTCCGCGCCTGCTCTCCTTATATAAGTCGAAGCGGCTCAAACTCGACGAGCTCATCACGCGCCGATACCGCATCGACGAAGCCCCGCAAGCCTTTGCCGATCTGGCGGCCGGCAGAAACGCCCGGGGCGTGATCGTTTTCTAGCAAGAACGGCCGGTTAGCCCTATAGTGCTCCTGGCCACCCGGTATCGGACGCCGCGCCTCGCGCGGCGATGGGGGAACAACAATAACAGACCGCAGCGGGCGGGCGCAGAGCTCCCGTGCGCTCGCCCGCATTCCTTTCCACCGCCCGTCAAATATAAAATCGCCCCGCGTGCCGGTCGAGCGATCGGTTCATAATGCGTCAAAGGAGAAGAACATGAAGATCGGCATCCCGGCCGAAATCTGGCCGCGGGAAACGCGCGTCGCCGCCACACCGGAGACGGTCAAGAAGCTCGCCACCGGCGGTTTGCACCAACTGCTCGTACAATCGGGCGCCGGCGTGAATGCCAGCGTCACCGACGACGCCTACGCGCAAGCGGGCGCGACCGTGGTCGGGTCGGCGGCCGAGCTTTACGGCCAGGCGGAATTGCTGCTCAAAGTACGCGCGCCGCGGGCCGAGGAGCTGCCGCTGCTTAAAACCGGGCAAGTCGTCGTCGGCATGCTGAACCCGTTCGATCAGGAAGGATTATCGCGCCTCGCGGCGCGCGGCGTTATCGCCTTCGCGCTCGAAGCCGCGCCGCGCATCACGCGCGCACAAAGTCTCGACGTACTTTCGTCCCAGGCGAATATCGCCGGCTACAAAGCCGTCATCCTCGCCGCCGATATTTATCAACGCTTCATGCCCATGCTGATGACCGCGGCGGGAACCGTGAAAGCCGCGCGCGTCATGGTGCTCGGCGCCGGCGTCGCCGGGCTGCAGGCGATCGCGACGGCGAAGCGCTTGGGCGCGGTCATCGAAGCGTCGGACGTGCGCCCCGCCGTCAAGGAACAGATCGAATCGCTCGGCGCGAAATTCATCGACGTGCCCTTCGTCACCGATGAAGAACGCGAGATCGCGAAGGGCGTCGGCGGCTACGCGCGCCCGATGCCGCCCGACTGGATGAAGCGTCAGGCCGCGCTGGTCGCCGAGCGCATCAAGCAGGCCGATATCGTCGTTTCGACCGCGCTCATCCCCGGACGCAAGGCGCCGGTGCTGATCACGGAAGAAATGGTGAAGTCGATGAAGCCGGGCTCCATCATCGTCGATCTTGCCGCCGAGCAAGGGGGCAACTGCCCGCTCACCGAAGCCGGGAAGACGGTGGTGAAGCACGGCGTGACGCTGGTCGGGGAAACCAATCTACCCGCGCTGGTCGCGGCGGATGCGTCCGCGCTCTACGCGCGCAACCTCTTCGATTTCCTGAAGTTGATCATCGACAAGGAAGGCAAGCTCGCCGTCAATATGTCCGACGAAATCGTCGCCGCGACCCTCATGTGCAAAGACGGTCAAGTGACCAAGAAGTAATCGAATAAGGACCAAACCATGGAACACATCAACCCGACCGTCATCAACCTGGTGATTTTCGTCCTCGCCATCTACGTCGGTTACCACGTGGTGTGGAACGTCACGCCGGCGCTGCACACGCCGCTCATGTCCGTCACCAACGCGATTTCGGCGATCATCATCGTCGGCGCCATGCTCGCGGCCGGTGCGACCGACACCGCGCTCGGCAAGATCATGGGCACGCTCGCCGTCACGCTCGCCGCCGTGAACGTGTTCGGCGGATTTCTGGTGACGCAGCGCATGCTCGAGATGTTCAAGAAAAAAGAACGGCCCGCCGCGGGGGACAAGAAATGAGCATGAATCTCGTCACCCTGCTCTATCTCGTCGCCTCGATTTGCTTCATTCAGGCGCTGAAGGGCCTCTCCAATCCCGCGACGGCGCGGCGCGGCAACGTATTCGGGATGGCGGGAATGGCGATCGCCGCCGTCACCACCGTGGCGTTGATCGCGAAATTGCGCGCCGGACACTACGGCGGCCTCGGCTCGATCGCGCTCGGCGTCGTGATCGGCGGAACCATCGGCACCTTCGTCGCTCGGCGCGTGCAAATGACCAAAATGCCCGAGCTCGTCGCGGCGATGCATTCTCTCGTCGGCCTCGCCGCCGTGTTCATCGCCGTCGTCGCCGTGGCCGAGCCGTGGGCATTCGGTATTGCCGAGTTCGGCGCGAAGATTCCGCAAGGCAACCGCCTCGAGCTTTTCATCGGCACCTTCGTCGGCGCCATCACGTTTTCCGGTTCGGTGATCGCCTTCGGCAAGCTGTCCGGCCGTTTTCGCAGCGCGCCGATCATGTACAAGGGCCAGCACTGGCTCAACTTGCTGCTCGCGCTCGCGATGCTCGGTTGCGGCCTCTGGTTCTTCGCAACGCAGCAGTGGCTGCCGTTTCTCCTCATGACCGCATTGGCGTTCGTGATCGGCGTGCTCCTCATCATTCCCATCGGCGGAGCCGACATGCCGGTGGTGGTGTCGATGTTGAACAGCTACTCCGGGTGGGCCGCGGCCGGCATCGGCTTCTCGCTCAACAATTCGATGCTGATCATCTCCGGGTCGCTGGTCGGCTCGAGCGGCGCGATTCTTTCTTACATCATGTGCAAGGCGATGAACCGTTCGTTCATCAACGTGCTGCTCGGCGGATTCGGCCAGGAAGGCGGCATGGCCGCGGCCGGCGCCGAGCAGAAATCGTACCGCTCCGGCAGCGCGGAAGACGCGGCGTTCATGATGGCGAACGCGGAATCCGTCATCATCGTCCCGGGCTACGGTCTGGCGGTCTCGCGCGCGCAGCATGCGCTCAAGGAACTCGCGCACAAGCTCGGCGAGAAAGGCGTGAACGTGCGCTACGGCATCCACCCGGTCGCCGGGCGCATGCCGGGCCACATGAACGTGCTGCTTGCGGAAGCCGAAATTCCCTACGATCAAGTGTTCGAGATGGAAGACATCAACAACGACTTCCAGGCGACCGACGTCGTACTGGTGCTCGGCGCGAACGACGTGGTGAATCCGGCGGCGAAAACGCCGGGCAGTCCGATCTTCGGCATGCCGATATTGGAGGCGCACAGGGCACGCACCGTCATCGTCAACAAACGCTCGATGGCGACCGGTTACGCCGGGCTCGACAACGAGCTCTTCTACATGGACAAGACCATGATGGTGTTCGGCGACGCCAAAAAAGTGCTGGAAGACATGGTGAAGGCGCTGGAGTAACGCCGCGGCGCGGCGCGATCGACGGGCGGGAGCGGCACGGCTCCCGCTCCTTTTTTCGACAGGAGTAATTCGACGACCATGGATGAAGAAGTGTTGCGGGCGATGCAGCGGTGGCCGAACGTGCCGGCCGTCTACGGCTGGCTCGCGCTCGACCGGCGCGGCACCTGGCTGATAAAAACCGCGGCCGGCCGATTCGAACCCGTCGTCAACGCGGCGATGCGAGAGTTCATCGGCCACAACTACGCGCACGATCAGGAGGGCCGCTGGTTTTTCCAGAACGGACCGCAGCGGGTGTTCGTGGCCCTCGACTACACGCCCTGGGTCTACCGGCTCGACGACGCGGCCAGCGGCCTCGTGACGCAAACGGGAATCAAACCGCGCGAGCTGCGCACGATGTTGATCGACGACGACGGCGCGATCCTGTTCGACACCGAGCTCGGCGTCGGCGTGCTGCTCGATCGCGATCTGCAACCGCTGCTCGCACGCATGGCGGGCCTCAAGGGGGAAAATCCGGATTCCGTGCTGGAGGCGGTGGCCCAGGGCGGGGCCGTGCTCGGTTGCCGCTTATTCGGCGCCGTTATCGCCGTCGCGCCCATCGGCGCGGCGGATGTCCCTCGGCGCTTTCATTTCATCGCGCACCCGGCGCCGCCGGCGGGCCGGCCCGAGTGCTGAGCGGCGCCGCCGCGCATTTATACCATTCCATCACCGGCGCTTGCGCCGTTAATGCGATTCCGGTAGTTTGCGTGTATATGCACGTACACGGCGAGTCATGGTAAAGCGCGGGCCGGCCCTCAAGCGCGCGGCACCGGGCGTTCAAGCGGAGCACACACTGGAAGTGCTTCCGCTCAAGTGCACGGGCGCCACGGTGCGCCGTCTGGCGCGCCGCATCACATCGTTTTATGAGCTGCACCTGCAACAGGCGGGCGTGAAGTTCTCGCAATATTCGCTGCTCGCGCATCTTTCCGAAGAGCCCCAATCGCTGCTTGGCCTCTCGCGCCGGCTGGAAATGGACCGCACCACCCTCACGCGCAATCTCCGGCCGTTGTTCGAGAGCGGCTGGGTCGCGGAAGTCGCGGGCGACGACGCGCGCCAGCGGCTCTTGGTGCTCACCGCGAGCGGCCGGCGGGTGCGGCGCGAAGCGCGCGAGCGCTGGAGGTCGGCGCAGCTCGCGCTCGAAAAAGAACTGGGAGGCGCATTGGTCGCGCGGCTGCACGCCCAGCTGGATGAAGCGCTGACTAAGCTCAAAGCGGTGCTGCCCGAAGAGAACTAACAATGGAAAATCGTACGGCTGTCCCGCCCTTCCTGGGAATCACGCTGCTCGCCGCCGCGATCCTGATGGTGACGATGGGCGCGCGCCAATCGATGGGCCTCTTCGTATCGCCGCTCAACACGGCGACCGGACTCGGCATCGCCACCATCAGCCTGGCGATGGCGGTGGCGCAATTCGTTTACGGCGCGGTGCAACCGATCGCCGGCGCCCTCGCCGACCGCTACGGCCACATACGCGTGGTCGTGGCCGGCGTCCTGCTCACCGCCTTCGGCAGCGCGATTACACCGTTCATGTCGAGCGCGTGGGGCCTCATCTTCACGATCGGACTGCTGACCGCCGCCGGCTCCGGAACGGCGAGCTTCTCGGTGCTGATCGGCGCCACCGCGCAGCGCATCCCAACCGAAAAGCGCGGTATGTCATCCGGCATCATCAACGCGGGCGCTTCCTTCGGCCAATTCGTGATCGCGCCGTTGACGGCGCGGCTCATCTCCGGCGTCGGCTGGATGGGCGCCATGTGGTCGCTCGCGGTCATCGCGCTCCTGGCGTTGCCGGCGACGGGCCTGCTGCGTCGCCGGGTCGCCTCCCAGGGCACG
>JAJPKH010000260.1 GCA_021323795.1 Acidiferrobacteraceae bacterium | reverse complement strand
GGCGTTGTTGTAGTTGGTTACTTGAATCAATAGGAGTGCATTGTGAAAACCTATCGCAATTTCACCACACGCAGTCTCGCTGCTCTCGCCGTTGCCGCCGCTTTGATTACCGCCGCCGCACCGGTGCTGAGCCAACCCAACACCGTCGGCCAACCGGCCGTCGGCGCGAGTCGGCAGGACCGCATGCGCGAGCACGTTCAGACACGGCTCAATCGCATGGCGGAACAGCTGAAGCTCGAGCCGTCCCAGCAGGATGCCTGGAACGCTTACGCGAAAACCGCGGAGGGCATGGCTGGAACGAGTTTGACCCGGCCCGCCGCCGATGCCGATGCGGCGGCACTCGTGCGTTTTCGCGCGCAGCGCGCCGCCGAACAGGCGCGGAAGCTGAATCAGCTCGCGGATGCAACGGCGACGTTGCAGCAGGCATTGACGCCGGAACAGCGTACCGTGCTGAACGACCTGGTGCGGCATCCGGGCGGCATGGACCACGCACGGCGCTTCCAGCGCGGCCCGAGCGCCCCCGCGAAATAAATTAAGGGAACCTCTAAAAATTGCTTCTCCGGCAGGTTGGGTCCAGCCGCGCAAGCGGCGGACCCGACAAAATCAAATTGTTCGGCGGGTATCGCTCCGCACATCCGTGTGCTCCCGCGAAATTGGCACATCCTGTGCGGCATCGCTTCGCTCAACCACCCTCTTTAAGGAAGCGCCTGATTAATTCCTCCGTTCGTGGTGAGCTTGTCGAACCATGAACGGAGGACATCCTGGAATCAGTGAGAGCGCCCTTCGACGAGCGCAGCGCGAACGGGATTTAATCGGGCATTCCCTAAAAGTGGCGAGGCCCCGGTCCGCCGGGGCGCATGTGCGATTCAGTGCCCGGCGGATGACAACGGTCCCGGGGAAATGACAGCGCTACCTTCCATTTCCTCCTCCGCAACGGCGGGAGGGAATGAGCGGTTTTATTAGGAAAAACGACACCTGTCATGGCGACCGCAGCGAAGCGATCTCTCGCTTGCACTCAGAGACCGCTTCGCCGCTGGCGCTCCTCGCATGACGCTTGCGCAACGCCTCTCTTCGCGGCTCTCCATGAAACACGATTCATGCGTTCGTGCGCGCTGTTGAATGCGCGTCTTTGCCGGCAAGACCCAAGTAGCTTTCCACCACGCGCGGGTTGCGCGCGAGCTCGGCCGCTTGACCATCGAGCATCATTTCGCCGACCTCGAGCACATAGCCGTAATCGGCGACCTGTAACGCGGCGCGCGCGTTCTGCTCGACGAGCAGGATCGCGATGCCGCTTTCGCGCAGCCGCACGATGACGCGGAAGATTTCCTGCACGATCAGCGGTGCGAGCCCGAGACTCGGCTCATCCAGCATCAACAACCGCGGGCGCGCCATGAGCGCGCGCCCCAACGCGAGCATCTGACGCTCGCCGCCGGAAAGCGTACCGGCGGCCTGCGCGCGCCGCTCCTTCAGGCGCGGAAAGATCTGATACACGTGGTCCATTTCGTCGGCGAAGTGCTTTTCCCGCGCCTTGTAGCGGCGAAACGCGCCGAGCAGCAGATTGTCCGCGACGCTCATGCTCGCGAAGAGCTCGCGCCGTTCCGGCACCAGGCACATGCCGGCGGCCACGCGTTCCTCGACGGCCCGGTCGTTCACCGGCGTGTCGGCGTACACGATATCGCCGGTTGCGCTGCCGTAGGGCGGCAACGCGCCCATGACGGCGCCGAGCAACGTCGATTTGCCCGCGCCGTTCGGCCCGATGACGGTCACGATCTTGCCGGCGTGCACCTCGAGATTCGCGCGGTGCAGCGCCTCGACCTTGCCATATTTCACCGACAGATTTTTTATGGAAAGAATCGCCGCGCTCATCGCCTAGGCCACGCTCCCGAGGTAGGCTTCCAGGACGACCGGATTCTTCTGCACCTCGCGCGGCGCGCCTTCCGCGAGCTTCACGCCAAAATCCATCACCACCAGCCGGTCGGTCAGCCCCATGACGAAATCCATGTCGTGCTCCACCAGCAGCACGCTCATGCCCTCCGCACGCAGCTGAGCGAGCACGTCGGCGAGCGCCCGCTTCTCCTTGTAGCGCAACCCGGCCGCGGGCTCATCGAGCAGCAGCAGCACCGGATCGCCGCAGAGCGCGCGCGCAATCTCGACCAGCCGCTGCTGGCCGAGCGCGAGACTGCCGGCCTGCTCGTACAGAGACGCGCCCAAGCCGATGCGGTGGAGTTGCTTGGCGGCGTCGCCGAGCAACTGCGCTTCCTCGACACGGTCGAGGCGCAGCATCGCGGCGAGCATCCCGTTGCGCGTGCGCTGGTGCGCGCCGATCGCCACGTTTTCGAGCACGCTCATGTGGGGCAGCAAGCGCACGTGCTGAAAGGTGCGACCGACGCCGAGACGGGCGACCGCGCGCGCCGGCAGGCGGTCGATGCGCCCGCCCCGGAAAAACACCTCGCCACGCGTCGGCGCCGAAACCCCGGTGATGAGATCGAACAACGTGCTTTTCCCCGCGCCGTTCGGGCCGATCAGGCCGAGGATCTCGCCCGCACACATGGTGAAGCTCACGTCGCTGACGGCGACCAGGCCGCCGAACTCCTTGCGCGCGGCGCGCACCTCGAGAATATTTTCGCCCGCCTTCGGCTTGGGACGTTGCGGCAGCGCCGCCGCCGGCCGCAGCGGCGCGTGTCCGTTGGTGCTCGGCAAGCGGCGCAGCACGTAAGGCCAGATGCCCTCGCGCGCGTGCTGCAACAGCAGCACGACGAGGACGCCGAAGACGATGATCTCGAAATTGCCGTCGCTCCCGAGCAGCGCCGGCAGAATATCCTGCAGCTTGTCCTTCACGACCGTGAGCAACCCGGCGCCTAGCAGCGCGCCCCAGACGTAGCCGGCGCCGCCGATCACCACCATAAAGAGATATTCGATGCCGGCTTGCAGTCCGAACGGCGACGGGTTCACCGCGCGCTGCATGTGCGCGTAGAGCCACCCGGACACGCACGCGAGCAGCGCGGCGTACACGAAGATAATCCGTTTATACCGCGCGGTCGCTACGCCGGAGGATTCCGCCATGACGCCGCCGCCCTTGAGCGCGCGGATTGCGCGGCCGGGACGCGAATCGAGCAGGTTCTGCGTCGCGCAGATGGCGACGAATACGAAAAACCAGATGAGATAGTAGTAACTGCGACCGCTGACGAGACTCCAACCGAAAAAATGCAGCGACGGGATGCCGGTCAAGCCGTCGTGCCGGCCGAGCCAATCGAGATTGCCGAACAAAAAATAAATGCTGATGCCCCAGGCGATGGTGCTGAGCGGCAGATAGTGCCCGGACAGCGACAGCGTAACGGCGCCGATCAGATACGCGGATACGGCGGTCAATAGCATGCCGATCGGCAGCGTGAACCACGGCGACACGCCGTAACGCGTGGTCAAATAGGCGGTGGCGAAGGCGCCGATGCCGACAAACGCCGCCTGCCCGAACGACACCAAGCCGCCGACGCCGGTGAGCACGACGAGCCCGAGCGTAACGATGCTGTAGAGTCCGATGTAATTGAGCAGTGTCACCCAGTATTCGGGCATCGCCGGAATCAGCGGAATCGCCGCAACGACAACCGCCCACGCGCCAAGCACCACCGACCGGCGCATGCGCTATCCCTCCTCTTCTTCGACGTGTTTGCTGGTGAGGGAGCGCCACAGCAGCACCGGAATGATCAGCGTGAACACGATCACTTCCTTGTACGAGCTCGCCCAGAACGACGCGAACGCCTCGAGCAATCCGACCAGCAATGCGCCCGCCAACGCGAGCGGATAGCTCACCAAGCCCGCGATAATGGCGGCGACGAAGCCCTTGAGCCCGATCAAAAAACCCGAGTCATAGTAGATGGTAGTGACGGGCGCGATGAGCGCGCCCGAAAAAGCGCCGATCAGCGCCGCCAACGTGAAGCTCAAGCGGCCCGACAGCGTGATGCTCATGCCGACCAGGCGCGCGCCCAGGCGATTGACCGCGGTGGCGCGCAACGCCTTGCCGTACACCGTGCGCTCGAAAAAGAAATAAAGGGCGACGATCAGGATGACGCTCGCGGCGACGACAAACACGCTCTGACCGGAAATGCTGATGGCGCCGGCGTCGAAGCGCGCCGCCCAGAAGGGCGACGTGCGCGAGCCTTCGGCGCCGAAGAGCAGCAGCCCCGTGCCCATGAGCGCGAAGTGCACCGCGATCGAGACGATAAGGAGCACGAGAATCGACGCTTCGGCGAGCGGCTGGAACGCCAGCCGATACACCATCGGGCCCAACGGCACGATCAGCAGCAACATCAGTACGACCTGAACGATCTGCGGCAAACCGTGCGGCGCCAACCAGCGGACCAGAAGCAACATGGCGGCCGGGTAAACGACGTAAGCGAGAACGATCCGAGGAACCCGGCGCGGTTGCCGCGCCCGCGCGGCGCCGACCACTTCCACCACGGCGGTCGCCGATCCCAGGCCGAGCAACAGCCACGCGGTGCCGGGGACTTGTCCGAGCTGCAGGCTGGCGACGGTCAGTGCGCCGTAGGATACGAATTCCCCCTGCGGGATGAAGATAACCCGCGTCACCGCGAACACCAGCACCAACGCCAGCGCGAGGAGCGCATAAATCGCCCCGTTGGTGACGCCGTCCTGCACGAGGATCGCGGCGATGACTGCGTCCATCAGCCTCCTCTCATCGAATCCGACTTATACAATCTTTTGCTTCCCGCAGCCAAAATCTTTCGGCGCGCCGGGCGAGTGGTGTACCGACGACGCGCCGCGTACACGCACGGTGCGCCGCGCACTGCCGGCCACATGCCCTACTCCATGGGATTGCGCGCGCTCGGCCGTGCGGTAATAAACGCGAGCGCCCGCGAACATGACCGCGCCGACTGCCGCTGCGCCGCGCACCGAGAACAACCCGCGCCGCGGGGCCGGAATGCCGCAACTACTATAAAATATTTACTTG
>JAJPKH010000233.1 GCA_021323795.1 Acidiferrobacteraceae bacterium | reverse complement strand
GTTTTTCGGGACCCACATGGCCGCTCAGTTCCTTGAAATTCCCGGTCCGCCGCAACTGCCGCTCGCGGGCAATCTGTTTCAGCTCCCGAAGTCGCGGCTAATGCAGCACTTGCTCGAAACGAGCAAACAGTTCGACGGCATCTTTCAGCTCAATTTCGGCGGACGAAGAATCGTCTTCGTCTATTCCTCGGAACTGGTCGCCGAGATTTGCGATGAGATGCGTTTCCGGAAATTCATCCGCCCGCCGCTGCTGTTCCTGCGCGATGTCGCCAAGGACGGATTGTTCACGGCGCACGGCGACGAACCGAACTGGGGCAAGGCGCATCGCATCCTCCTGCCCGCCTTCGGTCAGCGCGCGATGAAGGGCTACTTCGACCGCATGCTCGAGGTCGCGCAGCAGCTCGTGCGCAAGTGGGCGGCGCGCGCCGGCGCCGACATCCTGGTCGCCGACGATATGACGCGGCTCACGCTCGATACGATCTCGCTCGCGGGCTTCGACTACCGCTTCAATTCCTTCGAGCAAGAAAAACTGCACCCGTTTCTGGAAGCGATGGCGCGCGTGCTCACCGAAGCGATGAATCGGCTGACGCGCCTGCCGATTCAGAATCGCTTCGCCGGCCAACGCCGGTATCGCGCGGACATCGCGCGGATGAACGCGCTGGTCGATGACGTCATCCGCAAGCGCCGCGAGCATCCGACCGATTCGGCCGACCTGCTGAACCTCATGCTGAATTCGGTCGATCCGCAAACCAACGAAAAGCTCGACGATATCAACATCCGATACCAGGTCATCACCTTCCTGGTCGCCGGGCACGAGACCACGAGCGGGCTATTGACCTTCGCGATCTATCTGCTGCTGCGCCATCCGCATGTCCTGGCGCAAGCTTATGCCGAAGTCGATCGGGTGCTTCCGGGCGAGACAGCGCCCGCTTACGCCCATCTGAACCAGCTCAACGTCATCGAACGCGTGCTTAAGGAGACGCTGCGCCTGTGGCCGACGGCGCCGGCGTTCACCGTGGCCCCGTACGAAGACACCGTTATCGGCGGGCGCTATCGCGCACGGAAAGATCGCCAGCTGACCGTGATAATTCCGGCGCTGCATCGCGATTCCAAGGCGTGGAGCAATCCCGAAACATTCGACATCGACCGCTTCCTGCCGAACGCGGAAGCGAGGCTCCCCGCGCACGCCTATAAGCCCTTCGGCAACGGCCAACGCGCCTGCATCGGGCGGCAATTCGCGCTCACCGAAGCGAAGCTCGCGCTCGCCGTCATCCTGCAAAACTTCGCCCTCAGCGATCCGCACGATTATCAGTTCACAATAAAAGAAACGCTGACGCTCAAGCCCGACGCTTTTTTCATTCGCGTCCGGCGCCGGCAGCCGCACGAGCGGCTCGGCGTCGCGCCCGCGGCCCCGCCGACGCCGGCCGCCGAAACGCCGCGCGCCCCCACGGTGCGCGGCGACGATCAGCCGTTCACGGTGCTCTACGGCACGAGCCTCGGCACCTGCCGCGAGGTGGCCGAACAGATCGGCGAACAGGCGCGACACATCGGCTTCGCCGCGGTGACGGCGCCGCTCGATGATTACGCGGATGAATTGCCGCAGGAAGGCACCCTCGTCGTGGTGACCTCGACGTACAACGGCAAGGCGCCGGACAGCGCCGGTAAGATCGCGGAGCAGATCGAGCGCGGCCGCTTGCAGGCGTTAAAGCGGCCGCGGCTCAAGTTCTCCGTGCTCGGCTGCGGCAATTCGCAATGGCCGCACTACCAGGCGTTTCCGAAACTGCTGCGGAACGCGCTCAAACAAACCGGAGCGATCGAAGTCCTCGCGCGCGCCGAAGCCGACGGCAACGCCGACTTCGAGGGCGCGGTAGAGCGCTGGCGCGGCCGCTTGTGGAAGGCGCTCGGCGCGGGCGGCGCGGAGGCGGCGCTCGACCCACCGCGCATCGCGGTGAGCTACGCGAGCGCCGCCGAAGCGCGGGCGGCGCTACTGCCCGCCTCGTCGCGCGCGCTCTCGGTGATCGCCAACGAGGAACTCGTGCGCGATCCCACCGGCCTGTGGGACTTCGCTCTCGAAGCGCCGCGCGTCTCGACGCGCCACCTCACGCTCGAGTTGCCCGCGGGCGTGTCCTACCGGACCGGCGATCATCTCGGCGTCTATCCGCGCAACCGGCGCGAGCGCGTGGGGGCGATCGCCGAGCGGCTGGGACTCGAGCTCGATGCCGTCGTCGTTCTGCAAGGCGACGCGACGCGCGTCAAACACCTGCCGCTCGGCAAACCGGTTACCGTCGCGCAACTCCTGCGCGACTTCATCGAGCTACAAGATCCGGTGACGCGCACCGACGTACGACGTTTGGCCGCTCATACGCCCTGCCCCCGCACGCGCGCGCTGCTCGAAAAAATGTTGACGCAGGACGAGGAATCGGCGAGCGCGTTCCAGCGCGAGATTTCCGAGCAGCGCGTGACGCTCCACGACCTGCTGATCCGCTTCCCGGCCATCCAATTGCCGCTCGACGCCTTCCTCGACCTGTGCTCGCCCATGCGGCCGCGGTTTTATTCGATCTCATCCTCGGCGCTCATCTCCCCGCGGGAACTGTCGTTGACCGTCGGCGCCGTCGTCGGCCGCGCGTGGTCCGGGAACGGCGACTACCATGGCGTCGCGTCGATCTATTTGCAGAGCCTCGCGCCCGGCGACGCGCTCATCGGTTTCGTGCGCCGGCCCGATCCGCCGTTTGCGCCGCCCGACGACGTCACGATACCGATGATACTCGTCGGCCCCGGCACCGGGTTCGCGCCGTTTCGCGGTTTTCTCCAGGAGCGCCGCGCGCAGCGCGCGCAGGGCTTGCCCGTCGCGCGAAGCCTCGTCTTCTACGGTTGCCGCCACCCGCGACACGACTGGTTTTACGAAACGGAGATGCGGGCGGCGGAAGCCGATGGCGTCGCCAAAGTGCACGTCGCCTTCTCCGCGCTCCCTGCCCATCCGCACCGATTCGTGCAGAACGCCTTGTGGGCGGAACGCGCGGCGGTGTGGAGCGCGCTCGAGTCCGGCGCCACCCTTTATGTCTGCGGCGACGGCCGCTTCATGGCGCCCGCGGTGCGCGATACGTTGATACGCGTCTGCATGGAACGGCGGCGGAGCGATCGTGACGCCGCGTCCGCATGGCTGCAGACGCTGATCAACACCGGTCGCTATCGCCAGGACGTCTTCGGCGACGTGTGATTTTTCGACGCGGTCGACGCTCTCACTCGGACGATAACAACAGTGAGAGTGCTGTTGCAGCAAGGCGGTCGTGTTGCACAAAAATCAGCGCGCTCGATAAGTAAATCAAGTGCGCAACGGCTTGCCGGTGCCGAAGCGGCGCAGTAAGCTCCATGCTCGTGAGGTGTCGCGAAACATCGGGACGTAACCAGGGAGAGGCAGTGTGAAGCGTTTCATCGTCAACCGGCATGGCCGTATCGTTTTTCCCTTCAATTTCTTTCCCGATCTCGATTTTTCCGTCTTTAAAACGCTGGATCAGTTCGAAGCGCTGATGAAGCGCGACTTCGACGACAAGGCGCCGAGCGCGTCGGAGATCGCCGCACGCCTCGCAGCCGCGTCGTATCGATCGCGCTACGAGTTGTTGCAGGACCTGATCTTGTATTTGCGCAATGTCGACCGGTACACCTTGACGATGTACGAAAAGCGCCCGACGCGCTGGATCGACGTTCCACGGCGACACGGCGACGTTTTCCTGCCGGCGTTGCAGCCTGCCACCGACGTGGAACGCATCGCCGCGGACGTGGAAGCCGCGTACCACGCGGCCCCGGGCGGTAGCGATCGCTACGTGGAGGACAAAATCCTGGAAATCGTGCTCCACGTGTACCGGGCGGGAATGGGCGCAACGGAAGCGGTCCCGTTGCATCGCACCGTCGCCGAGCAACTCGATCAACCCGGCGCGTCGGCGTATCACCTCATCGAGTACGACCCCGATTATCCCGGCTACAGCCACGCGGACATCGTGGACTATGCCCACCCGGTGCCGCAGCTCGAGGCGCTCATGCGGCATGCGATGGTGCTGCACAACCAGTACCGCTGGAATCCGCCGGACGTGCGGCTGACGCCGCTCCATGAGCTGACGCCGAACGACGTCATCGTGGTGTTGCATCCGAAGAACGACGCGGTCCGCGAATTCGTGCACCGCGTCAGGAGCGACAGCGTGAGCCG
>JAJPKH010000129.1 GCA_021323795.1 Acidiferrobacteraceae bacterium | reverse complement strand
GTCGCCCGGCTCGGGGGCGACGAGTTCGCGGTGTTGCTCGAGGACGTCGCGCAAGCCGAGGACATCTCGAGCATTGCGAGCAAAATCCTCGGCGCCTTCATGCTGCCGTTCGCCATTCAGGGGCACGAGCTCTTCATCACGGCGAGCATCGGCATCAGCATGTATCCCACCGACGGCACGACGCCCGCGACCCTGCTCAAAAACGCGGACGCCGCGATGTACCGCGCCAAGGATCTCGGCAAGAACAACTATCAATTCTATTCTGCGGACATGAGCGCCGCGGCGTTCGAGCGGCTCACGCTCGAGAGCAGCCTGCGGCGCGCGCTCGAGCGCGAGGAGTTCGTGCTGCACTACCAGCCGCAGATCGATCTCGCGACCGGCCGGGTGATCGCGCTCGAGGCGCTGATCCGCTGGCAGCACCCGGATTTCGGGCTGCTGGCGCCGACCCAATTCATCGGGATCGCCGAGGAGACCGGGGCTATCGTGCAGGTCGGAGAATGGGTGGCGCGCACCGCCATGCTGCAGGTGCGTCGCTGGCACGAGGCGGGGTTCGGCCACCTGCGCGTGGCGGTGAACGTATCCGGACGCCAGTTCAACGAGCCGAATTTCGTCGACATGATCGCGCAGCTGCTCCGGGAGACGGGGTTGCCGCCCGAGGCGTTGGAGCTCGAGATCACCGAGAGCGTGATCATGAAGAACGCGGAAAAAACCGTGGCGCGCCTGCGCGCGCTGCATGGCATGGGCGTGCGCTTCGCGATCGATGATTTCGGCACGGGCTACTCGAGTTTGAGCTACCTGCGCCGTTTCGCGATTCACACGCTCAAGGTGGACAAGAGCTTCATCCATGACATCACGGCCGACAGCGGCGACGTCGAGATCGTCAAGACGATTATCATGATGGCGCGCGGCCTGAAGCTTTCCGTCATCGCCGAAGGCGTGGAGACGCGCGAGCAGCTCGTGTTCCTGAAGTCGCATGGCTGTCATGGCGTGCAGGGCTATCTCGTCGCGCGCCCCTTATCGACCCACGCCATGACCGAGCGCCTGAAGCAGGGCGACGCCCGCGTATGGCTGCCCTGACGCCGCCCGCGCCGTATCCGTTGTCCCCACTCTTCGAGAAGGACTTTTTAATCCCGGACGATTTCCGCGCGAGCATGTGATTGCTCGGCGTCGCGCCGCCTCGGGCGCCCGCGGGCCTGTGCTACAGTAACCCTCTCGTTTTGAACCGGCGGACGCCCGGGCCTCGGCCGGAGGGCGCAGTCCGCGCTGCTGTAACCACGATAGGACGCATGGAACGCTTTTCCCTCGCCATCAAGGATCCGCGACTGCGCCTGCGCGCCATGTACGTCGTCGTGTTCGCGCTCGGCGTGCTCTTCTCCGTGCTGATCGTCGCCTACAGCCAGCAGGTGCTGGAGAATTCGCGCCGTTTCCTGCGCGCCGATTTGCCGCTGCTCAGTCAGATCGCGGATCTCAAGGTGGAGCTGGCGCGCCAGGAGGCGACCCTCTACGACTATTACGCGACCGGAGAGCCGGACCGCCTCGAGCACGACTACGTCGCTGACAGCCAACGCTCGCGCGAGTTGCTGAACAGCATCGAGCGAAGTTACGGCGACGCCGAGCCGCTGCCATCGCTGCGCGCGTCGCTCGCGAGCCTGGACAGTCTCGCGCGGCGCCTGCAACGCACTCTCGCCGCTACCCCGGACGTCGCGGGGGAAACGCACCCGGTTCTTGTGCGCGTCAGCGATATCGTGCGCGAGCTTCACGCCGAGCTCGACGTGCTCGCAAAACTGGTCGAGACGCGCATCTTCGCGCGCGCCAACGAAACCCAGGAGACGGTCGGACGGATGGCGCAGCTCGCCATTCTGTTCAGCATGGCGATTTTCCTGGTCGCGGTTTTTGTCGGTTATTACTTGAACGCCTACCTGCAAGCGAGCACGGAGCGCCGCCGTCTCGCGGTTTTTGCCGAACGCAATCCGAATCCCGTCATGCGCCTTTCCCTCGACGGCCACGTGATCTATGCCAACGCCGCGGCGGCGGAGCTCGCGCGTCGCATGGGCCATGGCTCGCCGCGCGTGCTGCTGCCGGAGGACCTGAAGGCGCGCCTGGCGGCGCTGCGCGGTCCGCGCGAGCGCTACGAGGTGTGGCAATACCAGCGCGAGGCGCGCTCGCTCGAGTGCGGCATTCACTTTCTCCCGGATCTCGATATTTTTCATGCCTACGTCGCGGACGTGACCGAGCGCCGGTTGAGCGAGGAAAAGCTCGCGTTTCAGGCGTACCACCACCCGCTGACCGGCCTGCCGAACCGGCGCATGTTCAACGAAGTGGTGGATAGGGCGCTGCTCGCGCCCGAGCATGGCCGCGCGCAGGCCGCGGTGCTGATGATCGGCGTGGATCGCCTCAAGGTGGTGGCGGATACCCTCGGGCACGCCGTCGGCGAGCAGGTGCTGCAGGGAATTGCGGCGCGGCTGGATCTCGTCCTCAAAGAATGCGCCGACCTCGCTCGCGGTACGACGCTCTATCATTTCGACGGCGACGTCTTCACCGTCTTCGCGAGCGGCCTCGCGAACGATCAGGCGCCGGCGCAAATCGCCGAGCGACTGGTCGCCGCTTCCGGCAAGCCGCTCTACGTGGCCGGGCGCGAGTTCTTCCTGAGCTTCAGCGTCGGCATCGCGGTGTTCCCGGCGGATGGAAAAGACGCGGCGGAGCTGGTCAAGAACGCGGACTCGGCCATGCAACAGGTGCGCGGCCAAGGCGGCCGGGGCTTGCGCCTCTACAAGCCCGAGATGAACGCCATGGCCACGCACTGGCTCGCGTTGGAGAGCCATCTGCGCCATGCGATCGAGCGCGAGGAGCTGCGATTGTATTATCAGCCGCAGGTCGATCTGCGCACCGGCCGCGTCGCGGCGCTCGAGGCGTTGCTGCGCTGGCAGCACCCGCAATGGGGCCTGCTGTCGCCCAAGGATTTTGTGCGGCTCGCCGAGGAAAGCGGCATGATCCTGCCGATCGGCGACTGGGTCCTCTACAGCGCCTGCGCGCAGAACCACGAGTGGCGCAGCCGTGGTTTGGCGGCCGCGCGCGTGGCCGTGAACATATCCGCGCGGCAATTTTACCGGCAAAACCTGCCCGATGTGATCGCGGCCGCGCTGGCCCGTACCGGGCTCGCCCCCGATTTGCTCGAGATAGAGATCACCGAGAGCGTCGCGATGGAGGACGTCGAGCGCACCGCCGCGATGCTGCACGAATTGAAAGACATGGGCGTGCGCATCGCGATCGACGATTTCGGGACCGGCTTCTCCTCGCTCGCCTACCTGAAGCGCTTTCCGATCGACAAGCTGAAGATCGATCAGTCGTTCGTGCATCAGGTGACGGCGAATGACGCCGACGCCGCCATCGTGCGCGCGGTGGTGACGCTCGGTCATGCGCTCAAGCTGCGCGTCGGCGCGGAAGGCGTGTCGACCCAGGAGCAGCTCGCGCGCCTGCGCCTGTACGACTGCGACGAGGCGCAGGGCGAGCTGTACAGCCAGGCGGTGCCCGCCTCCGAAGTGGAACGGTTCCTACGGGCGCCGCCGCATCGCGTCGCGACGTAACAACAATAACGGCGCAGGAGTAGCGCATGGAACTCGAAGACGACGTGCGCGGCCGGGTTCCCGTCTCGCGGCTCACGCGGCGCGATTTCGTGGTCGCCGCGCTCGCCGCCGGGTTCGCCGCGGCGGTGCGACCCATCGCCGCGCAAACGGTTATCAAGACGGACACGCGCGGCTTGACCGCCGGCGAGGTGCAGGTGCCGGCCCCCGACCGTAACATTCCCGCCTATCGCGCCGTGCCGAAGACGGGCAAGGCGTTTCCCATCGTCCTGGTGGTGCAGGAAATCTTCGGCGTGCACGAGCATATACGCGACGTGTGTCGGCGGCTGGCGCAGCGCGGTTATCTGGCGGTTGCGCCCGAGCTCTACGCGCGCCAGGGAGACGTCTCGAGGCTCGCGTCGGCGGAAGAGATCATGGAAACGGTCGTGGCGCGCGTGCCGGACGCGCAGGTGATGAATGATCTGGACGCGACCGCGGCCTGGGCCGAGAAGAACGGCGGCGATGGCAGGCGCCTCGGCATCACCGGTTTCTGCTGGGGCGGTCGCATCGTGTGGCTTTATGCGGCGCACAATCCGGCGCTCAAGGCCGGCGTCGCCTGGTACGGACGGTTGACGGGCAGTACCGATGAGCTGCGTCCGAAGCAGACGATCGATGTCGCGAGGTCGCTTAAGGCGCCGGTGCTGGGACTTTATGCCGGCGAGGATCAGGGGGTCCCCGTCGACACCGTCGATTTGATGCGGGATGAATTGAAAGCGGCCGGCGACAAGTCGCAAATCGTGGTGTATCCGGACGCGCCGCACGGTTTTTACGCGGACTATCGTTCGAGCTACCGCAAGGGTCCGGCGCTCGACGGCTGGAAGCGCATGCAGCAATGGTTCAAAGATCACGGCGTCGCGTGAGAGCGGCGCGATAATTCATAGCGCACGTCCCGGTTCATGTCCGCTTCGACGATCGCCCGCCGGCGCGCCGCCGGCGCTCCGCATCGACCTACGCCGGAGGAATTGCGCGCCGCGCGCAACAAGGGCGTGCGCGACGTCATCGCACCCGGCCTCGACGTGCTCTTCGCCGGCATCAATCCCGGGCTTTACACCGCCGCCGTGGGTCATCACTTCGCGCGGCCCGGCAACCGATTTTGGCCGGCGCTGCACGCGGCGGGGTTCACCGCGCGCCTGCTCGCGCCGCATGAGGAACGCGACCTGCTCGAGGCGGGTTGCGGGATCACCAATATCGTCAATCGCGCGACCGCCGAAGCGGGCGAGCTCGCGCCCGATGAAATCGTGCGGGGCGGGCGGCGGCTCGTCGCCAAGGTGAGGCGCTATCGCCCGCGCGTGGTCGCGGTGCTCGGGCTCACCACGTATCGCGTCGCCTTCGCGCAGCCGCGCGCGCCATTGGGACGCCAGCCGCACGACATCGCCGGCGCGGCGCTCTGGGTGCTGCCGAATCCGAGCGGGCTCAACGCGCATTTCAAGCCCGCCGACTTTACCCGGCTGTTTCGGGAAGTGCGCGAGGCCGCCGAAAACGCTTCCGCGAAGCGCAAGCCTTGCCCTTAGGGCGCCTAATAAGTAAACCCCTGACGCCCGCTTTCCCTTATCCCCGCTCTCCGGCGAAGGAATAGGGTTTTCGACCGGTTTCCGACGAGGCTGCGTTGCACCGCCGCGATAAGCTCTCTTAAACTGGTTCGTATCGTGAACAGCACGTCTCCTCTCGCGGGTCTCAAAGTGATCGAGCTCGGCACGCTCATCGCCGGGCCGTTTTGCGCGCGCCTGCTCGCCGAATTCGGCGCCGAGGTGATCAAGATCGAACCGCCGGGCGTGGGCGATCCTTTGCGCACGTGGCGCAAGCTGCACAAGGGCACGTCGCTCTGGTGGTACGCGCAGGCGCGCAACAAGAAGTCGGTCACCGTCAATCTCAAGGATCTCGAAGGCCAGGCGATCGTGCGCCGGCTGGCGCGCGACGCCGACATCGTCGTCGAGAATTTTCGCCCGGGGATGCTGGAGCAATGGAACCTCGGGTGGGAGCAGCTCTCGGCCGACAACCCGCGGCTGGTCATGGTGCGGCTGTCGGGTTACGGCCAGACCGGTCCCTATCGCGATCGCGTCGGTTTCGGCGCCATCGGCGAATCCATGGGCGGCATCCGCTACGTCACCGGCGAACCGGACCGGCCGCCGACGCGGGTCGGCGTGAGCCTCGGCGATTCGCTCGCGGCGATGTACGGCGCGATGGCCGCGATCATGGCGGTGTATCACCGCGACGTGCGGGGCGGCAACGGGCAGATGATCGACGTGGCGCTGTACGAGGCGGTGTTCAGCCTGATGGAAAGCATGCTGCCCGAATACGGCATGCTCGGCTTCATCCGCGAGCGCAGCGGATCGGCGCTTCCGGGGATCGTGCCATCGAATACCTATTTGTGCGCCGACGGCGGTTACGTCGTCATCGGCGGCAACAACGACAGCATCTTCAAGCGCCTCATGAAAGCCATCGGCCGAGAGGACCTGGCGAACGATCCGCAGCTCGCGACCAATGCCGGGCGCGTGCCGCGCGCGGAGGAGCTCGATACCGCGATCGGCGCATGGACCGGTCGGCACACGCTCGAGCAAGTGCTCGCCGTGCTCGAGCAGGCGCAAGTGCCGGCGGGGCGCATCTACAGCATCAAGGACATCGTCGAGGATTTGCATTACCGCGCGCGCGGCATGATCGAAAGCCACCGGCTGGCTACGGGTGAAGAGGTGCTGCTTCCCGGCATCGTGCCGAAGTTTTCGCGCACGCCGGGCGCGACCCGCTGGATCGGACCGGCGCTCGGCGCGCACACCGCCGAAGTGCTTTCCGAGCTCGGTTACGACGCCGCGACGCAGCAGCGGCTGAAGGAGCGGGGCGTGATCTGATTGATTTCCGCCGTTCGTGGCGAGCCGGTCGAACCCATGAACGGCGGGCCGGTGGAATCAATGTCTTGCTGTTCGTCCTTCGACAAGCTCAGGACGAACGGAATTAATCAGAGGTTCCGTGGATGCGCGTACAGGAAGTGGCGGTGCGTGACGGGTTTCAGATCGAGCCGGCGTTCCTGCCGACCGACCCGAAGCTCGCGCTCATCGCGCTCGCCGCCATAGGCTACGCCCGCGGCAGCGATCTCGATAAACTGCTCGCGAGCGCGCGCGTGCCGACCATCGTCGGCCATGAAACGCCGGGACGGATAGCCAAGGTCGGCACGATCACCGATTTACATCAACCGCCGCCGCATCAGCGGTAGCGAACACCATCGAGGAGAGAACAATGTACAAGCGCTTGTGGTGGTTTGTCGTCGCCTGCGTACTGGGCATGAATCTCGCCGGTTCGGCTTCGGCGGCGGATCTCGAGAAAAAGAAAGTGACGATCGCGGTCGGGGGTAAGACGCTGTTTTACTATCTGCCGCTCACCGTCGCGGAGCGGCGCGGCTACTTCAAAGATGAGGGCCTCGAGGTCGAGATCGTCAACCTGGCCGGTGGCTCCAAGGCGCTCGAAGCCATGGTCGGCGGCAGCGCCGACATCGTCTCCGGCGCCTACGAGCACACCATCAACATGCAGGCGCGTGGCATCGATATCAAAAGCGTCGAGCTGCAAGGCCGCTATTCCGGCATCATCCTCGGCATGCCGAAGGACAAGGCGGCGAAATACAAGTCGCCCGCGGATTTGAAAGGCATGAAAATCGGCGTGACCGCGCCGGGCTCGAGTTCTAACATGATGGTCAGCAACTTGCTCGCCAAGGCGGGTCTCAAGCCCGACGCGGTTTCGATCATCGGGGCGGGCGCGGGGCCGGGGGCGGTCGCCATGATGCGCAAAGGCGAGCTCGATGCCATGTCCAATCTCGATCCCGTCATCCATCAACTCGAAGCGAACGGCGACATCGTCGCGGTCGTCGACACGCGCACGGCGAAGGGCATGCAGGAAGTTTACGGCGGCGCTTACGGCGCCGGCTCGATCTATCTCCCGGCGGCTTTCGCGCAGAAGAATCCGAACACGACGCAAGCCGTCGTGAACGCCATGGTGCGCGCGCAGCTCTGGATACAGGAGAATAAATCCAACCCGGACACGATCGTCGCCGCCGTGCCGCCCGAGTACTACGGGAACGACAAGGCGAACTACAAAGCGGCGCTGATGAAAAATCTGGAAGGCTATTCGCCCGACGGCCGCATGAGCATGGAAGCCGCGCAGAATGTCTATAAAGTGCTCAAGGCCTTCGAGCCTTCGGTCATGAAGGTCGATGTGGATCTGACCAAGACTTTCGACAACCGCTTCGTGGACAACGCGCTCAAGAAATACAAAAAGTGACGCCGCCGCCGATGGCAGCGCCCGCCGACGCGCCGGCGCTCGCCTTGTCCGACATCACCTGCGTGTTCCCCGGCGGGACCGCACCTTACACGGCGGTAAGAGACGTGACGCTCGCCGTCGCGCGCGGGGAGTTCGTATCGGTGGTGGGGCCGACCGGCTGCGGCAAGTCCACGCTGCTCAACGTCGCCGCCGGTTTGCTCGCCCCGTCCGCGGGCGCCGTGCGCGTGCACGGCGCGCGCCTGGACGGCCTGAACCGCAAGGCCGGCTACATGTTCCAGGCGGACGCGCTGATGCCGTGGCGCGACGCGCTCGACAATATCGCCGCGGGCCTCGTCTTCCGCGGCATCGATAAAGCGCAGGCACGCCGCCGCGCCGAGGAGTGGCTGACGCGGGTCGGCCTCGCCGGTTTCGGCAACCGCTATCCGCACCAGCTCTCCGGCGGCATGCGCAAGCGCGTGGCGCTCGCGCAAATACTGATTCTCGACCCGCAAATCCTGCTGATGGACGAGCCGTTCAGCGCGCTCGATGTGCAAACGCGGAGCCTCATGGAGAACGAGCTGCTGGATCTCTGGTCGGCCGACCGCAAGTCGGTGGTATTCATCACGCATGATCTCGAAGAGGCGATCGCGCTCTCCGATCGCGTGATCGTGCTCTCCGCCGGTCCGGCCACGCATCCGATCGGCTCGTTCGCCATCGATTTGCCGCGCCCGCGCGACGTCGCCGAGATTCGGCTCACGCCGCGGTTCGTCGAGCTGCACCGCGAGATCTGGCAAGTGCTCAAAGACGAAGTGCTCAAAGGCTATGCGCAAACCCGGCGCCGCTAGGCTCAGGCTCGCGCTCTACCAGATCCTGCTGCTCCTCGCGGTATTCGTGCTGTGGCACGTACTGACCGCGACGCAGGTATTGCCGCCGTTTTTCTTCGGGCGCCCGCTGCTGGTGCTCGAGCGCGTGCTCGACTGGTTCGTCTCCGGGACCATCTACCGGCATTTGTGGGTGACGTTGCTCGAGACGGTGCTCGCGTTCGCCGCGGGCACCGTGCTCGGGCTCGGCGTCGGCCTGTGGCTCGGTTTGAGTCCGCTCGCGTCGAGCTTGCTCGATCCGTACATCAAGGCGGCCAACGCCATGCCGCGTGTGATCCTCGCGCCGATCTTCGCCGTGTGGTTCGGCCTCGGTATCTGGTCGAAAGTCGCGCTCGGCGTCACGCTCGTCTTCTTCATCGTGTTCTTCAACGTCTATCAGGGCGTGAAGGAGGTGAGCCCGACGGTGCTCGCCAACGTGCGCATGCTCGGCGCGAGCCGCGGCCAACTGCTGCGCCATGTGTATCTGCCTTCCGCCACGAGCTGGGTGTTCTCGAGCCTGCACACTTCGGTCGGCATGGCCTTCGTCGGCGCGGTCGTCGGCGAATACATGGGTTCGGCGGCGGGGGTGGGCTATTTGATCTTGCAGGCCGAAGGCTCGTTCGACATCAACACCGTGTTCGCCGGCATTCTGGTGCTGACCCTCTTCGCGTTGTTGCTCGATACGCTGGTGAGCGTGATCGAGAAACGCCTGCTCACCTGGCGCCCGCAGCAGAGCGAAACCGAGCCGCTCTAAAGGAGCCCGTGAACAAGTCATCGCGAGGAGCCGCAGGCGACGAAGCAATCTCAAAGTCGATGAGATTGCTTCGCGTCGTTCGCAATGACAGACAGTTGTCATTGCGGGAGCAGTTTGCGCGATGAAGCAATCTCATTCGAGATTGCTTCGGCCCGCTGCGCGGCCCTCGCAATGACCAGCACGAGAAGGTGTCATTGCGAGGAGCGGGTTTTGCGACGAAGCAGTCTCTAGAAGGTGCTTCCCGCCACGCCGCGCTCGCGACTGACGGCTCACTCGCTCTCCATGAACCGCGCAGCGAACCAACTCCCCCTCCCCCCTTGAGGGGGAGGGCAAGGGGAGGGGGGTGTGTATGACAGGCAAAGCGGTTCATGGTCCGTGTGCAG
>JAJPKH010000311.1 GCA_021323795.1 Acidiferrobacteraceae bacterium | reverse complement strand
TTGCGCGGCGCGCCGCTCGCCGTCAAGGATATCGTCGACACGCGCGATGTGCCGACGCGCATGGGGTCGCCGGCCTACGCCGACAACGTCCCCGCGCAATCGGCCACCGTCGTCGAGCGGCTGGAACGAGCCGGGGCCTTCGTGCTCGGTAAAACCGTCACCGCCGAGCTCGCGTTTTACACGCCGGGCAAGACGCGCAATCCATGGAACCCTGCGCACACCCCCGGCGGATCGTCGAGCGGGTCCGCCGCGGCGGTCGCGACGGGATTCGTTCCCGCCGCGCTCGGTACCCAAACGAATGGTTCTATTATTCGTCCCGCGGCTTACTGCGGCTGTATCGGCTTCAAGCCGTCGTTCGGCCGCGTCCCGCGCGCCGGTGTGCTGCGCTTCAGTACCACGCTCGATCACCTCGGTTTCTTCACGCGCACCGTGGAGGATGCGGCCTTGCTGCTGGCGTGTTGCGCGGGTTCGCATAAGGACGATATTCAGAGCATCGAAGCGGCGGCGCCGCCCGCGACGACCCTGCTTCGGCGCGAGCCGCCGCGATTGATCGCGGTGCACACGCCGGTGTGGGACCGTGCCGAGCTGTACGCCCAGACGCACTTCGCCAACGTCATCGACCTGTTGAAAGCGGCCGGCGCCGCGGTGGAGGAGCGCGAGCTGCCCTCCGCATTCAAGCGCGCACACGCGGTGCAGCGCACGATCATGTATGCCGAGGGCGCGCGTGCTTACGCGGCGCTTAAGCGCCGGCACGGCTCGCTGTTGAGCGGCATGATTCATAGTTTGGTCGATGAAGGGCTCGCGATTTCGGAAAAGCGCCTGCGCGAGGCGCTGACGCAGCGCATCGAGCTCATCGAGGCGCTGCGCGGTTTCCTCGCCGCGGCCGACGCGATCGTCACGCCGCCCGCCGCGGGCGAGGCGCCGGCGACGTTGACGGCGACGGGTGATCCGAGCTTCTGCACGCTCTGGACGCTGTGCGGTGTTCCCGCGCTGACGTTGCCGAGCGGCCGCGGCCCGCACGGCCTGCCGCTCGGCACGCAGCTCGTCGGCAAACCGCTCGGCGACGGCGAATTACTGGCGACGGCGCAGTGGTGCCGAACCGCGCTCGGCGAATTGCTGCCGCCGTTGGCAGGTTGAGCATCGCTCGCTCCTCTTTCAACCGGCCGGGAGATGGAATATAACCGGCGGGACAGCAAAGGATCAGGAGGCGGCAAATGGCGATGAAGGTGGGTTTCGTCGGGCTCGGCATCATGGGCCGGCCCATGGCGCTTAATTTACAGAAAGCGGGGCATCGTCTGTGGGTGCATGGCCGGCGTTCCTCGACCATGCAACCGCTCGTGGACGCCGGCGCGAGCGCGTGCGCGTCGCCCGCAGAAGTGGCGAAGAACGCCGACGTGGTTTTCGTCATGGTGTCCGACACACCGGACGTCGAGCAGGTTATCCTCGCCGAGAAGGGCGTCGTACACGGCGCGCGGCCCGGGACGATCGTCGTCGACATGAGCACGATCTCGCCCGCCGCCACGCGGCGCATGGCGGGCGAGCTGCACTCCAAGAAAGTGGAAATGCTCGATGCGCCGGTATCGGGCGGCGAAGTGGGCGCCGTCAACGGCACGCTCTCGATCATGGTCGGCGGCAAGAAGGACGTGTTCGACAAGGTGCTGCCGCTGTTCCAGGCGATGGGCAAGAACATCGTGCACGTCGGCGAGAACGGCGCGGGCCAGGTTGCGAAAGCCTGCAACCAGATCGTCGTCGCGGTCACGATCGAAGCGGTCAGCGAAGCGCTCACGTTCGCGCGCAAGAACGGCGTCGACGCCGCGAAGGTGCGCGCGGCGCTGATGGGCGGGTTCGCCGGCAGCAAGATCCTCGAAGTGCACGGGCAGCGCATGCTCGACAACGATTTCAAGCCCGGCTTCAAAGTGAAATTGCATCAAAAAGATCTGCGCATCGTGATGGAGGACGCCGGCAAGCTCGGGCTCGCGCTGCCCGGTGCCGCGCTGGTCGCGCAGCATTTGAACGCGCTCATGGGCGCGGGCGACGGCGAGCTCGATTCGAGCGCCATCGTGAAAGCGGTGGAGCGGTTGAGTGCGTTGGCGCGTTGACAGGTCGCGTGCGGATTGATGAGCACACGGGCGCGGATTCTCGAGCAGCTCGCCGACGGAGGCCTGCATTCCGGCGCCGACATCGGCCGCCGGCTCGGCGTCACCCGCGCGGCGGTCTCCAAAGGCGTCAAGGCGCTGTGCGCCACCGGCCTCGTCGTGAATGCCGTGGCCGGCCGGGGCTATCGCCTGAGCACGCCGCTGACGCCGCTCGATCGCCGCCGCATTCTCGAGCTACTCGGATCGTCGTTGCAGCCGCCTGCGCGTATAGAGATATTGGAGCAGGTGGACTCCACCAACCGCCATCTGTTGACGCAGGCGCTCCTCGCGCGCGAGCCGAGCGGAATGATTTGTCTCGCCGAGGTGCAGGGGCAGGGCCGCGGGCGTCGCGGGCGCTCGTGGGTGGCGAGCGCGTATCAAAACCTGATGATGTCGGTCGCCTGGCGTTTCGCGCTCGGACCGGGAATGGTCGCCGGCCTGAGCCTCGCGGCCGGCGTTGCGGTGCTGCGCGCACTCGAGGCGTACGGTGTGACGGATATCGGCCTCAAATGGCCGAACGATATTTTATGGGTCGCTCCCGATGCCTCGCCCGGCGCGGCCCCGGCACATGCCTACACGGCGCGCGAGCGCAAGCTCGCGGGCCTGCTCGTCGACGTGCATGGCGAAGCAAGTGGTCCGTGCACCGTCGTGCTCGGCGTCGGCGTCAATTGCCGGATCGCCGAGCGCGACGTCAAGCGCATCGATCAGCCGTGGACGGATGTCGTCACGATCACCGGACAGACGCCCGACAGGAACCGGCTCGCCGCCCTTCTGATCCGCCACTTATACGATATGTTTCGCGCGTTCGCGGCATCCGGTTTTGCCGCGTTCGAATCCGAGTGGAACCGCCGTCACCTCTATGCCGATCGTCCCGTGCGTGTCGCGCAGGGAGACGAATTCATCGAGGGGATCGCCGACGGCGTCGATACCGCCGGCGCGTTGCGCCTGCGCACGGCGCGCGGCGAGACCCAGCTCTTTCACTCCGGCGAAGTCAGGCTGCGCGCGGCCCCGTCCTGATGCGCCTGCTGATCGATCTCGGCAACACGCGCCTGAAGTGGGCGCGCAGCGGCGCCGGTGAATGGCGCCCCGGCGCCGCCGCCTACGGCGAACATGACCTTAACGTTCTACTCGATGAGGTTTGGTCGCAGTTCACGACGCCGACCGCGGTGGTAATGGTGAGCGTCGGCGCGCAAGACGCGCGCCGCGTCATCGAGCAATGGATACGAAGCCGCTGGGAGCTGCGCGTGCATCACGTCGTCGCGCAGCCGCAGCAGTTGGGCGTGATCAATACCTACCGCGATCCCGCCGCGCTCGGCGCCGATCGCTGGGTCGCGCTGATCGGGGCGCGCGGCGAAGTGCCGGCGACCGCGGTGTGCGTCGTCGATTGCGGCACGGCGGTGACGATCGACGCGCTGACGGCTCAGGGCGAGTTCGCCGGCGGCGTCATTTTCCCCGGACTCGCTTTATTAAGAACGGCGCTCGCGCGCGGCACCGCCGGGATCGGCGCGGCGGAGGGCGACGAAACGTCCTGTCTCGCGCGTTCCACCGCGGACGCCGTTGCCGCGGGAACGGTTTACGGCCTGGCCGGCGCCATCGAGCGCGTCTGTCATGAATTCGAACGGGCGCTGGACGAAGCGGTGAAACTTCTCGTTACCGGCGGAGACGCGGATCGCATCGCCGGCCATTTGAACCGGCCGGCTCGCCGTATTCCCGATCTGGTTCTCAAGGGACTCGAGCGCATCGCGACGACGCTATGAAGTGGGTGGTTGCCGGTTTGGTTCTCGCCAATTTGGCGCTCCTCATGTGGGGCGTGTGGTTCTACGAGCCGCTCGCCGAGCTCGAGGGACCGCGACCTCCGATCGACGTCGCCGCCGACAAGATAAAACTTCTCTCCGAGCCGGGCGCGCGGCTGGTCGTGCGCGCGCCGGAGGCGCGCGCGCAGCGCCCGCCGGAAGCCACCGACGAGACGCAAACGCGCTGCTATCAGCTCGGACCGTTCCCCACGCTGGAGAAAGCGCGTGCCGCCGGCGCGCGG
>JAJPKH010000226.1 GCA_021323795.1 Acidiferrobacteraceae bacterium | reverse complement strand
GCGGCGGGCGGCACGCGGTTCGCCATCGCCGCGTTTTCCGCCGGCAAGCCGAACGCGTCCCACCCCATCGGCTGCAGCACGTTATAGCCCTGCATCCGTTTGTAACGCGCGATCACGTCGCCGATGGTGTAATTGCGCACATGTCCCATGTGCAGTTTTCCGGACGGATAGGGGAACATGGAAAGACAATAGAATTTCCGCCGTCCCGCCGCTTCCTCGGCGCGGAAGGCGTTGCTCCGCGCCCAGTCCGACTGGGCCTTTTGTTCGACTTCGCTCGGTAGATAACGAGAATTCATGAAGCACTACACTCGATCAAAGACGCGAAGAATACCGTAACCGGCGCGCGGGTGCCTACGGCGCGCCTCATGGCGCTCGCGCCTCCGGCATATATAATGGCGCGCCGAGAACCGCGCGGTCGGAAATGGCAACTGAGACGTCACTGCTGCTGCATCTCAAGCTGCTATTGCTGTTAGGCGTGGCAAACGGAGGCCCGCTCTTCGGTCATACGTTCTTCCGGGAGCGCTTCAGCCAGCCGCTCGACGCCGGCGTGCGCTTCTTCGACGGGCGACCGCTGTTCGGTCCTTCCAAAACCATCCGCGGCCTGTTACTGGCGCTGCTTCTCACCCCCGTCGCCGCCGTCCTGCTCGGGCTTGAGGCGTCCACCGGCGTGCTCGTTGGATTTTTCGCCATGCTCGGCGATCTCGCTTCGAGCTTCACGAAACGCCGTTTGGGCATGGCCTCGAGCAGCCAGGCGTTCGGCCTCGATCAAATCCCCGAATGCTTGTTTCCGCTGCTCGCCGTCAGGGAGCGCTACGGCCTCGACATCGGCGAAGTTGGCCTGCTGGTGGTGGTGTTCGTGATACTGGAGCTGCTGCTATCGCGCCTGCTGTTCAAGCTGCGTCTGCGAGACCAGCCTTACTAATAAAGCGCTAAAGCGCTCGTTGTCACGCGATCTTGTCGTGGCCGGCCACCATCGCATCGGCCGGCGGGGAGTCCGCCGCAATCTCGCCGCGCTTCAGGCCGGCAGCGGGCAAACGCACCACGAACTCGCTTCCATGTCCCAAACCGTCGCTCGACGCCGTGATGCTCCCGCCGTGCATCTGGACCAGCCCGCGCGTCAAGCTGAGTCCGATGCCGAGCCCGCCCTGCGAACCGGTCTCCGCCTGCATGAAGAGATCGAAGATATACGGCAGCATGTCCCGTTCGAGCCCCCTGCCGTTGTCCCGCACGCGCAACGTGACCTCCGCGCCGCTACGCTCCATCGTCAGGGCGATCCGTCCTCCCGGATCGGTGTACTTGGCGGCGTTGGTCAACAGGTTCATCAACACTTGCTCCACGCGCGTGCGGTCGACTTCGACAGGAAGCGGACCGGACGGCAGCGACACGTCGAGACAATGCCCGCGCGCGTCCATCAACGAGCGGACGCCTTCCACCGCGTGGAGCACGATCTCCCGCAAATCCTCCGGACCGATATCGAGCCGCAGTTTGCCCTCGTTGATGCGCGCGACGTCGAGCAGATCGTCGATGAGGCGGCTCATGTTGCGAACCTGCCGCTCGGCCGCGTGGCAGCTCTCTTCCATGGTCTTGTCGCCTCTGCCGCGCAGCTTGACCACCGCGATGGAGGACGAGATCGGAGCGAGGAAGTTGCGCAGCTCGTGCGCCAGCACCGCCATGAAGTCGCTTTTGCGCCGGTTCTGCTGTCGCAACACCCGCTCGAGCCGCTGCTGCACGACATGGTTGGAATTGATCAGGACCGCCACGAGCAAGAACACGCCGAGCGACACATGCTCGGCGCGGCCGAGGTCGACGGAGTGGATCGGCGGAAGGAAATAATAATCGAGCAGCAGGACGGACAGCACCGTGGCCGCCACTCCCGGACCGATGCCGCCGTACCAGGAACTCACCATGACGGCGGCCAAGAACAGGATCGCCGGCGTCGGTTCGATATCCGGAATGAAAAAACTGATGGCGAACGCCACCGCGACCGAAGCGAGAGCCACGCCATAAGTGAATATGCGGGAACGCCGAGTACTCGCCATGATGTATGGGCCTGCAATGAACCGAGGGGCGTTTGATACGTGAGAACGACTGAGCGTCGCACAGATTACTACCGCCGGTGCCGGTTTAGCAAAGGGCGACCGAATGGAACTTTTTCGATTGCGCGCAGACACGTCCGTGCGGCGGGTTTGATGCCGAGCACGGTTAAAACCGCGCGCGCGGCGAGCGCGGCTGTCCCGCCGTTGCGCGCGTCGAGCCGCCGAGTCCCGAAAAATGGGGCGATGCGTTGGGGGGGCGAGCACGACGGCGATGGAAACCGGCCTCGCCGACCTCCCGCCAGAATTTTGACGTGGCCGCGCGTCAGCAAACCGGCGCGTGCCCAATCGGCCCATTAGTCGCGCGGCACCGCGTGTTTCAGCCGCAACGTTCGCGGGCACGATCTGTGCAAATGATGAACCGGAGGCTCTAAGGAACGGTTAATTCAGAACCGCCCATCGCCCGGAGGGAGAATGCCCATACACTCCGCTTGGATCATTGCCACGGACGCGCCCCCGGGCCGTCGCGGCGGGTGTTTCTGTCGGGTCACACCGGGTAAAGCGACGAATGATTATTACACACCACGAATATAACCTCGGACTAGTGCTGCTCTCCTATATCGTCGCGAGCATCGCGTCGTTCACCGCGTTGGAGCTCGCGCGGCGCGTAACGCAGGCGCGCGGCGTTGCGGCCACGTGGTGGCTCGTGGCCGGCGCGTGCTCGATGGGCACCGGCATCTGGTCCATGCACTTCATCGGCATGCTCGCCTACAAAGCGCACACGCCCTTGAGCTACGACGTGCCGATCACGCTGCTGTCGCTTGCGGTCGCCATCGTCTCTTCCGCCTTCGCGCTCTATATCGGTTCCCGCGGCGTCGTGCGCGCGATGCGCCTCGCCGCGAGCGGCACGCTCATGGGCGCCGGCATCGCCGGGATGCACTACACCGGCATGCAGGCAATGCGTATGGAAGCCGCCGTGCATTATGATCCCACACTCTTCGCGCTTTCGATCGTCATTGCGGTCGTGGTGTCGGCGGTCGCGTTGTGGCTGGTCTTCAAGTTCAGCTCGCAGGCGCAAGAGGCGCGCTTCCGCTACAAAGTTGCGGCCGCGCTGGTCATGGGTTTCGCGATCTGCGGCATGCACTACACCGGCATGGAAGCGGTCTATTACACCACGGATCATTTACTGCACGGCGCATCCGCACCGGCTATGGAGAATTTGTGGTTGGCGACCAGCGTCGGCCTCGCGACGCTGATCATCCTGGGGGCGACGCTGATCATCGTGTTTTTCGACCGCAAGTTGAGCGCGCAAACGGCGCTCGGCAAGCAGCTCGAGCAGCTGGTCGAGGCGCGCACGGCGGAGTTGTTCCTGGAAAAAGAGCGGGCGGAGGTGACGCTCGACTCCATCGCCGACGCGGTCATTACCACCGACGCCGACGCGCGCGTCGCGCACTTGAACCCCGTCGCTCAGCAGCTCACCGGCTGGAAGGAAGAGGCGGCCAAAGGCTTGGCGTTGCGCCATGTTGTGAACGTGGTCAATGAAGGAACCCGCGAGCCGATGGCGGATCTCGCGTTCGCCGTCATCCAGCAGGGCCGACCGCTCACGGTTTCCGCGCACGCCGTTCTGATATCGAAGGACGGGCGCGAATTCGCGATCGATGAATCGGCGGCGCCCATTCTCAACCGCGACGGCGGCGCGATCGGGGCGGTGCTGGTGTTCCGTGACGTCAGCGCCAAGCGCGAACTGACGCGGCAGCTGTCCCACGAAGCCACGCACGATGCCCTGACCGGCCTCATTAACCGGCGCGAGCTCGAGGCGCGTCTGCGCGCCGCGATCCGATCGGCGCGGGACGAAAATCGCGAGCACGCCCTGCTCTACCTCGACCTCGATCATTTCAAGCTCGTCAACGACACGTGCGGGCACGTGGCCGGGGACGAGCTGCTCAAGCGCCTGAGCAAGCTCCTGAGCGACGCGGTGCGCGAATCCGACATGGTCGCGCGCCTGGGCGGCGACGAGTTCGGCGTGCTGCTGCACCGCTGCCCGCTGGCGCGCGCCAAGGAAGTGGCCGAGAAACTGCGCCGGCTGGTCGAGGAATTCCGCTTCACATGGGAAGGCAGGGTGTTCACCGTCACCGCGAGCGTCGGCATCAGCCCCATCAACGGCGCGAGCCAGGGTCTGGCGCAAATACTGAGCGCCGCCGACAGCGCCTGCTATTTGGCGAAGGAAAGCGGGCGCAACACCATTCGCGTCTTCCAGGAGAGCGATGAACAGCTCACGCGGCGCGCGAACGAAATGGAATGGGCCACGCGCATACGCCGCGGTCTCGATGAAAACCGCTTCGTGCTCTATCGCCAGCGCATTCTCCCGCTGCACGCGCCGGAGCACGAGGGCGAGCACTTCGAGATTCTGCTGCGCTTACGCGACGAGCAAGACAGATTGCTGCCTCCGATGAGCTTTATTCCGGCGGCGGAACGCTATGGCTTGATGCCCGTCATCGACCGCTGGGTGGTCGCGAACGTCTTGAAGACGCTGGTGCGCCGGCGCGCGACCGGCGTCCCGTTGCGCACGTGCGCCATCAATCTGTCCGGCCAAAGCCTGGGCGAGGATAACTTCTTGTCGTTCGTGCTGGAACAGCTCGATCTGAGCGGCGTCGATCCGGGAATGCTTTGTTTCGAGATCACCGAGACCGCGGCGATCGGCAACCTGGAACGCGCCAAGATCTTCATCAGCTCATTGCGCGCGCGCGGTTGCCGCTTCGCTCTCGACGATTTCGGCACCGGTCTCTCTTCTTTCGCGTACCTGAAAAACCTTTCCGTCGATTACCTGAAGATCGACGGCAACTTCGTCAAGGGCATGGCGGAGAACGAGCTGGACGAGGCAATCGTGCTGGCGGTCAGTCGCATCGCACGCGTGCTCGGGATTCGGACCATCGCCGAGTTCGTGGAGAACAACCGCATCATGCTGAAGCTGGAAGAAATCGGCGTCGATTTCGCGCAGGGTTACGGCATCGCCAAGCCCGAACCGCTCGAGGAGGACGGCCCCGAGGCGGCGACGGAGCCCATGCGACGGGCGGCCACGGGAAATTAACGCGGGCCGATCGGGAAACGGCCGCGAGCTATGTGGCGCGCAACCGATGCAGCGTCACTTCCGGCGGACAGTTCAGCCGCACGTCGACGATGGACGTGCCCGAGCCAACCGAGGTGTAGCCGATAAGATTTCCGTGGCGCCACGCGCCCTTCGCATAACGGCGCGGGCAGTCGGCGTCGATGAGGAGCGGAAAACCGCCCGGCAAGCAGATCTGGCCGCCGTGCGTGTGGCCGCACAGCATGAAACGAAAACCGGCGCGCGCCGCGTCGCGATACGCCTCCGGCGTGTGCGACAGCAAGATCGACAAGCTGTTGCTCGGAATCGCGCTCGTCACTTTCTCGAAATCGTGCAACCGATATTTGTGCGCATCGTCGATGCCGGCGAGGTGCAAGGCGGCGCCGCGCCGCTCGATCTGCGCGACTTCGTTCAACAGCACGCGGATATCGAGCGCTTCCAGATGCGGAACCATGCGGATGGTATCGTGATTGCCGAGCACCGCGAAAACCGCGCCCCTCAGAAACGGACGCAAGCGCGCCATCGCTTCGAGCGTCGGCTCGTACGGCCCGAACGTGCGCGTGCGGTAGTCGCCGGTCAGCACGCACAAATCGTAATCGAGGCCGCGGACGCGCTCGATCAGGGCATGCGGGATGTCGGGCCCGGCGTCGACATGCGGATCGCTGATGTGCAGGATGGTGTAGCCATCGAACGCCGGCGGCAAGTTCGGCAGCATCACGTCGTTTTGGCGCACGCACAACGCGCGCGCGTTGCGCCGCGCGCGCGCATGTAAACCGACCAGGCGCAGGCTGCCGCGGATCACGGAATGCGCCGAGCACCAACTCTCGATGTGGAAAAAGCGCGCCCCGAAGCGCCGGACGCGTTGCTCGTGTCCCGCTTCGCGTTCGAGCCGTTGCGCGAGGTGCGCTCGTCCGATGCGGCGTTCGAGTTCCGCGAGTACATCGTCGTGACGCTCCGCGGCCGCTTGGCTCGTCGCGGCGCCGCCGATATCGAACCGCGTGTTTTTCATGGGAGGGAATTGCGCAGCCGCGAAGCAGCATAGCGCAAGAGCGGCGGTGCGCCTATGCCCAAGACCATCGGCAACGAGACCGGCGCGGCTGAGCGACGCCGCGGGAGCGGGGCAGCTAACCGCCCTTGGCGTCCAAGCGCTGAATGACCTTGGCCGTCAGGTCGGGGCCGTCGGCGGCGTACAGCACCGGCATTTCGTTCTTCTCGAACACCAGAGCCAGTTTCTCTTCTTTCGCCAGATCGCGGATGATGGCGCGGATTTCCGGTACCGCCTTGCGCGTGTATTCCGACTGCTTTTGCTGCAGCTCGCGTTCCGCCTCCGCCGTCGATTGCTGATAGGCTTTGACCTTTTCCTCGAATTCCTTCTGCTTCGTCTGCTTTTGCGCGTCCGACAGCAGCAGTTTGTCTTTCTCGAACGACTGCTGCAGGTTTTTCAATTGCTGTTCTTCGCGGCCCAAGCTTTCCTGACGCAGCTTTACGGTCTTCTCGATGTCGTCTTTGACGCGTTTGCCCGCCTTGCTTTCGGTCAAGACCTTGCGCATGTCCACGTAGCCGATGCGTAGGTCCTCCGCGTAAGCGGTGCCGACCGCCAACGTCGCGACGAGCATTACCAGTGTCCCGTTCATCCATCTCATGTGGTTTTCGCCCCGAGAAGCCGGCACGGGATCGCGCCGGCGCCAAGCGTTTTAGCGTGATTCTGCGCCGAAGACAAGAACGCGCGCGCCGACGCAACAGGGCGGCGCGGGCGCACACGGTGCTTCAGTGATGCGTGCGTGCGCGCTTCTGTTGATACATGACTTGGTCGGTCCGCTTCATCATGTCCTCGATCGACAGCTCCTGTTTCGGATCGAAATACATCGCGCCCGTGCTCATGGAAAGCTTCCACGGACGCGGTCGAACGGCGTTGTATTCGGCGGCGATCTTTTGCAGGCGCTCGGGGATCGCGTGCAAACCTTCGTCGCTGCCCCGGATCGCGAGCGCCGCGAACTCGTCGCCGCCGATCCGCCCGAGGATGTCCGACGCCCGGAAGGTGCGTTCGAGGATTTCCGCGGCCTGCACCAGCGCCTCGTCGCCGGCCTGGTGCCCGAAGTTGTCGTTGATGTATTTCAAACGATCGAGGTCGGCGTAAACCAGGATCAGGCCGCGCCGCGAATGACGCGCGACCTTCAATTGCTGCTCGGCGAGCGTCACGAAACCGCGGCGGTTGTAGAGCCCGGTCAGGCCGTCGGTGAGCGACAGCGCGTGCACTTCGAGATACATCTGATGGCGCTCGAGCGCGTGGCGGATGTTGCGCACCAGCCAGTAGCGATCGACGCGGCCTTTGGTGAGGAAGTCCTGCGCGCCCTCCTTCACCGCCTGGATCGCGAGCGTGTCGTCGTCGAGCCCCGTAAGCACGATGATCGGGATCTGCGGCACATGATCGTGCATGCGCGCGAACGTATCGAGGCCCTGGCTGTCCGGCAACCCGAGATCGAGCAGGATCAGATCGAACGGCTGTTCCTGCAACGTGCGCAGCGCGTCGGCGAGGGTTTCGGCGTGCGCGGTGCGAAATTGCATGCTGCGCTCGTCGGTGAGCGCCTCCCGCAGGAGCAGCGCGTCCGTCGGGCTGTCCTCCACGACCAGTACCTTGACCGGCTTTTCCTCCATTTTAGTCCTCGACGCGCGTGGCGAGCCCCAACCAGAAACGTTCGATCAGGCGCACCGCCTCGGCAAAATCCTCGTAGTCGATCGGCTTCGTGACATAGGAATTGGCGAACGACCGGTACGCGTCGGTGATGTCGCTCTCGGCGCGCGAGCTCGTGAGCACCACCACCGGAATCGTACGCAAGTCCTCATCCGCTTTGATCTCGGCGAGCACCTCGCGCCCGTTTTTGCGCGGCAATTCCAGGTCGAGCAAAATGAGGTCGGGACGCGGCGCGCCGCCGTACGCTCCTTCGCGACGCAAGAACTCGAGCGCCTGCATTCCATCCTCCACGACATGCAGCTCGTTGCGCACGTCGATCTGCCCCATGATTTCGCGAACCATCATCGCGTCGGTCGGGCTGTCCTCGACGAGGAGGACGCGCGCGCGCCTCCCCGGCGCGGCGCCGCGCCGCTCAGTGCTGTTGACTGCCATAACGCTCGGACTGTTCAACATTGTGCACGCTCCCGACCGGCAGAGTGAAGTAGAAGGTCGACCCCTTGCCCGGTACAGAATCCACCCATATGCGTCCGTTATGGCGCTCCACGATCTTGCGGCAGATGGCGAGACCAATGCCGTTACCCGGGTACTTGCTGCGGTTATGCAGCCGCTGGAACACGCCGAAAATGCGGTCGATGTATTGGGGCTCGATGCCGATGCCGTTGTCACTTACCGTGAAAACATATCCGCCTTGATGGGGCTGCGCACCCACGTGAATCTTGGGGGCGCGCTCGCCGCGAAACTTTACGGCGTTGCCGATCAGGTTCTGGAACAGCTGCGCGAGTTGCGTCGGGTCGACGGTGCCGAGCGGCATGGCATCGCTCGTCACCACCGCGCCCGCCTCCTTGATGGCGACCTCGAGATTCGCCAACGCCTGCTGCAACGGCTGGCCGAGATCGCAGGTCTCGAACGGACGCGCGCGCGTGCTCACCCGCGAGTAGCTCAGAAGGTCGTTGATGAGCGCCTGCATGCGCAGCGCCCCGCTCACGGTGTGCTCGATCAGCTCATTGGCTCTGCCGTCCAGCTTGTCGCGGTAACGCTGTTGCAGCAGTTGCACGCAGCCCGAGATCGCGCGCAACGGCTCCTGTAAATCGTGCGATGCGACGTAGGCGAACTGTCCGAGCTCGCGGTTGCTGCGCTGCAGCTCATCGGTATAGCGGCGCAGCTCCGCCTCGGCGCGCTTGCGCTCGGAGATGTCAATAACGGAAGCCAGGCAGAACGTGCCCTCTTCGGTCCGGAACGGGCTGAGACCGATTTCCACCGGCATCTCGCGTCCGTCCTTGTGCCGTCCGCGCAAATCGCCGCCGGCGCCCATGGGACGTGTGCGCGGTTCCGTGAAAAAGTCGGCGCGATAACCGGGATGCGCGTGGCGCAGGCGCTCGGGCAACAACCGCTCGACCGGCTGCCCGAGCAGTTCCGCGCGCCGGTAGCCGAAGAGCGTCTCGAGCTGGCGGTTCACGAGCACGATGCGTCCCTCCTGGTCGATCATGATCATCGCGGTCGGCGCCCCTTCGACCACGATGCGGAATTGCTCCTCCGCGCGCTTGCGATCATCGACATCGATCATCGTTCCGATCCATTCGTACACCACGCCGTCCAGCTGCCGCAGGGGAACGGCGCGCCCGATGCAGTAGCGGTGGCGCCGCTCGCGGTGATGCCAGATGCGCGCGTCGAGCTCGAACATCGCTATCTCGACCAACGCGCGCCGCCACGTTTCTTGCACGCGGTTGCGATCTTCCGGATGAACCATCGCGAACCATCCCGCGCCCGCGTACTCCTCCCAGGTCTGGCCGGTGTAGTCCTCCCAGGACGGCAGCCGTTGCACGACGTTGCCGTCGCCGTCGGTGTTGAACACGACGGAGCTCGTCGCCGCGACGAGGGTACGATAGCGCTCTTCGCTCCGCCGCAGCGCGTCTTCCGCGAGCTTGCGTTCGGTGATGTCGCGCGTGAAGTAGCGCCGGTGCACGAACGCCCCGTCTTCGCGGTGAACGCTCGAATTGATCAGCACGTGGCGCAGCGATCCGTCCTTGCAGCGGAAGCGCGCCTCGTAGTTCTCGAGCGTTTCATTGCGCTCGATCAGGTCCTCGATGACGGGCAGATCGGCGTGAAATTCCGCGATCGGACGACCGATGAACTCGTCCGCCGCGTAGCCGAGCATGTCCAGCTGGTAGCGGTTGGCCCAAAGGACGGTGCCGTCCGGCCCGACCCAGTGCATGCCGACGCTCGCGCTTTCAATGAAGTCTTGCAGCTGTTCGCGGCTGCGGAACAATTCCGCCTCGGCGCGGCGGCGTTCCTTCACCTCGGCGTCCAGCTCCGCGACACGCGCCTTGAGCTCGAGCTGCGCGCGCTCCGCTTCCGCCCGCCGGTTGCCGATCTCGTCCAGCACATTGTTGAAGCCGTCGACGAGCACGCCGATCTCGTCATTACCGCGCTTGATCGCGCGCATGTTGTAATCACGTTCGTTCGCCATGCGTCGCATGAAATGCGCGAGTTCTTCGATGGGCCGGCTGACCAGACGCTGCAGTCCCGCCGACATCACGAAACCGGCGGCGAGAATGACGCCGCACAACGCGATCAAGAGCGTCGTCAGCGCCTGCAGTGTCTCGACCCATTGCCCGGTATTCGCGACCAGATAAACGAAGCCGCGCGCTTGCCCCTTCCACGCCACCGGCCGCATGACCGATACGCGACCCTCGCCGAACACCGGAGCCTCCGCTCTCGGGGCCGTTTGCGGGATCTCGAGCGTCGCGCCGGAGCGCCGGTAAAGCGCGACGAGGTCGCCGCTCTGATCGTAGATGCCGCCCGCTATGAGGCGCTCGTCGTTCTCGAGTGCGGCGAGCGTCTCGGCGGCGGCGCGCCGATCCCGAAACGCGAGCGCGGCGGTGCCGTTTTGGCCGATGACGTCGGCGAGCAGAATCAGGCGTTGCGTAATCTCGCGCTCGAAACTTTCGCGCGTGTGCAGCAAAAGAGCCGCGCCGACCACGAGCAGGCTGAACATCACGACGGCGAGCATGACCGCCATGACTTTCCAGCGTATCGACACGTCGCGCAACGCAAACGCCTTTTTCACGTGTGCTCCGCCGCAAGACGCAGGCGCCGCTCGGCCACCCCTAATAAAAGACGGCGCGGCGCCGCACGCCCAGGTACGGCAAGAAGGGCTGCCGGCCGGAAATGTCGAAGGAACCGCGGCCCGAACACGGACATGGCGCCCGGCTTCGCTACCGATACCGTTCCCCGGATCAAAAACCGGCACCGGGTGACGATCGCCCGCACTCCGCTCCACGCAGGGGAGCGGAGCGCGGCGAGGTAGGTGCGTTTTTCCCCGCTGGCGGGGCGAGGGGGATGGGCCGGGTCAGTCCACGCTTGCATCAGCCCTTCCCGGATGCGCGTTTAACGGCGAGGCGGACGGCGGTAAGGCAACGAGATCGGCGGCAGGAGCCCCGCAACGGGTAAAAACAGCGTGCTGTGCACCGAACCGCGCCATTGCGTCCTCCGAGTTGATTCGCATGTTCTTGTTCCGGCCAGCCGGGCACGACTCCAAGCCAGCCTCGGCAAAAGGGCCGGCTGGCTCACTCCTCCGCGAGCGAGGTGTTCCCAATAAAGACGCGCGGGCCGCGGGACCTTAGCAGATCGCCTCGGCGTGCAAGAATGAGGAAAAAACTCTAGACGACTACGGGGTTTTCCCTACTATGCCGGAGAAAAACCTGAATTACGCATCGAGCGTGACAAGACCCACGCGAATCGCGTAACGCACCAGGCCCGCGACGTCGTGGATGTCGAGCTGTTTCATAAGTTGGGTGCGGTGCGTCTCGATGGTCTTCGGGCTCAAATTCAGCATTTGCGCCATCTCCTTCGAGGTGTAGCCCTTCGCGATCAATTGGAGGATTTCGCGCTGGCGCTTGGTGAGCTGGTCGACGGGTCCCTGGGAGCCCGTGGTGCGCATGAGGTAATCGTCGATGACGCGCTTGGAGATCGTCGGGGTCAGGTAAGTTTCACCGCGCGCCACCGCCCGCACCGCGAGCTCGAGCTCCGAGGTCGCGGCGTCCTTGAGCAAGTAGCCCGAGGCGCCGGCGCGCAGCGCCTGCATGACGTATTCCTCGCCCGCGTGCATCGACAGCATGATGACGCGCACGCCCGGATACTCGCGCGTGACGCGCGTCGTGGTTTCGAGCCCGTTCATTTCCGGCATCGCGATGTCCATCAAGACCACGTCCGGCGTGCGGGCGCCGACCATTTCCAGCGCCTTGCGCCCGGTGTCGGCTTCGCCGACCACGTCCACGCCTTCGATATTGGAAAGCAGGGCGTGAACCCCGGCCCGGAACAAACTGTGGTCATCGGCAAGCAGGACTTTAATGGCGTTCATGATGGCTTTCCGTAGTTGAAGTTAGAGGGAAACGAGCGATCACCGTCGTTCCTTGGCCCGGGGAGGATATTATTTCCAGCTCGCCGCCGGCAAGCAAGGCGCGCTCCTCCATCCCCAGCAAACCGAAACTTTCGCCGCTCGCCGCGCGCCGGCGCGTCGCCTCGACGTCGAAACCGCAGCCGTCGTCGACGACGCGCAACTCGAGACGGCGTTCGACTTGTTGCAGCGTCACTTGAACGTGGCGGGCGTCGGCATGACGCAAAATATTGGTGAGCGCCTCCTGCGCGAGACGGAAACACGCCGTCTCGATCGTCGGATTCATGCGCGTGTCGCGCATATCGGCGGCGAAGTGCAAAACCACGCCGGCGCGCTGCGCTTGGCGATCGAGATACCAGCGCAACGCCGCCGCGAGCCCGAGGTCATCCAGCATCGAGGGGCGCAGCTCCACCGACAGGTTGCGCGCCGTCGAGAGCACGCCTTCCACCACGCGTATTGTTTCATCGACATGCGGGGCGATCGCGGCGCCGCCGGGGAGGCGCTGCAGCGCTTGCAGATTGATTTTGATAACCGAGAGATCCTGCCCCATCTGATCGTGCAGCTCGCGCGCGATGCGGCGACGTTCCGTTTCCTGCGCCTCGAGCAGGCGTTGCGACAGGCTTTGCAGCCGATGGGCGTAATCGCGCAGCCGTTCCTCCGCGCGCTTGCGCTCCGTGATGTCGAGACAAACGCCGACCAGGCGCGATGCTTCTGCGCGGGCGTCCGTCACGACGGCGCCCTGGCTCAGCAGGTGACGCAACTCGCCGTCCGCACGGACGATGCGTTCTTCGAGCGTGAACGGCTGGTGCGACGCCAACGCCGCGGCGATGGTGTCCTTCGCTCGTTGCCGGTCTTCCGGATGGACGTGCTCCATGTAGATGTCGTAGGTCACGGGCGCGCGCGGCGTGAGCCCGTAGATGCGGTAAAGCTCATCCGACCATTCGAGCCGCCCGCTCGCGAGATCCCATTCCCAGCTGCCCAGATGAGCGAGGCGCTGCGCCTCGCTCAATTGAATTTCGCTGCGGCGCAACTGCTCCTCCGCCTCCTTGCGCGGCGTGATGTCGCGGATAAACGCGAGGAAGTGCAGCGGGCGGTCGGCGGCGTCGAGCACGATCGAGGTGTTTTGATAGACCCAGATGACCTTGCCGTCGCGGCGCAGGAAGCGCTTCTCGAGATCGAACGCCTTCGCTTCGCCGCGCACCAACCGCTCGCATTGCGTCCATTCGGCCGCGAAATCGTCCGGGTGCGTGACGTCCTCGAACCGGCCGGCCAGCAATTCCTCCTCGCGGTAGGCGAGCGTGGCGCAGAACATCGGCGGCACTTTGAGCCAGCGCCCGTCGAGCCCGATGTGCGCGACCATAAGGAGCGAAAATTCCTGGGCGCGTGCGAGGCGCGCTTCGCTCTCTCTCAGGCGCTCTTCGGCCTGCTTGCGCTCGGTGATGTCGCGCGTCACCTTCACGAATCCGCGCAGGCCGCCGTTCGCGTCGCGTAACGCCGTGACCGTCACGCTCGCCCAAAAGCGTTCGCCGCCTTTGCGCACGCGCCATCCTTCGCCCTCGAAAACGCCCTCGGCCGCCGCCTGCGCCAGGGCGCGTTGCGGCATCTGTCGCGCGGCGTCATCGGGGGGATAAAACAGCGCGAAATGACGGCCCACCACCTCCTCGGCCGCATAACCCTTGAGGCGCTGCGCGCCTTGGTTCCAGGTGGCGATGCGCCCCTCGGTGTCGAGCATATAGATGGCGTAGTCATGCGCGCCTTCGACCAGCAGCCGAAAGCGCTCCTCGCTCTCGCGCAGTCGCTCTTCGGCGCGCTTGCGTTGTATGGCGATGCCCACCTGCGCGCTGATCGTGGACACCAGCTTGACCTGATGCTCGTCTTCCAGGCGCGGCTCGCGCAGGAAGAAAGCGAGCGTCGCCACCATTTCGTTCTCCGCCAGCACCGGGAAGGCGATGCCGGCGCGCAGCCCGGCCGCGCGCGCGACTTCGGCGCGCTTGAAGGTCGCGTCGCCGGTCACGTCCGGCATCCAGAGCGGCTGGCGCGTGCTCCACGCGCGCCCGATCAGGCCCTCGTCCGGCGTGAACTCCCGGCCCCACGTCGCCTGCCGGAACTCCTCGAGTCCATCGGCCCCGCAATACCACGCGCGGCTGCAACGCAGGCGCGCCTGATCCGGCGCCGGCAGCCACGCTTCGCCGAGCGCCCAGCCGGTCGCTTCGCAAACCGGGCGCAGCACGGCGTAGAGCGCCGCGTCCACGTCGCCGGCTTCGCTGACGGCGCGCGTGATCGTTTCGATGAGGCGCAACTCCTGCTCGGTGCGCCGGCGCTCGGTGATATCGTTCGCGAGCATGAGCCGCGCCCAGCGTCCCTGGAACAGAACCTCGTAGACGAATACCTCGACGTCGATCACGGTCTCGTCCTGCTTGCGGTGTTTCCACACGCCGATGTACGCCGTTTCCGGCGGGAACTGTCCGGCGTAATCGAGCGCCCGCCCCGCCTCCTCCGGCGGATGCAGGTCGTTGACGCTCATGCGCAGGAACTCCTCGCGCGTGTAGCCGTACTGCCACACCGCGGTCTCGTTCGCCGCGAGGATATTGCGGCTGTTGATATCGAACACCCACGCGGAGAGCGGATTGCGCTCGAAGAGCATGCGGTACTGCGCCTCGGAATCGCGCAGCGCGTTCTCGACACCCATGCGCTCGACAACCTCGTCGCGCAGCGACTGATTGGCGCGCGCGAGCTCGGCGGTGCGCTCATCGACGCGCCGCTCGAGGTCTTCCTGGGCCGCGCGCATGGCCTCCTCGAAGCGCTTGCGCTGGATCGCGGTCGCGAGAATATGCGCCACCGACTGCAAAAAGTTGACGTCGTTCGGCGTAAAGCTGCGCGGGCTCGTGGCGTGCACGCCGAGCACGCCGTAGGGCCGCCCGCCGTCGCCCTGAATGACGATGCTCATCCCGCTTACCACGCCGTGATCGTGCAGCAACGGCGGTCCGCTGAAGCGCGTCTCGGCGCTCATGTCCGGAACCACGACCGGCTCGGTCGACATGAGCGTATAGCCCGCCTGCGATTCGCGTCCGGTACTCACCATCCCGCGGCCGACGCAGCCGTCTTGCCAGCCCACGCCGGCGCGCAGCAACAGCGCTTTACCGTCCGGTACGAGCTCGAGTACCTTGCATAGCGGCACCTCCAGCGTCTGCGCGATCATGCGCACGGCTTCATCGAGCAGCGCCTGCAAATCAACCGCCGACAGCGCGAGCTGCCCGAGGCGCGCCACGGCCGCCTGCTGGCGCACGCGCACGCCGAGCTCCTTTTCGGCGCTCACGCGTTCGGTCACGTCGAGCAGGTACCCGACCATCGCGCTCGGCGCGCCGCGTTCGTCGTACAGCAGCGACAGCGCCATGTGCGCGTACATCGAGCGTCCCGCGCGATGGCGCAGACGCACCACGCGCTCGAAGCGGCCGTCGCGCTTCACCGGATTGATGACGCGTCGTTCGAGCCAGGAATATTCCGCTTGCGCCATGCACAGCGTCGACAAATGCCGCCCGACCGCTTCGCTCGCCGCGAACCCGAACATGCGCTCGGCGCCCTCGTTCCAGCGCAGCACGCGGCCCTCGAGATCGAGCATCACGACCGCGTCGTGAATGCGGCTCAGCACCTGCGCCTGCAGCTGCAACGACTTCTCGTCCTCGTAACGCTCGATGGCGAGCGCGGCGGTCTCGACGATGAGCTCGGTGAAACGCAACTCATCCTCGCTCGGCGCGCGCGGCTCGCGGTAAAGAATGCCGAAGGTGCCGAGCACCGTGTTTTCGCTCGAGCGCAAGCAGAGCGACCAGGCGGCGCGAAACCCGAGGCGCAGCGCCGGCTCCCGGAACGACTCCCAGCGCGGATCGGTGCGGATATCGGCGACGAAAACCGGTTCACCGCGGAAAACCGCCGAGCCGCACGACGCCATGTTCGGGCCGACCTCCACGGCGCGGATCGTCTCGATCCATTCCGCCGGCAGCCGTCCGACCGCGGCCGGCCGCAGGACCCGTCCATCGGCGTCGAGCAACAGCACCATGCCGAGAGCGCCGGCCATCGACTGGCGATCGAAAGTGTGTACCAGGGTTTCGAGCACCGCCGAGAGCGGCTCGCGGCGCGCCATCTGCTCGAGCGCCTGGCGCTGTCCTTGGATGACGATTTCGGCGCGACGCCGCTCGCTGATGTCCTCGACCGCGCCGATCGCATACTCGGGACGGCCTTGGCCGTCGTGCACCAGGGAAACGGTGAGATGCACCCACACCATCGCGCCGTCCTTGCGGATGTAGCGCTTCTCCAACCGATACGAGTCGATCTTCCCCGCGTGCAGATCGGCATAGAGCGCCGCATCGGTACTGACGTCGTCGGCATGGGTGATGTCCGCGGCGCGTAGTTTCAGCAGTTCCTCGCGGGGATAGCCGGTAATGGCGCAGAAGCGGTCATTGGCGCCGATAAACCGCCCGTCGAGCGTCGCTTCGACGATGCCGATCGCCGCGCGATGATACGTCGCCTTCAGGCGCGCGGTCTGCTCGCGCTCCGCGTCGAACAGCAGCGCGTTGTCGATCGCGATCG
>JAJPKH010000157.1 GCA_021323795.1 Acidiferrobacteraceae bacterium | reverse complement strand
GGCCGCAAACCGGGCTGCGAAATCGTGCTCGACAATCTGGCCGTGAGCGGCGAACACGCGAACATCTTTACGATCGGCGACGACTCCTTCATCCAGGATTTGAACAGTACCAACGGCACTTTCATCAATAACAAGCGCGTGGCCAAGCACCACTTGCGCAACGGCGATACTGTGGGGATCGGCCAACACTCGCTGGTTTATCTGCACGAATCCACCCGCGCGTCCGCGAGCCCGGGAAGCGAGGACTTTGCGAAAACCGTGGTGATCAGTCCCGTATCCCCCTCCCCGTCCCCGGCGCCCGCACCCGCGCCCAAGATCAACGCCGCACCGGCGGCAACCGCCGTAGCGGCGGCCGACATGCCGTTCGGCCCGACCGACCGCCCGGTCGCCGCCCTGTTCATCTTGAACGGCAAGATCAGCGGCAAGCGCATTGAGCTGACCAAGGCGATAACGAATCTCGGCAGGACCGGCAAGCCGGCCGGCATCATCGCACGCGCTCCCGACGGCTATCTGCTTAAAGCCGCCGAGGGCGAGGACAAACCCAAATTGAACGGCCGGGCGGTGGGTACGGAAGGCTCGAAGCTGCGCAACGGCGACATCATCGAAGTCGCCGGCACGCGGCTCCAGTTTTATTTGAAATAACTCCGCGAAAATTCAGGCCAGCAGCTCGAGCGCCTCGTTCAAACGCCGTACCGGAATCAGCGTAACGTCCGCGTCGTCTTTCTTCGGCAAGTTCGCCGCCGGCAGCATGACGCGCTTGAACCCGAGCTTGGCGGCCTCGCGTATACGTTCCTGCCCGCGCGCCACCGGTCGCACTTCGCCCGCCAGGCCCACTTCGCCGAATACGACGAGATCCTTCCCGAGCGGCCGGTTGCGCAGACTCGAATAAGTCGCGGCGATAATCGCGAGATCGGCGGCCGTTTCCTGCACCCGCACACCGCCCACGACATTAACGAATACATCCTGGTCGTACGTGGCGACGCCGGTGTGCCGATGCAGCACGGCGAGCAACATCGCCAAGCGGTTGCCGTCCAGGCCGACGCATACGCGCCGCGGATTCGCCAAGTGGCTCGTGTCGACCAGCGCTTGGACTTCGACCAGCAACGGTCGCGTGCCTTCCTGGGTCGCGAGCACCACGCTCCCCGGAATCGCGTCACCCTGGCGGCTCAAGAACATCGCCGACGGATTGCTCACTTCCCGCAAGCCCGCGTCCGTCATGACGAACACGCCGATCTCGTTCACCGCGCCGAAACGGTTCTTGATCGCGCGCACGATGCGAAATTGACTGCCCGTATCCCCCTCGAAATAAAGCACGGCATCGACCATGTGCTCGAGCACGCGCGGGCCGGCGAGCGTGCCTTCTTTGGTGACGTGGCCGACGAGAAAGAGCGCGGTGCCCGTGCTCTTCGCATACCGCACGAGTTGCGCCGCCGATTCGCGTACCTGCGCGACGCTGCCCGGCGCCGACTGCAAGGTGTCGGTGTAGACGGTTTGAATGGAATCGAGAACGATAACCTGCGGACGCTCGGCGCGCGCGGACGCGATCACGTCCTCCACGCGATTCTCCGTGAGCAAACGCAGCCGCTCGGCGACGTCGCTTGCGTTCGGCCCGATGACGCCGAGTCGCTGGGCGCGCAGCGCGATCTGATCGGCGGATTCCTCGCCGCTCACGTAGAGCACGCGAGCGCTGCGGCCGATTTCCGCCATGGTCTGCGTGAGCAGCGTCGACTTGCCGATGCCGGGATCGCCGCCGATCAGAACCACGGAACCGGGAACGAGTCCGCCGCCGAGCACGCGATCGAGCTCCGCGACTCCCGTTCCCAAGCGAACAATATTTTCCGGAGCAATGCTGCCGAGCGACTGCGCCGCGGCGCTCGCGCCGGCAATAGAACCGCGCCGCCCGCGCGGCACCGATGCCTCGAGCGCGGTCTCCGTCATCGCGTTCCACGCGCCGCACGCGGGACATTGACCCGCCCATTTCGGCGACTGCGTGCCGCACTCGTTGCAAACGTAAATCGATTTCGCGCGGCTCACGCTTCAGCGCCATCGACGGCGACGCGCGGAATGCGCTTCGCGACGTGACAAAAGAGTTCGTAGCTGATCGTGCCTGCCCGCGCGGCGATTTCGTCGGCCGGAAGATCCGCGCCCCACAGCACCACCGGATCGCCGATCTTCGCGTGCGGCTGGCTACGCAGGTCCACGGTGAGCATATCCATGGAGACGCGCCCGACGATCGGAACGCGTTTGCCGTTCACCAGCACCGGCGTGCCGACCGGCATGCGGCGAGGATAGCCGTCGCCGTAGCCGATGGCGGCGACGCCGACCGGCATATCCTCCGGACAGCGGTATTCCGGTCCATAGCCGATGGCATCGCCCTTCCTGCGTTGCGCAACGGAAATTAAAGCGGTCGTCAGCGTCATCACGGGGCGTAGGTTGAACGTACTCGCGGCGCCGCCCACCTGCGGGTCGCCGCCGTAGAGCATGATTCCGGGCCGCACCCACTCGAGATGGGACGCGGGCCAGGCGACGATTCCGGCAGAGTTGGCAAGACTGCGTTCGAGATCGACGCCCGCCGCGGCCGCGTTGAATGTATCGATCTGCGCCTGGGTAACGGCACCGCTTGCGGGGTCGTCGGCCGATGCAAAGTGAGACATGACGCGGATCGTGCCCACCGCCGCCGCAGCTTTGAGCCGCCGATAGACATCCGGGAACGCGGAAGGCGCAAAGCCCAGGCGATGCATGCCCGTATCGATTTTTATCCAGACGGAAAGAGCGCGCGCCAGGCGCGCCATTTCAAGCGCACGAACCTGCGATTCGTGGTGGATGACGGGAGCGAGGTCATACTGCGCGAGCAGCGGCAATTCATCGGGCCCGAAGAATCCCTCGAGCAGGCAGATCGGTTTGGCGATGCCCTCCTCGCGCAGCACCAAACCTTCTTCCACGCTCGCGACGCCGAACGCATCGGCGCGTGCATCCGCAAGGGTTTTTGCTACCCATAGTAAACCGTGGCCATATCCGTTGGCCTTTACAATCGCGATCACTTTGGCGCGCGGCGCGCGCCGGCGCACTTCCGCGAGATTGTGACGCAACGCTTCGGCGTCCACGATCGCACGGGTTGGTCGGCTCATGCACCGATTATACGGGCTGAACTCGGAATACGAACACCCCAAGACCTAATCGGCGTACTTTAGTAGCACGAACGGATCGTGATCTTCAGAAGTGACAGCGTAAAGAAACGAGCGGAAGGCCCATGCCTTCCGCTCGTTTTGGGCGAGCTACTGCCAATACGCCGCCAACACCGCCTGCACCTCGGTTGGGTTCTGATCGATCGCTTGATCCCAGGTGATACCGCCGTGGCTCGTGGAGAAGCTCGCCATGGCTTGGATCAGTTGGTCGACTTGGGTATTAAGCAGTGTTGAACCGTCTTGGGTATGGATGACTTCGGTTTGGTTGGCGGCTCCTAAATACCAGGAATTGACGGTTAAGGTATGGTGACGCCATGGAGCTTGATTTGCAGGTTATTACCGGATTTAACCGTAAGCTCCCCCGTCAACCGCACACCTCAGAAGTAGAACATTGAACCTCATGTTGCCGCCGATACACGACCGGTGGCAAGTCCCCGAGCGAGTCATGCGGGCGTCG